>JAGHYT010000028.1:0-37399 GCA_017743535.1 Chloroflexus sp.
TCGGTGCGCGGGCCTCTGGCTCGCGGTATGCTACCTCGGTGCGCGGGCCTCTGGCCCGTAGTGTGCAGTACCTGGTTGAGTTTGTCTCATCAAGAGTCATCGGGTCGGGTTCCCCCTCCAACTCCCCCTTCCTCTCCCCATGTGGAAGTGTCCATCGTCAAGACAGGCAACGGTCGTGGCGGTCCCGCCCTGCGGGGCAGGTGAGGGGCGCCAAGCGTGCTGATAGAACGCACTAACTTCCACATGGTTACCTAGGAATGCAATGATCGGTTGGCGCATCAGTACACCATTCCCGCTGCGGTGACGCGCATGATCGAAGATGCAGCTTGCCTCTCGTTCTTTACCGACGCACTTTAAAAGGGGTAGATTCCTAATCCACCCCTCTGTTCCACTCGTCATTGTTGTAACCACACAACGACGGTACGCCGCCCAACCCGTTACACCACCTTATCAAAATTGGTTGACTTGTATGTCAGACGTGCATCCAAATCGGCGAAACGGCCAATGCGCTGCAAACCCACGGCACTTCCTTTGTAGTACGGGATAATGACCGCCGGGTCAACATACGGTGTGGTCAGACTATTCGTAGTCGCCCGCGGGTGAGCAAACAGCATAAAGATCACACCCGGTTTAACACTGGTACTCACTACAGTGTATGCCATTGTCTCGCCGTAGTCGTTGAACAGGCGCACAATATCACCTGGCTGGAGACCCTCCTTCTTTGCGTCCTCTGGACTAATCTCGATGTATGGCAATGGCGTTCGTTCGGCAAAGAAGGGAATGTTCATGTCGTTGTAGAGAGTCTGCCAGTTATTGTTGCGCCCGTTAGTCATGAAGTATGGATACTTGTTGATCTGCTCCTGGACGATGGCCGGGAATCCGGGCCACGGCGTCGGCAGCATCTTGGCCTTGCCACTTTCGGTGTAGAAGGGTTCACCGTTTTCAAAGAAACGTACCCGTCCCTGCGGCTTACCGTTGACAATAGTTACCGGGGTCTGAATACCGTTGTTACCGGCTGCCTTGAGGAAGGCGTAATCAACACCCTTGTATCGTTCAACACTGGCCTTCACGCCATCGGCAAACGACTGACCACCTTCCAGGAAGACTTCTTCAGCCGTTTTCCACTCGAAACCGCTGAATCGTTGAGCGATGTCGGCATTACCGTCAGCTTGGGCCAGGGCTTTGATACGCTGAGCCAGCATCCCCAAAATCTTCCAGTCTGGCTCGGCGATACCTGGTGGGTCCATGAACTTCTCGTACAGCCGCAAACGACGTTCACCGTTGATTGACGTAATCGGACTTTCGCCCCAGGCTGCTGCTGGGAAGACCACGTGGGCATGCTTTGCCGTCTCGGTGGGGTAGATGTCTTGCACGATGATAAACAACCCACCTTGCTTGACAGCATCGAGGATAGCCTGTGCTTTCGTTGCATTGTCAGCGGCGAAGTTGGCATCAAGTGCATCTCTGACCAGCTTCCCACGGGTTTGTAACGTCTCGCGCATGCGCTGCGCATTGAGGGTGGTTACCGCCGGGTTGCACCCAACGACGTAGAAGACATTCCCCTGCCCCTGGCTAAGCAGATCATCAACATACGGCGCGGGGCGTGGGCCGGGGTAGCCAGGGCGCACATATCCTTCCTGATGCCCTCCCAGGCGACCACAACCTGTACCAGGTTTGCCAAAGTTGCCGGTCAGGAGTGCCAGATTGACAATACTACCGATATTCTCGTAATTCTTCAATCCCCAGATAACACCCTTCTCGTACAGGAAGATTGCCCGCGGTCGAGTCCCATCGCTCTTAGTCTCGGCAATCCAGCTTGCAGCCTGCTCGATCTGGGTGCGTGACAGGCCGGTGATTTTTTCGGCTTCGGCCAATACCTCATCGAGACTCTTACTGATCTGGAGACTCTGATCGAGGAAGGGCTGCACCGTTTCCGCTTCGACCCGGTTGGCGACAAAATCTTTATCATGCCATTGCCGTTCGTAGACGACCCGTGCGATCGCGTTGGCCAGCGCAATATCGGTGCCAGGGTTGAGTTGCAGATGCAACACCCGATCCTTTCCGGCGGCCTGCTCGCTAACGACCACTGTGGCCGTGCGTCGCGGATCGATAATGATGATCCGGCCGGGGCCAACCTGTTCGCCTGGACGAGCGTCCTTTTTGGCGTTTACCGTTGTGCCCTGGATATTCGGGAGCATATGGACCAGGTAGAAGTTTGTGTGAGATTCGTAGGAATTGGCGCCCCATAACACGATGGTATCGGCGAGTTCAGCATCGACGTAAGCATAATTGAGTTCAGGCACCCCCATGTCGCGCGAGGCATGAACTTCAGAATTGTACGCCGGACGGTTGTGGATCGAGCAGTTGATCGTCTGGACGGCGTTGAAGAAGAATTTCCCAACCGCCCAATTGTTCTCAAATCCACCGCCGCCGCCGCCGTGGTCAAAGATTTTCATAAAGATCGAGTTGTTGCCGTCGCGCTGGATACTGCCATAGATAACGCGCGCTGCCAGATCTATCGCATCGTCCCACGTTGTTGGTACCTGCTCGGTGGCGCGGTAGACGAGGGGATGGGTTAGCCGAACATGGGTTGGGCCGTCTGGCCGATAGAGGCTGCTGCCGAGTGAACCTCCACGCGCCGAGTGTTGTCCCTTATTGACCACACATTCCTTGTCAGGGACGATAGCAATATGATAGCGACGACCATCACGCTCGGTAATGATCGAATGATGAGCAGGGGCAATCCAGTTACCACTTAGCGGAGCGACCTGTTTGGTAAAATCTACTCCCAGCGCGTTCTGATCGGGAAGCAATCCTCCTGAGCGTCCCTCTGGCCACTTGTAGACATGATAGCCACATCCGACAATGCAATAATGGCATACGGTTTGATATTTTTCAGCATCGACCGGCGGTAACACCAATCGATCGGCTGGACGGTACACAGGCATAGTCTTTCCCTCCTATAGCTCAGTCAGGCTGAGATTATGCGGTCGTCCGTAGATCAGTCCCTGCACCCCAACTGCGTAAATATCCTGGCCCTCTACCTCCAGGATAATGCGTGGTAGATTCTGGGTCGCTGGCCCACTAATGAGAATCGCGTCGGCTTCAGCATCGAAATGGCTGTAGTGGCACGGACAGACAAAAATTTTGGTGGCCGGATCGTAGTTCATGGGGCATCCCATGTGGGTGCATAATCCGCTGTACGCCACGATGTCTTCGTCTGGTCCCACGCCGCCAGGAACCTTTTTCCCTAGCTTGAGAACCTGGATCGGAGAAAGCTGGTCAGGGTAGGTGGCACCGAACACTCCATTTTTCAGATCGTTGAGGGTCGCGATCTTCAGGCGTGGGTAGGGTAAGACCTCACTGATCAGCGGGACCTCAACCTTTTCGGTAACGACGACCGGTGATGGAGCCGGAGCCGGTGTAGGAACCTGCGCTTGCGGAGCTGACGTTGGTGGAACGGCGGTTGGTGCGGGTGGCGGAGCGGCACACGCGGCCAAGATGGCAGCAGCGCCGCTGACTGAGCCTAGTTTGAGAAAACTCCGTCGGTCGAGACGCCCCTTCGTCGGGCGATCGGTCTCCTCTTCCGGGAGCCTGATCTCTTGATCTGTCATAGATCTCCCTCCTAGCCTACAAGGTATCTGATAATCTTCGGGATATATGTAGTATAAGCTCACGATCTCAAGATGTAGAAGATCCGAACTGGTCAAATTAGCGATCCAAAGGGATCAAAGTGAAGATATTGTGAAGCCTGATCGGTCAATGTCAGACCAGCGCTACAGGTAGCTCAGCGATGAGGGTAAGTGGTATGTCTTGGCGATGATGATCTTCGTCTCCCTGAGAGGGATGGGATAGCCACCGGTCTCGTTATTGCTGTGAATAGAGCTTACCTCTTCTCTAGGATGGCAATATGTTCAGTACAAATGCAGTAGGAATTGTTGGGAATGGAACGAGTGCAGATTTTTTTGCTGTATTTATTTGTTGGGATGTTGAGAGCACCTTTTTTCGGAACACTTTCTCGCTCAGACGGCATAGATACCGGTTACGCACTCTCCCGAGCCAGAATAGAAACGTGCACAGTGGTCGGGTTCGTGTGCGGTTGCGGCACGCCACAATTCGCTTTCAGATAACGATTAGAGGTAAGCCCTCAAATCCATCCACGACGTACTGCTTCGGCAACTAATTGGGTTCGATTCCTTACCCCAAGTAGTTTGATCAGTTCTTGAATTCTGCGTTTGACAGTCACTTCACTCATATGCAACATTGTCCCAATTTCGGCTGTGGTTGCACCATTGGCCAGTGCTCGTAGCAAGCGTAGGGCACTTTCATCATCCGCTAACGCCTGCCGTAAGCGCTCGCGCTGTAGCTCAGCGACATTGGTGAAGAGTACCCCAACCAGATGTGGTGAGATGACATATTCACCGCTGGCGACCGTGCGGATGGCATCAATAATGGCGGTGTACGCGCTGTGTTTCAAGAGAAAGCCACGTGCTCCGGCTTCGATAGCCGCGATTACGTAATCGGGTTCGTTATAGTTGGAAAGTACCAGGCAGGCTGGCGATGGCGATAGTTCGCGCATTTGGCGCAAGACGCCAATGCCATCGACGCTGGGCATACGTAAATCGATAGTGATAACATCAGGTTTTAAGGTGGTTGCTAACGAAACCACTTTGGTGCCGTCATCGGCTTCCCCAACCAGTGTCATATCACTTTGCTGACGAATGAGACTGCGCAGACCTTCGCGCACAATCGGGTGATCATCTACAATGAGAACCCGAATCACGCTCTCCTCCTTCGGTAGGCTTAGGACGACCAGATCGGTCTGGCCGAGGGTTAGCTATCATTCTGCATCAGGCTGCCGATTGTGTTTCTCACTCTGAGCACCCTTGCGGCAGGTTTTTTATGCGGTTGAAGTTAATTAATTATACCTGAAACTACCTCTTTTGTCGGCTGTGAGGGCTGACGAGTAAGGTTTTGCAAAGTTCTCGGTCGTGTCTGCCAATGCACATCTCTCGCGCCTTCACAGCGCTCTCCGATCTGCGCCGTTTGCCTGGAAACGTGGGTCTCTGGCCCGCGTCCTGTAGTGCATCGGTGGAACCTGCGCACTCTCCAATTCCCCGCTTTTTTGAGGGAGGAGCGAGATAGAACCTCCTTCTACCGCTTATACCTCTACTCTCTTTCAAATTCGGTTGTTGATTAGCAGATCGAATCGCTGCGCTGGTTGTATTGCTGGTGGCCGTATGCTATCCTCGAAGAAGGTGAAATTGTATGTGTTTATCGCCGACCTTGTCGCAACATATAAGGAGCAATCCTATGGCAACAACTATCTCTGAGCGCTCTCGATCTCAATCGCCCTGGCATACGCTCGACCTGGATACCGTATACACTGAACTATACACTTCACCACAGGGCTTGACCGGTGACGAAGCGGCGCGCCGATTAACGCTGTACGGTCCAAACGAACTGCAAGCGACGACTCGTATTTCACCCTGGACAATTCTGCTCAATCAATTCAAGAATATCCTGATCATTATCCTGCTAATCGCTACTGGCCTGTCAATACTCCTTGGGCACGGTATCGAATCGATTGCCATCATTGTCATCGTACTCTTCGCTGTTTTGCTCGGCTTTATTCAGGAGTACCGTGCTGAGCGAGCAATTGAAGCGCTCCGGCAGATGGCAGCTCCCAACGCCACTGTCTTGCGTGATGGCCGTGAGCAGGTTGTACCGGCTCGCACACTGGTGCCTGGCGACATCGTGCTCTTGCGTGCTGGCGACCGTGTACCGGCTGATCTGCGCCTGATCGAGGCAGTTAATCTTCAGATCGAAGAAGCTGCGCTTACCATGGCAGCTCCCAACGCCACTGTCTTGCGTGATGGCCGTGAGCAGGTTGTACCGGCTCGCACACTGGTGCCTGGCGACATCGTGCTCTTGCGTGCTGGCGACCGTGTACCGGCTGATCTGCGCCTGATCGAGGCAGTTAATCTTCAGATCGAAGAAGCTGCGCTTACCGGCGAGTCACTCCCGGTTGAGAAGACTGCCGCGATAACCTTACCGCCATCAGTACCCGTCGCCGAGCGCAAGAATATGGTCTACGCTGGAACTTCGGTCAGTTACGGACGCGGACGTGGCATTGTCGTGGCGACCGGCATGCAGACGGAGTTTGGCACGATTGCCACGATGTTGCAGACGATTGAAACCGGGCGAACACCGCTGCAAGAGAATCTCGACCAGGTTGGTCATACGCTGGCGCGCGTCGCGTTGGTCATTGTGGCTGTTATTACTCTGCTCGGCTTCTGGCGTGGTCAGCCACTGGTCGAGATGATCATCTTTGGGATAGCCTTAGCCGTCGCCGTTGTTCCTGAAGCCTTACCGGCAGTAGTGACTATCTCGCTGGCAATCGGAGTACAGCGCATGGTGAAGCGGAATGCGCTGATGCGACGCCTGCCAGCAGTGGAGACGTTGGGGAGTACGTCGGTGATTTGTACCGACAAAACCGGCACACTGACGAAAGACGAGATGACGGCCCGCCGGGTGTTTGTTGCCGGTCGTTGGTGGGAAATTACCGGTTCCGGTTATGAGCCGGTCGGTGAGTTTCGCTGTGACGATCACCTCGTCCTGCCCGATGAGGCAGTTTGTCAGTTGTTGCGCGCTGCTACACTTGCTTCCGATGCGCGGGTTGTCTACCGCGATCAGCGCTGGCAAGTACAGGGTGATCCGACCGAAGCGGCACTGATCGTAGCTGCGATGAAAGCTGGTCTGGTTGTTGATGACCTGGTTGCCAATGCGCCACGTGTGGCCGAGATTCCGTTTTCTTCGGAAACCAAACGCATGATCACCTTGCATCACGAACACGGTGAGACGGTTGCCTATGCCAAAGGGGCACCAGAGGTCATTGTGGCCGCATGTCGTCATTGGCTGACACCGCACGGAGTCGCACCGCTGAGTCTGGCTGATCGGGAAACTATCTTACAGGCAGCGCAAACGATGGCCGAGTCGGCTTTGCGGGTACTGGCAATTGCGACGAAAGCACCGGCTACCCTGAGCGATGCCGAGCACGATCTCACCTTCCTCGGTTTAGTCGGTATGATTGATCCACCTCGTGCCGAGGCGAAAACAGCTATTCAGACCTGTCAGACAGCCGGTATTCGGGTCGTCATGATAACTGGTGATCACCCGTTAACTGCGGCTGCGATTGCTCGTGAGCTGGGTTTGCTTGTCAATGGACGGGTAATCACCGGTAGTGAACTCGATACCTTAAGCGATGAGGAATTTGCGCGCATAGTCGACACAATCGACGTGTACGCCAGAGTAGCGCCGGTGCATAAGCTGCGTGTAGTGACGACTCTCCAGCAAAAAGGGTATGTGGTGGCAATGACCGGTGACGGCGTGAATGATGCACCGGCGCTGAAGAAAGCTGACATCGGGATTGCAATGGGGATTACCGGTACCGATGTCACGAAAGAGGCAGCCGCAATGACCATCACTGACGACAATTTTGCCTCAATCGTGGCTGCGGTCGAAGAGTGACGACGAATCTTTGGCAATATCAAGAAGTACTTAATGTACCTGCTGTCATCGAATATTGGGGAAATTACCCTGATGGCTGGTGCTACCCTCGCTGGCTTGCCGTTGCCGTTAAGTGCCGTTCAAATCCTGTATGTGAATCTTGCAACCGATGGTCTACCGGCTCTGGCATTGGCAGTTGATCCACCCGACGACGATCTGATGCGCCAGCCGCCACGTGATCCGCGACGTGGTATCTTCACTCGTCCCATTGTCGGCTTGATGATCGTCGGTGGTTTGTGGTCGGCATTGGTCAATATCGTCCTCTTTGTTTGGGCGTTGCAGAGTGGGCGTGGCATCGTTGAGGCGATGACGATGACCTTCGTCTCGTTGGTGTTGATTCAGTTCTTCAAAGCGTATAACTTTCGTTCCGATCACCTTTCTGTATTTCATCGCCCCTTTGCGAACCGTTGGCTGAATCTGGCGATCCTGTGGGAAATGCTTTTGTTACTGGTCATCGTCTATCTACCTTTCTTGCACGAGCCATTTACTACCTTTCCGCTCTCGCTCATCGATTGGATGATCATTATTGGGGTCGCTCTGAGCATAGTTCCGGTGCTTGAGTTGGCAAAATGGGTCTTGCGTCATCAGAAACCTGCCGAGACGGTGGTTAGGATGTCTGACGGTTAGGTAAACATCTGTCTATGTGTTGTCTCGCCGATCATACCTGTCAGCGCATGGTAGGGGTGGGTTCTCTCCCTGCTCCTCGCTTGCAGTTGAAAGGTGGGATTTAGGGCGATTTGAGGCATTGGGACGAAGTTATAAAGCAGTACCCACGGTTTCTCATGAGCGGGTCGTGCAGAGTTGGGAACTGATAGGCAGTGAGAAGCGCTCTGCATGCATCTATACTGGGTGTGAAGAGGGTACCTGCACCGCATATAGAATCCGCTAACGATCCAGACTATTGAGAGGCCGTTTTGACTATGGAAATGCAGCAACAGCTCCCATTGTTTCCTGAACAGGCCGAGGGTACACCGTTCCTACGTCCGGTAAATGTTGCTTCTGTCCCTCAACGAAGCCCTTTCCGCTATCCCGGTGGAAAGACGTGGTTTGTGCCGGCATTTCGACGCTGGATGAATAGTCTGAAGTACAAACCACGTGTGCTTATAGAACCGTTCGTCGGTGGCGGTATTATTAGCCTTACCGCTCTCTTTGAACAGTGGGTTGAAACGGTCGTGATGGTTGAGTTAGACGATGAGGTTGCATCAGTCTGGCAAACGATTGTTCGTGGTGATGCTGAGTGGTTGGCTCATCAAATCGTGACATTCCAAATGACGAGAGAAAACGTTGAAGCGGAACTTCAGCGGGTTCCGACAACAACAAGAGAGAAAGCCTTTCAAACGATTTTGAAGAACCGAACGTTACATGGAGGAATACTTGCTGAAGGCTCTCGTTTTATCAGGTATGGGGAGAATGGGAAAGGAATTGGCTCTCGATGGTATCCGAAGACCCTTGCGCAGAGGATTATTAATCTCAATCATGTTGTGAACAGGATTGACTTCCGTCACGATGATGGACTGAAGGTGATGATGGAGTTTGCTGACCGCGAGGATGTCATCTATTTTATTGATCCCCCTTATACTGCTGGTGGCAAGCGGGCAGGGAAACGACTCTATAAACACCACCAGATTGATCATGAGAATTTGTTTACCATATGCGAGACACTCACGGGTAACTTTCTCATGACATACGATGAGTCAGAGGAAGTAAAAGAAATGGCCCGCAGGCATAAATTTCAGATGCGTTTAATACCGATGAAAACTGCTCACCATACGACAATAAGAGAAGTAGTTATTGGAAGAGATATAGCGTGCTTATGAGCCTTATCGTCATGACCGGTGATGATGAGCCACCAGCGTACACGATGATACGTGCGAGTATCTTCACCCCTTCGCGTTTCAGGTAAGCATTTCGCTGTCGCTTATCTTTTCGTATTGGCGAGGCTGTGGGATGATCTATCACACGGTAGGGTACGACATCACTGCGTCCCTACCGTCGTTATACTCGCACAAACTGGTAGGTTCATCTCGTATCTCTCAACTTCCGGCAGGTGGTGCAGATCGAGGGATAGTAGTAACCGGTGGCGGCATGACCTCGTGACTACTGGCAGTTACTTGCGGGTTTTCGTCGGTTGACGAAGCTGGTGATGTTGGTTGTGGTGGGGAAGGTGTGGGAGGCGACGTCACTCTGCGCGTTGGCACAATGGGATCGGGTTGTTTGAGAAAGTCGAGCAGGATTGCGTGGAATTGTTCAGCTTCATCAACGAATGGGAAATGACGGCTGCGTTCCATACGTACCACTTGCGCCAGTGGAACATGCGTAAAAAGCTGAAGCTGGTTTGGATTGACAATCTCATCACGTGCGCCGTGTACCACTAACGCCGGTACCCGTAAGTTGTCTAACAGTGGGGTGAGATCGGTTCGCCACATTGAATGGATAGCGGCGCGAATAGTATCGGCTGTTGATTTAGTGCTATCTTCCAATACTTCATTCACTTCCGGATCGAGCGAATCGCCGAAGAAGAACCGGAAGAGCGACCGGCGCAACCATGGTCGGCGGGCAAAAAATTCGGCAAAGAATGGGCGATCAACCAGTTTGAGCATCCAGGATAACGAGTTGCCGTCGATCGGTGCACCGACTGTCGCCACGCGAGTTATCCGCCCAGGATGCTCGATGGCGGTCTTCATTGCGACCATTCCCCCCATTGAATGACCAACCAGCGCAGCGCGCTCGATGCCCATTGCATCGAGAAAACGGATGACCTGGTTGGAATATCCCTGGATGGTAGGCATGTCATTTGTGCGCGATTCGCCGAAACCCCAAAAATCGAAGGAGTAAGCTCGGAACTGTTGCGCGACAATCTCCATCGTCGTATACCAGTAGCGCCAGCTTCCCAACCAACCGTGAAGGAAAACGACAGGCTTACCGCGGCCAAAGACTTCGTAATGCACCCGTTGATTATCAATAACGATAATACTCATACTGGCCTCACCGTTGAGGAAGAACTTGCTGATCGTGCCCGCAGTTGCGCAACATTGGTTTCACGTTCGTGAAGAGAGCGGCGTAATCGCCACTGTAGCGTCGCAATATCTTCGGAAATGCTGCGTAACTGGGCCATTTCCTGTTCCAACTCTTCCAGCAGGGTGCGAGCCTGTAGCCCCACCGAAACGTTGATTCGTTCAACCGACAGTTGTGCCAATCGTTCCTGGATTGCAGCCAGGAGACTGAGCAGGTTCGCCCAGGATTCATTCTCGGCGACATCGCGGTGACGTTGCTGTTGCCCGCGATGCTCAATCCAGCGCTGAAGCTGCTGATGGAGCGCAGTGATACGCTCTTCTAACTGTCGTATTGATTGTACGTCAACTTCACTCGCTACAGCGTGATTTTTTGATGCTGTCATCAATTGGGCGAGTTGTTGCTGCAAATTGGTTATCGCTGTGCTTAGTTGGGCCTGTCGCTGCATCACCGCTTCCTGTTCGTTGAGCATATCGAGCAACATATCACGGAGTTGTGCAGCTTCGCGAGCACTTCGACCGGCTTGTTGTTGAAAAAGATGTGGTACATACCAGAGCAGAATAAAAAGTAAAGTGATAATGGCTATACCAAGCGCGATAAAGAATGTTGTCATGGTCATCCTCCTCCATCCATAGTATACGTTTCATCTGTACCCATGGACTAGATCAGAGGATGACATCTCGATTACGCGCCCGTACAAATCGATCATAACCGGCCAGGTCGCGCTGCACCGTTATTTCAGCCTCTGGTAACACCTGGCGTAGCAAGTGTATCACAGATGACGCTTGCCAGGCGCCGATTTCTAATAATATTGCACCACCAGGTTTCAGATAGGTCGGAGTTGCCGGGATCAATCGACGATAACAGTCGAGACCATCAACACCACCGTCAAGGGCAAGGTGCGGCTCGTGCTGGTACACACCTTCGTCAATCTCAGCTAGTATCGTGTAAGGCGGATTGCTAACGATCAGATCGACGGGGCCGGGTAGAGGGTCAAAGAGATCACCCTGGAGTAGTATGACCCGTTCTTGCAAGTGATAGCGATTAACATTGATGGCTGCTACCTCCAACGCTGCGGCGCTCAGATCAACGCCGTAAATGGTGGCCTGCGGCAGATGCTTGGCCAGCGCAATCGCGATAGCGCCACTACCAACACCAATATCGGCGATGGTGAGCGGTCTATTGCCGTAGCGTTGGGCCTCTTTGATGGTTAGTTCAACCAGTAATTCTGTTTCGGGACGTGGAACGAGGACGCGCCGATCAACGAAGAGGGTGAGACCAAAAAATTCACGCTGACCGATCAGATAAGCTACCGGTTCCCGAGTGGCACGGCGCTCGATCAGGGCATCGAACATCGCCTGTTGTTCCGGGGTGAGACGCTGTTCCCGTTCGGCAACCACTCTGGCGCGAGACCAGCCCAAAACGTGGGCGAGCAGGAGTTCAGCATCAAGCCGGGGTGTTGACGAGAGTGAATGGAGACGCCTGGTTGCCTGGTAGAGTGCCTGTTCAATCGTGAGATTCATCATAGACAACCGCTGCTCGTGATAAGGTAGCTGATGTTCTTTTCCATCTGATATTACCACGAGTGTACGAAAGCAGCGAGAGGTGCCTGCGCGGAGGTCTGAGGTCTGAAACCAGCGATGTTCAACGTTGCCAGACATCCGTCACCTGGGAGACTGGAAGCGCGGGCCTCTGGCCCGCATATGAATGCGCAGATACCATTGGTATGCGGTGTCAGGTTAAGGCGTTGCCGTGTCCGTGCTGCAGAACGCGCCTAGCATCCCTTATCGTTTCCATACCGGGCGAGGAATTGGGAGTTTGTGCCTCTCACTCTTCTCACCCCCTGCACTTAGTATCGGCTGCGAAAGCTCAGGCTTCCGCAGCCTAATGAGGAAGTGGGTAGGATCAATCGTAAACCATACTAGCACGTGCTGAGAGGCGAGAGAATGCACTGTAGTTTCTCAGACACTGCTCTGCCCAAATGCTAATCTATGCGTCGCTCACTAAAATCGCGACCGTCGAACGATAGTAAGCGTCGCTTCTCTTCAATGACCGTTTCCAGATGGACAGGCCGCGTCCAAATTTTATACAGGTTGCGCATCGTCTCACGGGCATAGTCCATCTTAAGGTCAACGCCTTCGTGGCGATGTCGTAAGTAGAGTTCACCGCGGTTGCCGTAGTTACCATCTTCGACGAAGATGACCGGCTGGCCGAAATTGGTGAGCCGGAAGAGCAATTTCTCTTTGACCTCTTTGAACTCACGCGAAGCAATCTCGTAGAGATCGGTATCGCGATTGTAGCGGAAGGTAAAGAGTTTCTGCTCCATCACGAATTCTGGGGTGAGGAATTCGTCGATAAATGTCACGTCGTTGTACAGCCGGCGCACCTCGAAAATCTTCTGACGACCGAGACCGAGCTGTTTATCCCACGAGCGTTTGAGAGCGATGTCATCACACTCTTCGTACTCTTTGCCAAATTTACCCTTATTCCAGCGATCTTCAATATCACGCAGGAGTTCAAGCCCCAGTTTGTAGGGGTTAAGCCGACCACCGCTTGTCGCGACGACACCTGAATGGAGATCGGCAAACGAGATGATTTCGGCAGCCGAAGCGACGCGCTGGGTCATAATGGTACTATGCCAGTAACTGTTGTGGTTAATGAAGCCCTGAGCCGCGTAGCGATGCGTTTCGGTGACCGAAATATCGTACACATCGGCACGACCGTGTTCAATGGCAACAATCTCGTCCGTCCAGGTAACAGGGGGCGACGGTGTGGTGTAGGCACGTTCAAGAGCCGTAGGATCATCGATCTGCAACGTTGTCTCGATCCGACGCGCCAGAACACCCAGGTTTGCCAACAGCAGTTGCACCGTCTGAGCAAGTTCGATACTGGCGCAGTGAATGGTTAGACCTTGCGAAGTACTGACAGCGCTGGTGAAGAAGGCGCGCAGAAATGCGACGACCTGTGGTCGTGGTGAGCGGCGGATGGCGTCTAGCGCGTGGTGATCGGGATGAATCACACAGCGCTGGCCGATGGCCGTCGCCATAGCTTCATCAACAACTTCTGTCGGAGCAGAGTGATAACGATGGCGACGCGATGGTAACGATGGACTGGTAGTAGCACTAACGGTTGCCAGCACCTGCGGCAATGGCATGCGACGCCGCAACCGTGCCGGCTGCGTGGCCCACAGCTCCGTACCACCGGCTATACGTACCTGATCACCAACGCGAAGGGCATCGAGCCGACGCCACTCGCCAGAAGCCAGCATAACACGGTGATTGAACGATCCGGTCAGCGTAAAACCGGCACGGGTATGAATGGTTACAGTCGGATAAGCGGTGAAACAATTCCAATCGTACACCGTCTGTTGCCGCTCGCCATCGCTTACCTGTGACCGATAACGGCGCGAGACCAGCTCACGCAACGGGATAATGCCACGGTCGGTCGGGATCAGACTATCACCGTGGAGGCATGCCCATCCCTCGTTCAGAATTTTGGTCATGCCCTGTGGGGCGAAGTAATAGGCTTCATCGCGAATGATTTCGAGTACCGTATGCTGCCAGTTTTCGAGGGGGGCAAAATTCATCAAAAAGAGCAGGACATCACGTTGTGGATTCTCTGGAAAGCGACGCTGACGGGCACGCTCCTCCTCGAGTTTTCGGCGCTGGGCTTCAAGAAACTCTGGTGGATTGATGTAATCGCGCATGTACTCACGTTCGACCGGTAAGCCCTCGACGACCGGTGGCTCTTCGTCGTTCACGATAGGGCGCGGTGTTACCGCCTCGGGGCGCCGAATATACGGAGCGTGGTAGTCGATCAGGTTTTCCAGCGACAGACAGGTGTCGATGAAATCTTCCACCTGGTCGTAGCCGATCCGGTCAATAATGCGCTGAATACGGGCGGCGTGGTTTGCCATCGTGTCGAGCATCTTGCGATTGGTGTGGGCAAACCACATATTATTCTTGAAGAAATCGACGTGACCGGTGACGTGCGCCATCACCATCTTCTGCGTCACATCTTCGTTGCCCTCGAGCAGGTAAGCGTAAGCTGGGTTGTTGTTGATCACCATCTCATAGATGGTACTTCCCGTCCAGACATGGCCCTTGAGCAACTGATCGTACTCCATACCGAATCGCCAATGGGGATAGCGCGTTGGGAAGCCGCCGAACGCCGCTACCTCATACAGGGTTCGGTAATCGAGCACTTCGTAGATAATGGGGAAGAAATCAAGGCCATACTCACGGGCAATCTGCTCGATCTCCTGTCGTGCTTGTTCGAGATGAGCGGGAAGGCGGGTACTTTTCATACGCACACCAAATCGGGCTAGGGCGATCAGCGGCCTTTGCCGAGGAAGGCGCGGATCGCATCGTAAATATCGTCACGATCGGCAATTTCGGCGATCACAATGCGGTCATCGCCGCGCAGGTATTCTTCAAGGTCATGGGCAAAACGCCCAGAGCCGTAGAGCGAACGGACCTGGCCGTAACAGAAGAGATTCACTTTAGGCAAGAGTTCACGCTTGAGCAGTTCAACACATTCACGTGTATCACCACCGCCCCAATTATCGCCATCGGAAAAGTGGAACGCATAAATATTCCATTCAGTCGCCGGATAGCGCTCGTCAATCAGGCGATTGCAAAGTTTGTAGGCCGATGATATTTTAGTACCGCCACCTTCACGGATATGGTAGAAGGTCTGTTGATCAACCTCTTTGGCAGCAGCGTCATGGACGATATAGCGAATTTCGATTGACTTATACTGTGAGCGCAGCCAGGTCTCGATCCAAAAGGCGGTCATCCGCACCAGCTCTTTTTGTTCGGTACCCATTGAACCCGACACGTCCATCATGTAAATAATGACGGCGTTACTTTCGGGCATCAGGGTTTCTTTCCACGAACGATACCGCATATCATCAGGGATCGGAATTACGACCGGATTGTTAATGTCATACTCACCAGAAGCAATCTGGCGGCGAAGTGCTTCGCGGTACGTTCGCTTGAAGTGACGGAGCGAATTTGGGCCGGTACGTCGGATACCGCTATACTTGTCCTTCTCGCTAATCAGATTCTTCTTGCCCTTAGGCTGAATGTTGGGCAGTTGCAACTCTTCACCCAGGATTTGGGCCAGTTCTTCAATCGAGACATCAACTTCCAGAATATGTTGACCGGGTTCAGCACCCGCCTGCCCAGCGCCAGGTTGACCATCGCCCTGCGCTATTGGGTCACCGATGTTACCATCGCCTTGCCCAACACCACCAGCCTGTTTAGCACCATAGCGAAACTGAGGTATATCGATCTGCGGCATTGGAATGCTGACAAAGCGCTTACCCTGCCGTCCGATCAATTCACCTTGCGACATATATTTGCGCAGGTCTTTTTTGATCCGCCCGCGTACAATTTCACGGAAGCGGCTGAGATCGCGTTCAGCACGTTTCATTGACATCGCCATAGGAGTACCAATCCTGGTAACGGAGGAGGGCGACACGGCGCCCTCCTCGATGCCGGTTGTCGGTTGAGTGTTGAACAAGCTACTGCCGAGGCTTAGCGACGTGTATCACCACGGGCAAAGATCGAAGCCACGTAGTTGAGCACATCAGTCGCCGACTGCTCGTTGTAGCCGAAGTCACGGATCAGGCGAGCCTTCACCACGTCAATCTTTTCCTGCGTATCGCGGTCGATCACGCGCGAAACGAGCGATGTGAGCTTGATGCTATCTTTCTGATCTTCGAAGAGCTTCAGCTCGAGCGCCTTGTGGAGCCGCTCGTTCGTGCGGTAATCGAAGGTCTTTCCTTCGATCGCGAGGGCGCCGATGTAGTTCATAATCTCACGACGGAAGTCATCTTTACGCGACTCCGGAATATCGATCTTCTCCTCGATACTGCGCATGAGACGCTCATCAGGCTCTTCGTACTGGCCGGTATAGCGGTTGCGCACCTTCTCGCGCTGGGTGTAGGCCTTAATGTTATCGATGTAGTTTGCGCATAGGCGCTTGATCGCCTCTTCATCGGCTGAGATCGCCCGCTGGACCTCATTTTTCACTATCTCCGTATACTCTTCGCGGACAATCGCTAGCAGGTCACGGTAGCGCTTGCGCTGCTCTTCATCGGTAATGAGCGCGTGGTTCTTCAGCCCGCTCTCTAGCTCGTTGAGCACCATGAAGGGGTTGATGTAGCCTTCTTCCTGATTGCTCACCAGCGCGTTCGATATCTTATCCTGGATGTAGCGCGGTGAAATGCCCTCCATCCCTTCACGTACTGCCTCTTTACGCAGCTCTTTGATGTTGTCTTCGGTAAAGCCGGGTAGTGTCTTCCCGTTGTAGAGCTTGAGTTTCTGCAAGAGGGTAAGGTTCGGCTTCTTCGGCTCTTCGAGTCGGGTCAGCACTGCCCACATTGCCGCCATTTCGAGCGTATGGGGAGCAATATGGACACGTACCTTCTTCTTGTTGAAGTCGCGCTCGTAGATACGCACTTCGTCGCGCAGGCGCGTGACATACGGGATGTCGATGCGCACGGTGCGGTCTTTGAGCGCTTCCATAAACTCGTTGTTTTCCAGACGGCGGTACTCTGGCTCGTTGGTGTGGCCGATAATGACCTCATCGATGTCGGTCTGCGCAAACTTCTTCGACTTGATCCGGTGCTCCTGAGATGCACCAAGCAGATCGTAGAGGAAGGCTACATCGAGCTTGAGCATCTCGACGAACTCGATAATGCCACGGTTGGCGATATTGAACTCACCGTCGAAGTTGAAGGCACGGGGATCAGAATCGGAACCGTAGATGGCGATCTTACGGTAGTTGATGTCACCGGTTAGTTCGGTACTATCCTGGTTCTTCTCATCCTTGGGCTGGAAGGTACCGATCCCGATGCGATCCTGCTCGCTGAACACCAGCCGGCGTACCCGCACGTGGCTCATCACCTTCATCCAGTCGCCTTCGTAACGCTGCATGAGTTCGCGGAAGTGGAAGCGACAGACCGGGCAGAGATCACCTTCGATACGAATTTGCCGATCCGGGTCAAGCCCTTCATTGATCCGCTCGATAAAGGTTGTCCGTAATTCACGAGGGATGAGGTGGAGTGGCTCTTCATGCATCGGACACTTTTCCCACTCCGATTCGGGAACCTTGCGCCAATCGAAGGTATCATGATTCTCGATGATGCCGGGATACCAGTCGTAGGTGTAGAGTGCGCCTTCCTCGGTGCGCGAGTAGTGTTCGAGACCGCGCTTGAGACGGCGGACGATGGTTGACTTCGAGGAACCGACCGGCCCGTGCAGTAGGAGCACTCGTTTCTCGGTACCATACCCGCGTGCAGCACCTTTAAAGAAGTTGACTAGCCGCATGAGTGGAATTTCCAAACCGAAGATCGCGTCGTCGCCATCGAACGATTCGTCGGAAAAGAACTTGTAACGAATCAAGCGCTTTTTGGCGTCGATAAACTCCTCGGTTCCATACGACATAATCATGTCGTAGACCCGCTGAAACGCATTACGGGCAACTTGCGGTTTGCGGGTGACAATATCGAGGTAATCAGCGAAGGTACCGCGCCAGTTGAGCTGTTGAAAGCGGCGACGATCCTGCTGCTCGCCAATCATCTTCATCAACTCAAAACCGGATAGAGTCATGTTCATACATCCTCCTGCTGAGGGATTACTCCACCGCCAATCCGGCGGAGTGTGTTAGTTCATTGCAGCATGCATCAACCATTCGGGTGATGCTGCTTCTACCGGGATGCCAACGTGCAGGGTACAGACTGGCTTTTCTGCGGCGGTGTTGCCGCGTGCCAGTGAGCTCGCGCGCCGTATGGGACAGCTATGCGTGCTCTGGGAAGCGGTACGAGGAATCTTTCAAGTAAGGGTATTATATCAAGGTGTTTCGCGCCCGTCAAGGACTTTATGTCGTGTTGATCATTTGTTCAGAAAGGAACTTCGATGACTGAAGTAGACCTGGTATTGTTTGTCATTCTTGGTCTGTTTACTATTCTCGGTCTGTACTGGGGTATTATCCGGCAAGTGCTGGCAGTGGTAGGATTTATTGTCGGCTTTATGCTGGCCGGGCAATACGGTAATGAGGTAGCAGTCTGGCTGGGTTCGTTTATCACCGATCCCAATCTGGCGCAGGGATTGGGCTTTATTGCTGTGTTGCTTCTGGTAAGCGGCATTGCCAGTTTGCTTGCATCGTTGTTGCATTCACTGGCGGGGCTGGTCTTCTTGGGATGGCTCGATCATCTGCTGGGTGCGCTGCTGGGGTTAGTCCAGGGATTGCTTGCCGTCACAGCACTGCTGATCGTTCTGGTGGTCTTTCCCGTTGAGCCGTGGAGCAGCTTGCTCCGTAGTTCCCTGTTAGCTAGCTGGATGTTACGCCTCGGCGAGCCGCTCACGCTGTTGCTGCCTGAACTATTTGTAACCGCAGTGCGCACGTTTAATGAGTTTGGGATTTTGCCGTAAGGCGGTACCGGCAGGGGCCGATTCTGGACGACGCTGGATCACCTTTCCCCTAGCCCCCTTCCTCATTCCATTAGGTGAGCGAAAGGGGAGGGTGAAGCTCGTAGCAGCCTGGTGCACCGGCGGATAGCCTGCTTCCAGCCGTGCAAGAAGATGGCGACACACACCATCATGCAGACGCACGAATGGGGCAGCGTGTAAGGCAGTGAATAGCGGAGATAAATGGCTACACAATCGACGGTGTTTTTCACAGAATTGGTATAACGCCGGAATACACATTGTTGATCAGATGTTTGGGGTGATAGCATTGTATAAAGCTGCGGTACCCCTGGAGTCAAGCCGAATGATCGTCTCTGGATGTACAGGCGCAGCACTGCTGCGCCCTGACCGAATCTTCTTCTGCAATATGAGGTACTCACGATGCGGGCCAGAGGCCCGCGTACCCAGGTGCTTGCGATGCGGGCCAGAGGCCCGTGTACCCAGGCGCACACGATGCGGGCCAGAGGCCCGTGTACCCAGGCGCACACGATGCGGGCCAGAGGCCCGTGTACCCAGGTGCTTGCGATGCGGGCCAGAGGCCCGTGTACCCAGGCGCTTGCGATGCGGGCCAGAGGCCCGCGTACCTAAGTGATGGACTAACGAAGTTTCTCACCCTTTTCTTTCCGTCCGTTCTCGATACGGCGACACTCTGGAAACGCTATTTCAACTGAGTGCTTTTCAGAAGAATCGTCTCGCAGTTCAGCGGATGAAACCTATCGATGGATGTACGAGCGCAGCAGCGCTGCGCTCCAACCGATCTGCTTACTGCTGCGACAGGATAGATCGGATAGGCTCTTATACTCTCGCACGACACAGTTCGTTGTAGAGGGATTCGTAGCGTGGCAGCAAACGGTCGGCGGCAAAACGCTCAGTGGCAACCCGACGGGCGTTGGCACCTAATTGCCGTCGGGTATCCGGATCATTGAGCAAGCGTACAATCCAGGCTACCATCGCCGGTACCGTGGGTGCGAGAATACCGGTCTCGCCATGGCTGACAATATCAGGTGTTCCGCCAGTCGGCATGGCAAGGATTGGTGCGCCGAGCGCGGCTGCTTCGATCAATGCCCGCGCCAGTGGTTCACCCCAATTCGAGGGAAAGAGGAACAGATCGCAGCGACCGGTCAGGCGTAAGAGTTCATCGTGATCAACCCAGGCCAGTACTCGGCCGGGTAAGCGGTAAGTGGTCAGGGTGTCGGCAATGGCCTGGCGCATGGTGCCATCACCTGCAATCAAGAGGGTAAAGGGTGGAAGCTGATGACGGTGCGCAGCCAGTGCTGCGATCAGATCAATAAGTAGACCGGCGCCTTTGTTCATCTCTAATTTACCGGCGAACAGCAGGAGTGCCCCGCTCCAGTTGGTACGGGGTGGGGTAGCTGCGATAGCATCAGTGGCGGCGATGTCAACAATGTTCGGCAACACGTGGATGCGGTGCGGTTCAATGATAGTGCGCAGGCGACGGGCAATGTACTGGCTGGGGGCAATCACCGCATCAGCGGCGGCCAGTAACCTGGCCCGTCGGCGAAGATGGGCCAGCATGTACGGAATCGCAGGGATTGCCAGTGTCCCGCGTAATGGGCCAAGGCGTGCAGGGAGATCAGTAGCTAACGCGGCCCACGAACTCCCAGGGTATGGGAGACGATTTCCATGGAGACCGGTGGCAAAGTAATCCCACGGCCAGTGATCACGCACCGTTACGACAACCGGTACGTTGAGCGTTTCGCGGGCAAGGATTGCAGCGGCAGCAGCTTGAGTATGCTGCGCATGAATAATGTCTACGCCCCCGTTGTCGTGAGCAGCCGTGATCATTGCTTGCGCCAGTCGTGGCCAGAAGCGCTCGTGACGAACGTAGTTCTGGATAAATGGCAGCCTCGGCGCATAGTACGGGATGCGTCGTACCGGTATCCCGGCAAGTGACGCAACGAGCGGCGAACGACAGGGCTGGCGACAGGGAACAAGAACCTGTACGGTGTGTCCGCGTGCGTGGAGGCCGGTGGCCAGAGCGTAACTGCTCCACGCTGCACCGCCACGGCCATCGGGCGGGAATACGTCTGAAGGGATCAGGATGCGCATATAGTGTGATAAGCAGCAGATCGGACGGAGAGCACAATCGTTTGCTTTTCAGCGTGCTCTGTTCGTCTTGTCATAACGAACCACCAGGAGCGCGCTTGAAAACAGGTCTATGCCTGGGAAGTGCGTGGTTCAGGATGGTGTTCAACGTCTGGATAGTGTTCATTACTCGTTTTGCCCCGTTGTCCGCGGAGAAGCGATACACAAAAGATGAAGACCCTGCCTGATTCACTCTCACCGCTGCAATGCAATATATTACGGCAACCTGCTACTCAACCTGCTTGCTAAACTTCTCAATCGCGACCATCAGGTCAGAAAAGGTACGTTGTAAACCGATCAGATGCTCTTGCTGGGCACGGACAAAGCGAATAAATGGTGCATTCCGTTCACGAATCTGGTGCAGGGTTTGTTCGCTCTGGCGTTCGATCTGCTGGCGTAACTCAGCACGTAGCCGGGTGCGTACTTCATCGATCTTTTTGCGCAAACTCTCCTTCGCCTGCCGTCGTTTAGCCGGTAGAATTGCCAAACCCAGGCCGGCCACTGTCAAAGCAGCCAGAATACCGGTAACGTCGAGTAACACCGTATGAAACAGAGCAACCAGGGTTGCGCCCAAACCGACAGCACCGACACCGGTAATGGCTGTTGCCGCGACTGACGACTGAATTTCGCCGGCCAACTGCTGGGCTTCAGCATTACGGTCGTAACTTGCGATAGCGATTTGCGCAGCCTGCCCGATATGTTCTAACAAAGCCTGCCGATTGTAGGCAAAACTCCCGCCAACTTGACCCAACATCTGGTCGCGATAGGCCAGCGCGCGCTGTTGAATAAACTCGTCAATACTTTGTTGTAGACGGAGATTTTTTTCAACCAGCCAGTCGATTAACTTCTGAATGCGTTCATCGATCTGGTGATAGGTATCCCCGATAACCTCGCGCTCGAAGTCAGCTCGCAGTCGATTTCCATCCACCAGATCGCGAATCCGGCTCAGTCGGATCGTTTCATCACAGAATCGTTCGCCCCGTTCTTGCAGTGCAATCAACACTCTATCAATTTCGCCGATGTGGTATTCGGCATCTTGCTTCAGTTCATCGTGAAAAAGGGCCAATTGACGTTCGATCTGCTCAATGGCGTACACATCATCACGCAGGGTTGCCAGACGGGATTCGGTAGCAGCGAGGTATGTTTCAGTTACCCGTCGTGCTACCCCTAGCGGCGAGAGTATCTTCAATCGAAAGCGGGTCTCTTCATCGAGGGTGTCAATCACGAAGTGCTCGAAGGCCGCCATACCACTGGCCTGCCATTGCTCGACTGCATGATCGGGTTGTTGCCGCGCCTGCAATGCACGGCGAGCCGAGACCAGAAACAGCTCAGGCGATTGTTCTAGCACTCGATTGACGTGCTCTCGTACAAATTGGGCAACTTGCTCTTGCTCGGCAGGGGTTAGGATGTCAATTTTATTGATCACAACGACAACCTTCTTACCCCAGTCTTTTATCAACTCAAGGAATGTCCGTTCGCTTTCGGTAAAGGGGCGGTCGGCAGAGGTAAGAAAGATCACCAGATCGGCACGAGGGATAAAATCGCGGGTCAGACGTTCGTGCTGCCGAATGACAGCGTTGGTGCCGGGTGTGTCAACCACAGTCAGTTGACGGAGCATCTCGGCAGGGTAGTGGTGAAGCCGTAGACCGGGTTCGATCAGTTCATCAAACGGTTCATCACCGTATTTCAGCAACGTGATCGCATCGGTGGTTGGCGTCACGCCCTCTGGTAATACCTGTGCGCCAAGCAAGGCATTGAGGAAGGTGGATTTACCGGAATTAAACTCACCGGCGACAACGATCAGAAACAGCTCGCGCAGACTGGCCCGACAGCCGGTGAGAGCGTTGCGGTCAGTTGTTTCGACATCGGGGCCAAACTGATCGAGCGCGGCGTCGATCTGGTGCAACAACGCTTCGAGATCGTTGAGCAACACATCTTGCTGATCGGTGGTTAAACGTCGCCGACGAAACAGGCCAAAGGGTAGTGTTATCACAGCTTTCTCATCAAACGTTCAGTCGCGCAGGTTACATGCCGAGGTTACGAGTGACAACCGCCAGAGCTGCCAATGTCAGCATCAGGCCGGTGATGCCATACAGCAGACCAGGGACAAGATTGGTGCGATCCCAGAACGGATTCCGGCGTACTGGCGTGTTGGTTTCGATCCGACGGCCACGCCAGTACGTGACCCTGGTTGTTGGTCGCGTACCGGGAATTGCTAGCCCAAGCATTTGGGCAGCATGATAGATCAACCAACTGCCTGGCAGCGCGAGGGCCAGGGCAGTGATCGGCCACGGTAGACTCCGTGCATTTGCCAGGACAATGATAATAACAAAGAGCGCAATCCAGCGCCAATCGATGCGCAGCGCAGGCACAGACATCTCCTTTCGTAATACAAACATGATAGCACATGTAGGGAAAGTGGAAGGTGGGTCGCGAGGAGGACTACCTGTTAGGTGAGTCCTACCTACACGACCTGATGCAATGCCTGCATAACGAGTGGCGCCAGTTCGCGCAATTCAATCGGCTTGGCGGCGTAGAGTTCAACACCTAGTGCCTGCATTCGGGCGCGTAACCCAGGGGTATCATAGGCCGTCAGGGCCAGGATAGGGAGGTACGGACGGTATGTGCGCACCGCTTTGATGAGTGCCGCTGCTGCACTGTACGGACTGGGATCGACAATCAGCAGATCGACATGACCATTGGCACACGCCAGCCAGGCCTCGTTCGCGTTGGTGGTTGCTTCGACAATAACTTCATCACCAAGCAAAGCTTGCAAGCCACGTTGCGTAACCAGCGCTGCTGTTGGATCGTCGTCGTAAATTTGAATACGATAAGCTGCCATGGTATCAGCTTCCAGGTATGGGTTGAATCGGTAGTATTCGCATGCCGTGTTCTCGTTTTCATCCTATGCTGTTATCATCTATCCGGCGAGACTTGAGGCAACAACGTGTAGTGGTAAACCAATAACAAATCTGCTTGACTCTGAGGTTGCTTCGCGTTACCATGGCGGCGGCAGTAGTGTAAAGCGCCGACGAGGACGAGTAGCCCGATACTAACCACAGGGAGAGCGCGTCGTGACTGAGAGCGTGCTCGGTCGCAGATCGGGTGAAAACCCCCTCTGAGTGGCTCCCGGAACGCAGATTGCCAGTATGGGAGCACGGGATTCGCCCGTTATCGCGAGGAATGAGGCCGGACACCGGATGGTGTTCGGTGAACACAGGGTGGAACCACGAAGCAGCTCTTCGTCCCCGTGCGGACGGAGAGCTGTTTCCGTTAGGCACGAAGGAGTAACGTATGCGCGTGTCCGCCCGTCGGCTCGCTGCCCGGCGGCGAGAAACAACTGGCTGTGCCAGTCAGGTCATCCGCATTGGCCTGGGATTGGTGACCATTGCTCTGCTCTTTATGTTGCTTGTTCGCCCGCAGATCAGTGTGACGCTTGGTCGTCGTTTTGCCGATCTGCTCGCCCCTTCAGGGCCGACGGTTGACGTTGCCGGTGCTCCGCTGCCGGTGTTGGTTGCAGCTCTGCCACCAGGTAGGGTAACGGTTAGCGAAGCCGAGGTTAACGAATATCTAACCGATATTGGGGCTACGTTGCCGGTCGAGGCAGTGCAGGTTCGCTTTCAAAACGAACGCGCCGTGATAAGCGTCCAGGCTTACGGTATGACTGGAGTGATCAGTGGTGGAATTACTGTGCGTGATGGACGCCTTGCCGTCCTCGATCCCCAGGTTGCGGGGCCATTGGCGATGTTTCTCTCGGCGCCTGATCTTACCACTGTTCTGAACGAACGACTTAACGCTGAATTCAGTCGGCAAGATCGCCAGATAATTGAGGCGCGGATCATCGACGGTTACTTGACCATTGTTACAAGATAGGAGGAAACACTCGCTATGCCAGTCGATCCAAACAGCGATCCCTATTACCGCTTGCGTCACTCGCTGGCCCATGTGATGGCGCAGGCTGTGCTAGAAATCTTTCCCGATGCCAAAATTGCGATTGGACCACCGATTGAAAATGGCTTCTACTACGATTTTGATTTGCCACGTCCGCTAACGCCTGAAGACCTGACCGAGATTGAAAAGCGGATGAAGCGTATTATCGCTGGCAATCATCCATTTATCTACCGTGAAGTCAGTGCGGAAGAAGCTCGCCAGATCTTTGCCAATCAACCGTATAAGCTAGAGCTGATCGAAGGTTTAGCTAAAGGGCTTGACGAGTACGGTGAGACGCATCATGGCGATACCGTTATTTCGACGTACCGTCAAGATACCTTTGAAGATCTCTGCCGTGGCCCCCATCTCAACCACACTGGCGAGATCAATCCTGAAGCCTTCAAGTTGATGAGCATTGCTGGTGCTTACTGGCGTGGTGACGAAAAAAACCGTCAGTTGCAACGCATTTACGGTACAGGTTGGAATACCAAAGAAGAACTGGAAGCATACTTGCATCGGCTAGAGGAAGCACGTAAACGTGACCATCGTCGCCTTGGTAAAGAGCTGGGTCTCTTTTTCTTCTCTGATGACATCGGTCCTGGTTTGCCGATCTTTACTCCCAAGGGCGAGATCATTCGGCACGAAATGGAAACGTATGTGCGAGAAGTTCAGACCCGCTACGGTTATCAGCACGTCTGGACAGGTCACGTCGTGAAAGAGCAGCTCTACCGCAAGTCGGGGCATTACGATAATTATCGTGAGAGCATGTTCCCGCCGATGGTTGAGAGCGAAGACCTCATCTTCCGGCTCAAACCGATGAACTGTCCTAGTCACATGACTCTCTACAACCAGCTCGGTGTCATCAGCTACCGCGATCTCCCGATCCGCTTTGCTGAATTCGCAACCCTTTACCGCTACGAAGATAGCGGTGCGTTAAGCGGGTTAACCCGTGTGCGTGCATTGACGCAGGATGATTGCCATATCTTCTGCCGCCCCGATCAAATCCAGGAGGAGTTTAGCCTCGCGCTACAGGTCATTCGTGAGGTGTTGAGTACCTATAAGTTTACCGACTATAAAGTGCGCCTATCACTGCGCGGGAAAGAAGGAAAATACGTTCAGGACGATGAAAAGTGGGAATTAGCGACCGCAGCGCTGCGCAGCGCCCTCGAAGCTAACGGCGTCGATTACTTTGAAGCTGAGGGTGAAGCCGCCTTCTATGGGCCGAAAGCCGATTTTCTTGCGCGTGATGTGTTAGGGCGCGAATGGCAACTAAGCACGATCCAGGTTGATTTTATTCAACCCGCCCGTCTGGGTTGCGAATACATCGGTGAAGACGACAAACCTCACACCCCCGTCGTCTTACACCGTGCCGTCACCGGTACGACCGAACGGTTTATGGGTATTTTAATTGAACATTACGGTGGGGCATTTCCACTCTGGTTGGCACCTGTGCAGGCGGTGATCATCCCCATCACCGACAAACAAATGGATTTTGCCCGTCAGGTACGTCAGCGGCTGTTTGCCGCCGGTCTGCGCGTTGAACTCGACGACAACCGTGACCGGATGCAAGGCAAGATTCGTCGTGCTCAGTTGCAGAAGATTCCGTATATGCTTATAATCGGCGCCAGAGAGGAAGCTGCCGATGCTGTTGCTGTGCGCACCCGTAGTGGTGAAGACCTGGGTGCAATGGCCGTTGACGCATTCCTGGCACGTGCGCTAGATGAGATTCGCACCCGCAAGTGAGGAGTATCTCCATGACCGTTGAGAACGACGCTATTGCCGAGGTGGCACGCCGATTTGCCGAGGCGATTCACGCCGAACGTACTGCAACACTCGAAGCGTTGGCGGCTGAGCGCGAAGCTGCCCAACGCTTGCTGACCGCACTGCGCCGCGAACACGAACGTCAGACGGCATCGGCAGCCGGTGCCTTTGTTGCTGGGGTAGTGGTCGGAGCGGCGCTGGGCTTTGCAGCAGTTGCCCTGTTCAATCCACGTTCAGGTCGCGAAACTCGCCAACATCTTGCCGCACGTGTTGGTGTAGTGCGCCAGTCATTTGCTGAACGGTTACGGGCAGCCATTTCGGCCGGTCAGCGTGCCGCTGCCGAACGTGAGCAAGAACTGTGGCGCGAATATCGCAAACGGATAAGTGAACGACCGCCCCAGGAGCCGCTGGCATGATCGGTCTACAAGCGATCACGCCGATAGCGCCGGTCGGTCATTATGGGGGAAGGGAATGGTGGTTCACCACCGGAATGGTGCGGGGTCAGCACCCGCCTCTGCCACCATGAACATTGTATTTTGGTGAACAATCGCTATTGTAGGGCAGGAATGCGGTATACTGCATGAACACAGCAACTGAGAATTTAGTCCCTCTATCCCATCGGGAAACCTGTTCGTCTTGCCCAAGACCTGCCACATCGAATTGAAACACGCTTCGGCTCGCCAGTAGCACATCACAACGAGGATTGCATGGACGCTGAGATTATCGCAATTGGTTCAGAACTCCTGCTCGGTGTAACGGTTGATACCAACAGTGCCTATCTTGCTCGCCAACTAGCGGCTGCGGGCGTCAATGTCTACCGCAAAATGGTCGTTGGCGACAATGTTGACCGCATCACTACCGCCGTTCGTGAGGCACTCAGCCGGGCCGATCTGGTGATCTGCACCGGTGGTCTCGGCCCAACCCTTGACGATGTTACTCGTGAAGCGGTAGCCGCTGCGCTGAATCGGCCCTTGGAGTTCCATCCCGAACTGCTCGATCAGATTGCCGCTCGTTTCGCAGCAATGAACCGCCCGATGAGCGAGAGCAACCGCCGACAGGCGTATGTTCCTGCGGGAGCGCGGATCATTCCTAATCCACGTGGTACAGCGCCAGCCTTTCTGATCGAAGATGAGCGGGGAACCGTGGTGGTGCTGCCTGGAGTGCCGGGTGAGATGCGTTATCTGTTTGAAACGGCGGTTTTACCGTATCTTCGTGAGGAACGTGGCATCACGACCGTAATACTGGTGCGTACCCTGCATGCGGTCGGCCTCGGTGAAAGTGTGATCGGCGAGCGGATTGCCGATCTGATGCAACAGACCAACCCCACAGTCGGGATTTCAGCCAAACGCGCCCGCTACGAATTACGCATCGGCGCGTGCGCTGAAAGCCAGGCCGAAGCCGAAGCGATGATTGCCCGCACTGAGGCAATCATTCGCGAACGTCTCGGTCAATACTTGCTAGGAGAAGAAGAACTACCGACGGTGGTCGCTCGTCTTCTGCGAGAGCGCCATCAGACTCTGGCGCTCTACGAAGGAATCCTCCGTGCGCCGGTTTTGCAGGCCTTGTTGTCGCTGCCCGACAGTGATCAGGTGTTGCGTGGCGTAGAGATACATCCGCTCGATAGTCCCGCCGATACTCAGGCGGCATCAGACTTGGCTGCTGCTGGTGCAGCCAATGTCGCCGAACGCTGGCAAAGTAGCATCGGTTTAGGTGTCCAACCGGCAAGTTGGCCAGATACCAACGGCTTTACAAGCGTCTCGTTTGCGCTCATCACCCCTACGGGCGAACGACGGCTAAACCGTCCCTTTGATCTCCGCTCATCTGATGGCTTTGAGTTTATCGGAACAGCAGCGCTTGATCTCCTGCGTCGCTATCTAGCCGGGGAGCCGGAGTAGTGTATACCTCATCATCACCGACAACGTTATCGGCGGCCATTGCCCTGATCTGCCGTGATCCGGCGTGGTGGTGGAAATGTCTGCTCCACGGGGCACTGGCAATGACGATTATCGGTTTGCCGTTAGCAGTTGGTTTCATTATGGAGAGCTATGATAATAGCCGCCGTGGCTTTCCCATCCCGTTACCTCCATGGCGTGATTGGACATTGCGGGCCATAACCGGTATCCTGGCCTTGCTCATCGATCTGGCCTTCTTTGTTCTCCCCCTTATGATCGGTATTCTGGTGTTGGTGTGTAGTGGTCTGACGCTGGTGCTGGCCGCCCAAACGCAACTGCTCGAACCGGTTATGCGCGGTATTCTGAGCCTGATAGGGTTGCTTTGGGGGAGCCTGTTTCTCATCGGTGTGGCCCCTATTGGTCGGCTTATCTTTGCCGAGGAGGGTCGGATTGAACAGGCCCTCAGCCTGGACACGGTGCGACGCGCATTCACACCGCCGTACCGTACTTATTTCTGGCGCGCACGACTGACCAGTCTGGCTGCATATCTACCGGCTGGACTGTTAGCTGTGTTGATGTGGGGGCTGATGGTCTTGAATGCACCACTGCCGCTAATCATTCTGGATGGGTGGTTCTTGTGCAGCGCCGGGGTCTTTGCCCAATTGGTCGGTGCTCAACTCTATGTAGCGGCGGAACGGCAGGCGCAACTGATGACTCGTGCCTGAGTCGAGGCGAAATGGTTGCCCGCAGTATTTGCTGCCTGGTTCTTGATCGGGCTCGGAAAATGACACTTTGCTCAAACGTTCTATCGTTTTCGGAATGCCCATCAGAGAGCTTGATCGGAGTACCTCATGAATCTTACACGCGCTTTTAGCTTCGTATTCGATGATCCAGACTGGTGGAAGATCACCCTTACAATCGGTCTTTTACAATTTATTCCATTTGTAGGGCAGATTGCTCTCCTGGGTTGTACTATTATGACTGCACGTTCGCTGGCGAGCGGGCAAGAAAGACCATTACCCAGATTGGATCAGATCGGTGATATGTTTCGAGAAGGTTTCTCTAGTCTTATCATATCTGTTTTTTATTATTTACCAATAATCATCTTTTCTTGTTTCTTTTTTTGTTTAGTCGGTGTTATCATTGCTTCCAGCAGTAATCGCGAACCGCCGTTTGGGATACTGATCGGCCTGTTGATCTGCTTCAGTATTATGCTATTGCCATTTACCCTTATTACCCAACCGGCATTACTCATCGGCATTGGTCGGTATGTGCAGACAGGCTCATTCAGTGCAGCCTTACAGCCAGGAGAAATCTGGCAGTGGTTTCGCAATTATCCGGTAGAGTGGTTAGTCTTGTGGCTTGTTTCGGTGTTGTGCTATTTCGTTGCCAGCCTGGGAAGCATCTTCTTCATGATCGGTATCATCTTTAGCGTACCATATGCAGCGTTCGTCTTTGGTCATCTGCTTGGGCAAACGGTTCGACAGGTAACCACTACGCCAGCGCCACCGTCGTTGTAACTACAATTAGGAGGACGCAATGGCTTTTCGCGACCTCATTCAGCCACGAGAACTGCTCTATCCATCAAATCTGTTGACGATCAGTCGTTTGCTGCTCTTACCGGCAACAATTTACTACATGCAGCGCAATGACCGTCGTCAACGGGCGTTGGTATTACTGGCGCTTACGATGCTCACCGACGCTCTCGATGGACCGATTGCCCGTCGGCGTGGCGAAGTGTCGAAGCTAGGCCAAATTCTCGACCCAATTGCCGATAAGGTGTTGATCGACTCGGCAGCAGTGATGCTGTCTCGCACACGCGGGTTTCCGTGGTGGGCAACCGGCTTACTCATCTTCCGCGATGTTGGGATTTTACTTGCCGGATTCGTTGTTCTGCGCCGCAAAGCCCATATTACCACCGCAGCCAGTAGTGGTAAGCTAACGACCCTGGCGATGACGCTGGTTGCGTTGCTTTATCTGGCTGGAGGTCCGCGCTGGGGCAAACCGGCTCTTTACGCAGCACTGATCCCATTTGGTTTTTCGTTTGTGGAATATGGCTGGCGTTTCTGGAAGATTATGTGCACGGATAATTGATGGCACGAACTGTAGGGGCAGGACGAAACCGGCCCCTGACAATTCATCGCTTGCGTATGGTAATCTCGTCGTAACGTACAATCGCGCCGGCTTTATCAAAACTGGTAACTGCCAGACCAATCTCGCCACTGGTAAAGGTCGGATCACGGGTCTTTTCGAGCTGACGGTCGTTGACAAAGAGAGTAATCTCGTCGCCGTTCAGTACTACCCGGAGGCGGTTCTTTGCCGCATTGATCACGTTATGCTTGGTCCAATCGATGAGCGTGACCCACTGATCGTCTTTTAACAGTTCGAGTGCGTAGTAGCCATCGTTGGATACACTGAACAAGTAGAAGTTGTTGGAATCCTGATAGTGGAAGATCAGCCCGGCTGCAACGTTTGCACTGTTCGCGGGAACTGAATAGCTCGTTTCGATTACCACATCACGGTATGTTCCTTCTACCAGCGCCCATACCAGCATCTCTGATTGTTTCACTTCGATGACGTAGTTGCCCTGGTCATAGGCGTAACGCGAGCTCCTATCTTCGCTCTCCCCTAGATTGCTCGCCTGCGGGTCTTCAAAATCGTCACGAAACAAGACTTGCCCATCGGTGACCGGTGCAACGGCGCCGCTGCTACCGGTGGTTGGCGATGTCGATATCAGGTCTTCCGAAACGGTATTGAACATTGAGATCGATAGGAGTATGGCCACACATGTAACTATAAATATGAGAAGTAAACAGCCACCTCCACCAACCAGCCCCCACACCAACCAGTTGTTTGAGCGTTGCGCCGTCATACCGGTCGTAGAGGGGATTTGTAGTGGGCTGGGGTGCGTTGATAATCCGCCGTATGCAGGAGGTGGCGGCGGCAGAAACGGATCAGGAGGTGTTCCTACGCTCTGTACAGGAGGAATAACGGGTGGTACTCCTGGTGGTGACTGAGGTGGTGACGACCCGACCGGCGGCTGCGTTGGTGGCAACACGACCGTTGGTGGTACTCCGGCTGGTGGTTGATTGGGCGGCAACACGACCGTTGGAACGCCGGCTGGCGGTTGATCGGGCGGCAATACGACCGTTGGAACGCCGGTTGGTGGTTGGGGTGGAGTTGCGGCTGAGTTTCCGGGAACGCGCGTACCACACTCTGGACAAAAACGATCTTCGGGGGACAACTTACGGCCACATTGAGCGCAGAAGGTAGGCGATTGTGGTTCACTCATATTATCTCCTTAGTGTGACGCACTATGCTTATCGGCAAGATCTGCGCCAGACAGTATCTCGCGCAACGCTGCAACAAACATCTCATTCTCGGTGTGGGTACCAAATGAAACCCGCATCCAACCTGGTAATCCCCAGCCACTGAGTGGCGTTACCAACACCCCACGTTGGGCCAGCGCGGCTGCTACTGTCGTATCATCAGGCACTGCTACCACCACAAAGTTCGTCTCACCCGGAATAACGGTAAGCCCCATCGCCCGCAGTTGGGTGGTCAGAAACGTTCGACTGGCGGTAGCATGCGCTAGTGAACGTTCGAGATGTTCGGCGTCGTCGAGTGCTGCCAGACCGGCAATCTGAGCCAGGGTATTGACGTTGAACACCGGTCGTACTCGTTCAAGATAAGCGATCAGGTCGGGGTTGCCGAAGGCGTAACCCAAGCGTAGCCCGGCCAAGCCGTGAATTTTGGCAAAGGTACGTAGTACCAACAGGTTCTCCTGGCCGGCTCGCACCAGCGGTAAGAGATCGGGAAAATCGGGACGAGTGACAAATTCCCGATACGCCTCATCAACTATCACCAGCACATCGCTTGGTACCTGTTCAAGAAACCTCATCAGTTCCGCTGCGCCAACGGTTGTGCCGGTCGGATTATTGGGATTACAGACAAAGACCAGGCGAGTCTGTGGGGTAATCGCGGTGACCATTGCCGGTAGATCGTGCGTCATCTCACGCAGGGGAACCTGGCGGGCAATTGCGCCCTGGGCCTGAATGCGTCGTGCATAGCTGATAAACGATCCCTGAGCCAGTACGGCTTCATCGCCTTCACCAAGTAAGGCGTGGCAGACCAACATGATCAGCTCATCTGAACCATTGCCGAGCATCACCTGTTCGGGTTGCACATCAAACCGCTCGGCCAGAGCATATTTCAAGGTCGTGCCGCTGGCATCAGGATAGCGATGGATATTGTTCAGCGCAGCCTGAAGTGCAGCCAACGCCCGCGGTGAAGGGCCTAACGGGTTTTCGTTCGCTGCCAACCGCACAGACACCACGTCGGATGTGGTGCGTCGCGGTGGCGGGGCGGGGGGTAATGCCTGCACAAACGATTTCTTACGAACTGGCACGTGAATACTCCTCGTTAACGTAACTCTGGGATGCGATCATTGGCTGAACGTTGCGGTTGTTCAACCGGTAAGAGCACCATAAAGGTACTACCCTGACCTTCACGGCTTTCGATCCAGATCTGACCACCGTGCATCTGGACGATTTCACGGCTCAGGTAGAGGCCCAGCCCTAGCCCTTCGGCCTGTCGGCCTGGTGCACGGTAATAGCGCTGGAAGACGCGCTCCTGTTCTTCGGGTGGAATGCCTGGCCCCTGATCGCTGACACTAATCAGAACGGCAGGTATCTGACTGTTCAACAGAATGGCACGCCGGAGACGCACACCGATCACGCTCTCGGGAGGGCTGTACTTGATGGCATTACTGATCAGATTGGTCAAAACCTGACGAATACGCATCGGATCGCAAGTGATGATCAGTTCAGCCGTTTCACCTTCGAGCAGTAACTCTCGATTACCGGCGCTGGGCCGCTGCTGATCGATAACCTGTTGGACTAAGGTCACCAGATTGATCTGCTGGTACTGCAAATCAAACTGACCGGAATCGAGACGAGAAACATCAAGCAAATTATCCACCAGGCGCAGCATATGCGATACCTGTTGGGTGAGAATTGTCAACCCGTGCAGATCGCGGGGATCACCCTCGCGCTGTTGTTCACGTCGTAGCAAGAGATCGGCATAACTGCGCACCGCTGCCAGTGGACTGCGCAATTCATGGGCAGCTACAGCCAGGAATTCATCTTTCGCCCGTTGGACCTTCTGCGTTGCGGTAATATCACGGAATGTAATCACGGCGCCCTCGACTTCTCCCCGTTCATTGACTGCCGGTGCACCGCTGAAGCTAAAAAAGCGTTCGGCGTTATCGGGTAAGCGCCGCATCAACCGATAATCAGAGAACGTCTCGCCGCGAAGGGCACGGGTAAACGGAAGTTCATCGGGCGTTAGCGGATGACCATCGAGATCACGCAAATCGTAGAGTTCAGGAATGGTTGCCAGGGGGGTTTCAAAACTCAAATTGGCCTGGGGGAGCAGATCATGGGCCGCCTGATTCGCCAGTGTCAGCCGACCATAGCGATCACAGAGTAACACCCCTTCGGCAATCGACTCGACGACCGTATGAAATTTCCGTCGCTCACGCTGGCTGTCTTCGTACAAGCGAACGTTCGCAATCGCAAAGCCAACCTGATTGCAGATTGGCATCAACATATCTTTATCAATTGCCCTGGTGAATTCTAGATCGCCGAACAATGCCAGTACACCGGTAACTGTACCACCGGCCAGTAGCGGAAGATACGCTGCGGCCATCAGGCCAGCTTCCAGCAGCGGCGTTTCACCACGTTCCGACAAGAGGGGACGAACGGCAGGTTGACCGTAACGCACAATCTCGGCGCAGGGGCTGGCATCAACCGCGACCTGGTCGAAACAGCTCAGCGCTGCCGGGTCCATATGAGACCAGGCACTGATCTGGAGCCGTTCTTGAGCCGGGTCGAACAGCAAAAGCGCACCACTCTGGGCTGGTGTGAGTTCGAGGACGACGGTCAACACGCTCTGCACCAGATCAGGTAGATCGGCAGCGGTGCTGATCGAGGTAACAACAGCATCAAACGCCTTCAACCGCTGATGACTACGGCGAAGTTCATCGTAGAGCTGGGCATTGCGAATCGCTGCCGCGACCATCCCAGCAATCATCTCGAGGTCAACTGTTGCTAGTCGGAAAGAATCGGTAGGAACACCGATCAATTCCAGTACACCAACAAACGATGGTCCGGCTCGTAATGGGATGGCGGTTACTATCAAGCTACGGGGTAGCAGATCGCCAATAGCCTGAAACACCGCTTGCGCCTCGGGTGATGCAATGCCCTGGAGTTCGCGATAGCCGTGCTCGCCATGTTGTTGCACAAGAGCTTCGCGTTGCCAGGCTAATCCGGCTGCACCCTCACCGCTGCGTAACCTGAGCCGCAGCCATTGATCATACGTAGCAGGAGGCATCGTCAAGCCGGCCTGTGCAACCGGTTGCAAACTGCTGCCCTTAACCAACCAGAGAACCGCCGCCGTAACTGCCGGTAACATGTCAATCACACCCGTCACCAGCGCCGGAAAGAGGCGTTCTGGTTCTTGCAACGCCAGCCAGGTAATACCGGTCTGCAACCAACGTTGTACTCGTTCGGTAGGGATTGACCGTTCGTTTACCTGATCAGAAAGATGCAGCTCAGACTGGTGCTCCGTCATACGGTCTTCTCTCTGTGCGACCATGCTACGGCACGGCGAATGCCTTCAGGCAACGGCACCTGCGGCTGAAAACCCAGCAATTCACGGGCCTGGCGAATATCGGCTACGTAGTAGTTCACTTCGCCAACCCGCTTAGCTGGTTGGACGATGATCTCCGGTTGACGACCTAACACCTGACCTATCAACTCGGCAACTCGAATCAGCGTATTCCCCTCGCCATAAGCCAGATTGATGGTACGATTGACCACTTCCCCATTACATAAACGTGTGATACCACGCATAATACCATCGATACAATCATCGATATAGGTAAAATCGAGTACCTTATCGCTACCGTACACCGTTACCGGTTCACCTCGACTGATCCGATGGATAAACAACGGAATCACCCGTTCCATGCGGTTAAGATCGTTATCAAAACGGCCATAAACATTGGAAAAGCGAAACACAATGTAGCGTAAGCCGTAGCAACGTGCGTAAGCGTAGATCAACGCTTCACCGGCAATTTTTGACGCCGAGTATGGACTTTCGGTAAAGCTAAAATCGGCGCGAGTCTCTTCAGTGATATACCGATGAATATCGCCGTATACCTCACGCGATGAGGCAAAGATGATTGGCAAGTCGTGTAGTCGGCAATATTCGAGCACATTATACGTAATGTTGATATTTTCTAACGCACGATGCGGTTCGGTGACCAGGTCATGGACTTTGGCATTGGCTGCGAGATGCACAACCAGATCACACGGTGGATAAGGTGCACCACCGATGCCTGCCCGAAAATCGCGTTGCGGAACCGCAAGGTCTTGTAACAACGTAGGGATACGATCAGTCCACGTGTTCACCCGTCGGTCAATCCCAAAAACATCATGACCCGCCTCAAGTAACCGCAGGCCGAGATTGGTGCCGATCATGCCAGAAGAACCGGTGATTAGGATGCGCATTGATAGAACCGTATTGCCAATCAGTGAAAAGGTCATGTACACGTCACTTGCGGCGCATGCCCGTTTGATGCCTTCAGCGACGTGTGCTAACAGTATAGCATGCAACCAAAGGGGGGCTAATGCAGGGATGTTGCCTTTTAAGGGGCAAAGCGTATGCTCTCGCCGACAGTGACGATGGAGGAAGAGAAAAGAGAAGGGTGAGCGAGGAGGTGGGGTCCACCCTATCTACAGGGACTGTGGAAGTAGCTCCCCGTTCCGACAGTGGTCTGTGACTATCCTCTTTTCATCTCACCGATGTGCCCGTCGCCGAATCGGGAGAGGCTGGTGCCAACCCCATCTCTAATGGTATACCGTTCCCCCTTCCTCTCCCAAACGGGGAGAGGAAGGGGGCCTGGGGGAAGGTTAGGGTCTCCAAGCCTGCTCCGCAGCACAGGCCCTGAAACCGTTAAAACCTTTTCCATCGCGTCGCGGAGTAGCGGAGACGCATGCATTGCCCGCCAGCGTTCCCCTAAATACTCTACTGCGTATCATAAGCCCAGGTTTTTGATCACGCTCTGAGAATTTGGAAACCTCCATTAGCAAAGCAGGGGCAGCGTCCAAATTTTATCGTGCAGAGGTACTGCCCGTTGTTCCGGCGCTACTCATAACGCAGCGCCGCGATGGGATCAAGCCGTGCGGCGCGGTCGGCCGGGTATAGACCAAAGAAGATACCGACCGCAATCGAGGTTAATGTCGCCAGCAGAATTGCATCAAGGCTCACTTCAGCCCGTGCGTTTGGTGAAAAATTCGCCAGCAGTGCTGTGCCAATAGCCGCCAGTGCGTAGCCGAGTGCAATCCCCAACACTCCACCCATTAAACTGAGCACCGTTGCTTCGACCAAGAACTGAAGCCGAATATCATTGCGGCGCGCCCCGACTGCTTTGCGCAACCCGATCTCGCGAGTTCGTTCGGTCACGCTCACCAGCATAATATTCATAATCCCGATCCCCCCCACCACCAGCGAAATGGCGGCAATGGCGCCCAAAAAGATCGTGATCGCACCGGTAATCGTTGCAAAGGAACTTACCAGGTCTTGCTG
>JAGHYT010000184.1:0-6522 GCA_017743535.1 Chloroflexus sp.
TCACCAACATTCTGGGCTTCTTCCAGAATCGGTACCGGTGCCTCACCACGACCGACCCCCCAGTAGATAAACCCCAAATTACGCATCTCGCGCGGATCGTAGAGGTTCCGCCCATCAATCACCACCGGTTGCCGCATGTAGCGCTTGATGCGATGCCAGTCCAACTGCTTGAACTCATTCCATTCGGTAACCAGCAGTAAAGCGTCGGCATCCTTCGCCACATCATACGCCGTAGCAGTAAAGGTCACTGTCGGCAATATCTCTTCTGCCCGCGGCATTGCAACAGGGTCATAAGCTTTCACCCGCGCTCCCTTCTTCAAGAGGGCATTGATAATATCGACACTCGGAGCTTCACGCATGTCATCGGTATTGGGCTTGAACGATAATCCAAGTACACCGATAAGCCGACCCTCAAGCGACCCTAGTACCGTTTCAACCTTCTTGACAAAACGCTTACGAGCGTCATTGTTAATATCCATGACCGCCTGAAGCAACTGGGGGTGACAGCCAGCAGAAGCCGCCATATGGTACAGAGCCAATACATCCTTGGGGAAGCAGGAACCACCGTACCCAACACCAGCTTCGAGGAAGTGTGGCCCAATCCGTTTATCGGCCCCCATTCCTCTGGCTACTTCACGGACATCGGCGCCCAGACGTTCGCAAATCTGAGCAATTTCATTGATAAACGAGATGCGAGTAGCCAGAAACGCATTTGAGGCGTACTTGATCATCTCGGCAGTGCGTAGATCGGTGATGATAATCGGTGCGCCTAACGTTTCGTGGAGTGCGGCAACCCGCTGTGCGGCCTCCCGATTCTTCGCGCCAAGGACAATGCGGTCAGGCTTAAAGAAATCACTCAGCGCACTCCCCTCACGGAGAAACTCCGGATTAGAGACGACATCAAATTTTACATCAGGACCGGCATACTCGGCAATGATGTTTTCGACCAGATCACCAGTCCCTACCGGTACCGTACTCTTGTCAATGATGATGGAACCCGAACGCAAATATTGACCGATACTGCGCGCAGCAGCTTTCACATACGTAAGATCGGCCGAACCATCTTCGGCCATTGGTGTCCCGACGGTAATGAAGATAAACTCAGCATCAGGAATCCCGACCGCATAATCATCGGTAAAACGCAACCGACCGGCACGCATGTTTCGTTCTTGCAACTCCTCGAGACCAGGCTCGAAGATCGGTGACTTACCGCTACGCAGCAATTCTAGTTTGTGCAGATCGATTTCGATACAGGTCACTGAATGGCCAAGATCGGCAAAACACACGCCGGTCGTCAGACCAACGTATCCTGTACCTACCACGCAGATGTTTTTCACGAGTGCATCTCCTTTTATTACAGAACTGAAATGTTACCAACGAGGTATTATCCATCGTCTATTCAATGATCGTTGTACGGAACGAGCATGACTTTTCGATGAATAATAGCTGCCCACCTGATGAAAAAGCTCAGAGCCTCACTTCCACCCCTAAACCGAGCGTGTTCGCTTGTTGTAACGCCAGCGCGGCAACGGCCAGGTCTTGCACCGCATTGCCAACCGACTTAAACAGCGTAATGTCGTCGGCTGAAGTTCGTCCATTTCCTGTACCATTCACAAGCTCCCCTAGTTCAGCGACAATATGGTGCTCATCGATGAGACCGGCAGCACGAGCCTGGATCAAATCACCCGCCTCGGCCCAGGCTGCCTGACGCTGATCGACAAAAATCCGACTACGGGCAACCAGCTCAGACGGAATCTCGGCCATATCGGGCCGATACGCACCGATAGCGTTGATATGAGTACCAGGCCGTATCAAATCTGCCGCGAAGAGAGGCACGGCGCTACTCGTAGCCGTACAGACCACATCCGCTTCTGCCAGTGGTACCTGTGGATCAGTTGCAATCCGAACATCACCCCGAAAACCTTCACCACGTAAACGCGCCGCCAGTAACGTCGCTCGATCACGGGTGCGGTTCACGATCCAGACGTTGTTAATCGTGGGGCGGACTGCTAACACAGCTTGTATCTGCGGCAAAGCCTGCGCACCAGCCCCAAACACAACCAGCGTGCGTACATCTGGACGCGCCAACAGACGTGTTGCTACACCCGAAGCCGCACCGGTACGCAACGCTGTGAGATAGGTACCATCAAGCACAGCCAGCGGACGACCACTCGTTGGATCAAATAATGTTACCAGAGCATAGATTGTGGGTTCAGCGCGATAGATGTTGTGTGGAAAGACCGAAACGGTCTTAAGCCCAAGAGCCGGCATCTCGCCAGTAAGCAGCCCTGGCATAAAGAAGGTTGTTGCTTCGTGCTCCGCGATAGTGATTGCAGTACGGAGAGGGATATAGGCTTCACTCCGCGCCAGCTTCCCAAACGCTTGCGCCACTGCTTCAATTGCTGCTGCCATCGGTACTGCCTTTGCAATATCGGCAGCCGAAAGAAATCGCATGCCTGCCTCCTTGTCATCCCAGCAGATATTTCACGTCTCTATCATACGACAAAACCGGCACGGATATCGATCCATGCCGGTTCTATGTTTACAGATTGTGTTATCTGCTGGCAACAATTACGCTTGTGCTGATGGATCAGCCTCATCTGAGGCAGGAGCAGGCGTGGGAACCGGATCAGATGCAGACTCAGTCTCAGTGTCGTTCTCACCAATTCGGCGTAGCGACAACCCCATCCGCTGGCGTTGCCGATCAAGGCTAATCACACGAGCGGTCACAATCTGGCCGGGTTGCAGAATATCGCGTGGTTGAGCCTGCGGATCGGCGTCCAGTTCACTGGCGTGGATCAAACCTTCCACCGCTTCTTCAATCTGAACAAAGGCGCCAAACGGCGTCACATTCGTCACCGGGCCGGTCACCAGTTGCCCGAGGGTATAGCGCTGGTCAATCGTCTCCCAGGGATTATTCTGTAACTGGCGGATCGATAGGCCAATACGTTCGCGTTCGCGATCAATCTCAACTACAACTACCTTAACTTCCTGACCGGGTTGCAGCACCTCACGCGGATGGTTTACCCGCTGCCAGCTCAGCTCGGAGATGTGGGCCAAACCATCGGCGCCACCCAGATCGATAAATGCGCCAAAATTCGTAAGCTGGTTCACGCGACCAACCAGAACATCGCCCGGCTGCAGCTCGGTGAGCAACCGATGCTTCTGCGCCTTACGCCACTCTTGGGTAGCAGCCCGCTCAGAGAGAACCAACCGGTTGCGCTCACGATCCACCTCAATCACCTTCAGCGGAATCTCTTGATTCACCATCTTCTGCAAGGCCTGCTGGCGCTCGTCAGCAGCGGTGCGCCCGTGCAACTGCGCTACTTGCGAAGCCGGTACAAATCCGCGAATCCGGTTGAATTGAACGAGCAAACCACCCTTGTTAAAACCGATCACTTTGCAACGAACAATCCCACCATCCTGGAAGAGCTGTTCGGCTACCTCCCAGTCCTTCGCCACCTGCACCATCGTGAGCGAGAGGATCAGATCACCGTCGCGATTTTCCGGCTCTTGCACATACACTTGAACCGTATCACCAACTTTCAGCGAATTGATGAAATCTTCTCCCATCTGGCGCAAATCTTGAGCCGGAATAATCCCTTCGCGCTTAGTGCCAATCGAGACCAGAACGCCATTCTCTTCGATGTGCATGATCAACCCCTCGCGCAGTTCACCGCGCTGAGGACGGGCATAATCATACTTATCGAGCAACTGCGTCCAATCCAGATCTTCCTCATTCTGCTGGGTTACAGGGTCGGGCTGGACAGACATGCTACAAAGCCTCCTCAAGAAAATTTGATTTGTCTCTGCTTCCGCTCAGACGTAAATGACGAGCGTAATCTATCTATCTGGTGGCGCACGTCAGGTTAAGCAGCATACGTTGCACAGGCAGCCAACCTGGCGCGAGCCGTCAGCTCCGCTCGATGGCAAATGCTCCAAGGCCGTCGTACCATTCCAGTCTGTGGAGTTCGACCGTCGCGGAAGTCGAGACATGTTTTACAATGCCGGTAATTATAGGTGATGATGTTGAACCTGTCAACATTTTCACAAGCGCACGGCACGCATTTTGGTGCAGATACGGTACTCTTTTCTGTACGGTTAATAGATGGACGTCATATACCATGACACTCACGTTTATATTTCTCGACGGTATAGGATTGGCTCCAGCAAGCGCTGATAACCCCCTGGCTCAGGTACCGATGCCTGCCGTTCACCAGCTCCTGGGTGGGCCACTCACCAGTGAACAGATCGGCTATCGCGACCACCTGCTGCTGGCTGCACTCGACACCTGTTTGGGAGTAGATGGCTTGCCCCAAAGTGGCACCAACCACGTAGCCTTACTGGCAGGCATCAACGCTCCAGCACTCCATGGCAGGCATCAGCCGCACTTTCCGCCAGTGGCTCTGCGGCCATTGCTCGCCGAACGCTCTCTCTTCCGACGAATGCGCGAACGCGGATTTCGCGTTGCCTTCGCTAATGCCTTCACCAACGGCTACTGGCAGGCAGTGGCAAGCCGTCGTCTGCGTCGTTCGGCGAGTGTGATTGCAGCCGAGGGGGCCGGAATCGATTTACGAACGCTTGCCGATCTGAAACAAGGTCGAGCGCTGAGTTGGGATATTACCGGTGAAGGGTTAGCAACGTGCGATCCAGAAGCCGCAACCATCGAACCGATCAGTCCGCAACTCGCCGGAGAACGGCTGGCTCACCTTGCCACCGAGTACGAATTTGTCTTTTTTGAGAGCTTTCTGCCCGATCTTGCCGGGCATGGTCGCCTGGGAACGCATGGCGTCCGCGAAGCACTCACCCGCATCGACGGTCTGATCGCCGGTTGGCTGGGTGCCCGTCGTCATCAAGACAACTTGATCATAACGTCAGATCATGGCAATATCGAACAGGCATCAACCACAACCCATACCACTGCACCGGCACCGTTGCTGGTCATTGGTCCACTCGCCGAACATTTTCGCCATGTCCGGCGAATCGATGAAGTTGCTGATGCCATTCTACAAGCACTATCTGCTATGAGCCAATGAGGAGATTATGCAGCGCAAAGTACGAGTTCTGTTCGTCTGTATGGGGAATATCTGTCGTTCACCAATGGCCGAGGCGATCTTTCGCCACCTGGTCAATGAGGCCGGCTTGAGTGAACGATTTGAGATCGATTCAGCCGGTACCGGTAGCTGGCACGTCGGCGAGCCTCCGCATCCAGGAACGCAGCGCGTGCTGGCACGCCGCAATATCTCGATGGCCGGTATGTACGCTCGTCAGGTACGGAGTGCCGATATTGACCAGTTCGATTACATTTTGGTCATGGATCGCGAAAATCTGACCGATTTGAGTCGATTTCACCCCAAAGCTCGCGAGCGAGCCAGACTCTTGTTGAGCTTTGCCCCCAACCTCGGTACCGATGAGGTTCCTGATCCGTATTACAACGGTCGTTTTGAAGAGGTTTATCACATGATCGAAACAGCGTGTCGTAATCTGCTCACGTACATTCGTGAACAAGAAGGCCTCTGACCGTCCTGGCAGCATCGAGATGTTTTAAGGATGCAGCAGTGCTGCATCCTTGTTTTTTTAAACATAAACTGTAACGTTAGCACAGCGAATACAGACGAATATCGAAAACCCGAAAAACCCGGATGTGCCAACACGTCAATGCAACTCTCACTGTTTCTGCGTCGTCCAATAATGAAGACGGCGCAGCAATGGTTGCAAATCACGCCCCAAAACCTGCTGTAACCCCATAATGTTATGTATCGTAGCAAGCGGTGTATCAGTGTGATGAAGTATCGGCGCATGTTCATCCCAACAAACTATTGTGGATTATTGAGAGTTGAAATTTTGTAAACAGTGCGTTATACTGTTGCACAAGCACATAAGAATTGATTCCTGTCTGTATCGGTTTATCACTGCCAGGCTTGCAGATAGAGGTAGAAGCTATCGCTACCTCATCAACGCTTGTGGCTATCACCACCGATAACAGAACATGAATCGAGGGTTTTAAAACAAGCAAATACTCACAAATGGAGTTCTGCCATGTCAGACATCACCAAAAACTTACTCAACGTTGATCTTCGCCAAGGTGTCGTACCGATCTCAAAGGCAGCATCCTCACTGGCCGCGCTTATCAAACGCTCACAAGCGACTCACCAGCCCATTATTGTTACACAAAAAGGGTACCCGGCCGGCGTGCTGTTAGATGTTGAGCTGTTTACCGCACTCCGCGAACTAGCTGAGCGCTATGAGAGCGAGCGCAACGGCAAGAGTGAGGATAAAGACACTGAGTGATAGTTCACCCACGCCGGTCTACAAGTATTATGTTAATCAGGCGCAGTCGTTGACTTAAACAACTGCGCCAGGTTGCTTTTGCTTACACTCAGCGCCGATCCGAAATATTCTGTGGTAGAAGAAGCAGGAATGACACACCTGAATGCCTGGGTGCGCGGGCCTCCGGCCCGCCGATGCGGTGGACGGCTGAACCCCAGCGGGGAGCGCACCCAAGACCCCACCTAGATGCGC
>JAGHYT010000185.1:0-6506 GCA_017743535.1 Chloroflexus sp.
TGAAGGGTTTGCAAACTCTGATATTCGGTTGTCACATCGGCAAAAAAGATAAAAACGAGTCGCTGGCCGTTACCATACATGCCACCTGGTACGATGTTGCAGTAAAAAGTAGTACCATCACGACGTTGACAGAGAACGTTTGCGAGCGATGTTGGATCACCGATGAGCATCTCTTGAAACAACGTCACGATTCGGGAGCGAACATCCATCGGATAAAAATCTTCGAAGTGCAAATCGATCAGTTCCGCTGCTGAATAACCAAAAAGCCGACTCATAGCTGAATTCGACCACTGAATGGCCCTGCTATTTATTTCGACTTCAATAATCCCGTAGGGAATGTAGTCAATAATGGCCCGTAATCGATACATTTCGCGATCGGTAGCCTGCCGATAACGGGCTGAACGGTAGAGAATGAATGGTAGGCGGCGAAAATCGTCAGTGAACAAGAGATCAACAATACCTTGCTCGGAACTAAACCGATCAAGCGCGTGCTCATCAGGGTTGCAAAGCAAGATTACGGAGGCACCCACCGGCATCAGATACCGAACCTCCGGTCGGCACAGAATGAACACCGGTGATTGCTTATCAATGGATTGAATCAGGTCGGGAAACGTGTTATCAAACGAGTAGGTAATGTGGTGAAACGGCGCAAGAATTTGGGTAATTGGCTCACGCAGATCGTTAACTGCGAAGAGGATGAGGTGGGTGCGAGCGTCAGCCATAACGGTATCCTTAATTAATCTACAACCGAGGCGACGGGTCGCACCGGGTATCTACTATTATAGCACTTAGATACCAGGAGTGCTTACGTCCGAAGATGGACTATCTAACCAACTATCTCCCCATTCCTTATCACGGGCCTGACGCCAGATAGTTCCCTGGCTACGAGTGACGGTTATCAATTGCAACCCATCGGCAGTACAGACCTGTAACTCGATGCGACCACTGTAGATTTTTGGATGGCGCACGATCCGTCCGTTCACCGGCAGCGCCGGGCGTCGGCTAACAATCAGGTATGCGAATTTCTCATCTTCAAACGGTGCAGAAGCACCTTTCAACCGGCGCTGAAAGGCCGGACGAGCAATACGCTGACTAAAATGACACCAGTCGTTACGTTCAGCTAGCGGACAGGAAGCAGTATGAGGGCATGGTGCTAATAAATAGGCATCGCGCTTGATCAGCTCGCCGCGGGCATGCAAAATAGTGGTGTGCCCGGCAGGTGTACCTGGTTCGACCAATACCAGTGCCCCGCTGGTTGCTTTCCACAGCCGACTCAACAGTATATTTCGTGCGGTCGACTCAATTTCACCGTACACATACCCGGCTACTACCAGATCACTTTCAGGGAGACGATCGAGCGTCAGAACATCTTGCTGCTGCCACACAACTGTCGGCAGGTCGGTACTGGTTGTTAGTTGTCTGCCAAGCCGGGCCATCGCTGGCTGTCGCTCAATTGCCACGACGTGCTGGAGAGAAGGCCATTGCTCGGCAGCAGCCCAGATTGCTGCCCCGCTACCGGCGCCAATATCGAGCATCCGTTTGGGGGCAAAATCGGGTTGACTCTCCGCTAACCGGCGGAAGACAGACCGGAGGGCTGCATAGGTAGCCGGCATTCGCCATGCAGCGTAGGCAACTGCGGCAATCGGAGTACTGATCACGGGCGTGCTACCGGTTACCGTCTTACGGTAACGTGTTGAGAGTTCAATTGCTGCCTGCTCGAGCGCTGTTGCCGGCTGATCGGCAATAATGCGCTCAAGCATATTCTGTAAAGAGGCTGGAAGTTGCATAAGCTGCTCTACAATCGGTCAACGAATGACAACGACGATCCTGTCTGCCAACAACGATTGAAGGCAACCTACATTAACCACCCAGCTCTGACATACCACGCAGTGTCGGTTTGACACCGACGGGAAGGCCGTGCCCCCACGGTTTAATATACACTGCGTGACGAATGATCTGTTCAACTTCTTCCACGGTGGCGCCAGCGCGCACTGCGGCCCGTAGATCAACTTCATCGTCACGTAACAGACAGAGATGCAGACGGCCATCGGCAGTGAGGCGCATGCGGTTGCAGGTTGCACAGAAGGGATCACTGACACTCGAGATAAAGCCGATAACTCCTTTGGCTCCTGGGATGCGGTAGGTACGGGCCGGATCACTCGGTGCATGGCCAATCTCTTCAAGGGGGCCGTAATGCTGTTCAAGGCGGGCAATCAATTCGGCGCTCGCGACGATTCCCTCTTCGGCCAGACCGGCGACACCGGTAAGTGGCATTACTTCGATAAAACGAAATTCCCACGGTCGTTCCAATGTTAACCCAGCCAGCCGCACCACTTCTTCATCATTCATCCCACGCACGACCACCGCATTCAGTTTGATCGGATGCAAACCGGCAGCATCAGCCGCTTCGATCCCGGCCCACACTTCATCGAGACTGCCACCACGGGTTATGATGCGAAACTTCACCGGGTCGAGAGTATCAATACTAATGTTAACTCGATCAAGACCGGCATCACGCAACGGTTGGGCAAGTTTACGCAAACGCAGTGCATTCGTCGTCATTGCAATGTGCTCGATGCCGGGTATCCGCTTGAGTTCGCGTACCAGATTGACCAGATCGTGGCGGAGCGTCGGTTCACCACCGGTCAGGCGCAACTTGCGAAAGCCAGCCCGAGCGGCTGCATTGATCACCAATAAGAGTTCATCATTGGTCAGCAGATCGGGACGAGGGGCAAACTGGACACCAACCGCCGGCATACAGTAGATGCAACGCATATTGCAGCGATCGGTAAGGGAAACCCGCAGATAGTCAATTCGCCGACCATACTGATCAAGCGCTGGAGTATCGGTAGCGTAACGCGGATGACGATTCGGGTCATAGAAGATGATGGGGGTCGTTCCAGAGAGCTGATGAGCGGCCATGGCCTCACCTCGTTGTGATCATCAAACGACGAGCGAACAACCGGTAGGAAAGAGAGCACTGGTCGGCAGACCGTGATCCCTACCGACCAGACCGAGCAATTATACTGTAGCGTACTGTAACACTGAAATACGGGCCGCAACCTGGCGGGCCAATTCTCGGAATATATCAGCATACGCATCAGGGGCATCGCTAATCACAGCCGGTTGGCCACTATCGCCCCCCTCGCGTACACTGATACCGAGCGGAATCTGACCCAACACCGGTACCCCTAACTGCTGCGCCAATCGCTGGGCGCCACCGCTGCCAAAAATATCGTAGCGTTTGCCGGTATCAGGGGCAATGAAGTAGGCCATATTCTCGACAATGCCAAGGAGCGGAACATTCACTTTACGAAACATCTCCATGGCCTTAACCACATCAATAGTTGCCACCTGCTGCGGCGTGGTCACGATCAGCGCACCGGTTAGTGGTAGGCTCTGAGCCAGGGTCAGCGCAACATCGCCGGTGCCAGGTGGCATATCAATAATCAGATAGTCGAGTGGCGCCCAGGCAACCTGATACAGAAACTGGCGCAACAATTGACTGACCATCGGCCCACGCCAGATCACCGGCTGTGACTCGTCGATCAGGAAGCCAACCGACATCACTTTAATCCCATAGTTGGTGAGTGGCAACATCATCGGCTGACCACTTGCATCACTGACAGCCATCGGTTGTCCGCGCACCCCCAACATCAGCGGTAAGCTCGGCCCAAACACATCGGCATCGAGCAAACCAACCTGAGCACCCATCTGCGCCAGCGCAACCGCCAGATTGGCCGCTATAGTACTTTTCCCGACCCCCCCCTTACCGGCCGCCACTGCAACAACATTAGCCACGCCGGGAATAGCCGCCTGTTCGGGAATACCGGCTGGACGCCGTACATTGGCTGTGAAATCGATGTGTACTTCTTTGACCCCGGGAACAGCCTGTACTGCGGCTTCAGCTTCGGCGCGAATCTGATCTTTCAACGGACAGGCCGGGGTTGTCAGTTCAATCGTACAACGGACAATCCCGTCGCAGATGGCAATGTGCTTGACCATCTGCCGTGAAACTAGATCACCCCCCAACTCTGGCTCTTGTACCTGACGTAGAGCGGCCAGAATCTGCTCTTCGCTCACCGTAGCCGATTGATGATTTGATAAGCTCCCCATGTATCTACTCCATGTTTTGTCGGTATCTTTTTGCATTATACCAGAGAATAAGAAAAGAAGAATGTTACTAAAGTCGCCAACAATAAAGCGTTATCGCGTTAAGATTGCACGTCTTGGTCATTCACAACTAGCGGGGAAACAAGCACTCTTTCCTATTATACCCATTGTTGTCGCGATCAAGGTACGTTCCTAAACCTGCTTCACTCCCCTTCCTCGCCCTGTGGAGAAATCGATTGGCACATTCCATCTTACCGGTGGGCAGGAGACGCTAATGCCCTCCAATCGCACGCTAAACGTAGACTGAAGGACCGCGCACCTAGGTGTCCGCCGGAGTTCCTCTGTTGCGTCACCCAAGGCTGAGAACGCTGCCTCTGTCTGTGATTATTTTGCTTGACAGCTCGTATCGCGGTTGATATACTCGCATTAAGAATATTCAATAGATACAAACTCGTAAAGTGGTATAACGCCGATGAAAGTTGAGCGCAAAGAGCAGGGAGCAACTCGGCGCAGTATCTTGCAATTGCTGCGGCGTCACGGCCAAATGAGTGCGATTGAGCTGAGCGAAGCACTGGAAATTGGTGCAGTCGGTATTCGCCAGCATCTCACCGCTTTACAGCAGGAAGGCCTAGTATATATCTGTGGTCTGCGGCGCAACGTTGGTCGCCCGGCGCATCTTTATGCCCTTACCGAACGCGCAGAATCCTTCTTCCCCAAGCACTACGAGCGTCTCGTTTGTGAGCTGATCGAGAGCGTCGCTGCTGTTGGTGGCGAAGCGGCAGTCACCGAAATACTCGAACAACGGCGTAAAACTCTCTTCACACGATTAGCCCCACAACTGGCTAATAAACCTCGAGAAGCACAAATCACTGCGCTCACTGAGGCGTTAGCCGAACAGGGATATATGTGTGAGTGTGAGCAGAGTGAGCAAGGGGATTGGCTGCTAACTCAGTACAACTGCCCATTTGATTGTGTCGCCCGTCGCTATCCACAAATCTGCGCACAAGAGTTACGGCTATATGAAGAGCTGCTGGCAACGAGTATCGAATGCGATACGACGATTGCCGGCGGAGGTCATTGTTGTCGCTATCGGATTCCAGGCTAGCAATCTCCTCTAGCTTCGCGGTACAATACATTTGCACTCCCTGATGACGGCCAAAGGTGGCCGTCGCTACTTGAAATAATACTATGGAGGTTTTACATGGCTTTTGAAGTTCCACCGTTACCCTACGCTTACAACGCTCTCGAACCGTATATCGATGAAGCAACGATGCACTTTCACCACGATAATCACCATCAAACCTACGTGACTAACCTGAACAACGCTCTGGCAAATTATCCTGAGTTGCAGAGCAAGACGATTGAGGAGCTGTTGAGCAACCTTGACGCTATTCCTGAAGCTATTCGGACGGCGGTACGCAACAACGGTGGCGGGCACTGGAATCACACCTTTTTCTGGGAAATTATGGCCCCCAATGCCGGTGGTGCGCCCGATGGCGAGTTGGCTGCGGCAATCGATGCTACCTTTGGCAGCTTCGATGCCTTCAAGGAGCAGTTTAAAGCAGCAGCCCTTGGCCGATTCGGGTCAGGCTGGGCCTGGCTGGTAGCCGCCAAAGATGGCAGCCTAAGCATTATGAGCACACCCAATCAGGATAATCCGTTGATGGAGGGGAAGACGGCAATCCTCGGCATTGACGTGTGGGAACACGCCTACTATCTGAAATATCAGTACAAGCGTGCAGCCTATGTTGATGCCTGGTGGAACGTGGTGAATTGGGCGAAGGTTGCTGAGCATTATGCTGCTGCGAAAGGCTAGTACTTGATAGAGGGGTATAACGCTATCGTATATCTCTGCTGTGAGTGAACTGGAAGAACCCACGTTCCTCGGTCAGAGAGTGTCTGAAGAATAGGTTGCCCTTCCTCAGATGCGCGGGCCGCTGGCCCGCCTTTTAATGTGCACGCGCAGGGTTACGCTCAGGTGCGCGGGCCTCTGGCTCGCCCTTTGATATGCGCACTCAGGTGCGCGAGCCGCTGGCCCGCCTTTTAATGTGCACGCGCAGGGTTACGCTCAGGTGCGCGAGCCTCTGGCTCGCCTTTTAATGTGCACGCGCAGGGTTACACTCAGGTGCGCGAGCCGCTGGCTCGCCTTTTAATGTGCACGCGCAGGGTTACGCTTAGATGCGCGGGCCGCTGGCTCGCCTTTTAATGTGCACGCGCAGGGTTACACTCAGGTGCGCGAGCCTCTGGCTCGCCTTTTAATGTGCACGCGCAAGGTTACGCTTAGATGCGCGGGCCGCTGGCCCGCCTGTTGTTGTGCACGCGCAGGGTTACGCTCAGGTGCGCGGGCCGCTGGCTCGCCTTTTAATGTGCACGCGCAGGGTTACACTCAGGTG
>JAGHYT010000186.1:0-6447 GCA_017743535.1 Chloroflexus sp.
GTGAGGGGGCGCACGGTACGTTCCCAACAAGAAATCCGGGTTGTTGATCATCCCCTGAGATGACAACGCTATGTTCCCTCAAGCATCACCCCCGAAAGCAGGGAAACTGAAGGGGTAATGCACCAACCGATGGGTTGCCTATACCTGGGTGACCGCGTAGGTGTCGGAAATCGTCTTACATGCAGGAACGAAGGAGCGCGGTCAAATGCACTTTGACACCTGGACAGACCTGCTATGATGAAAATACCATCGCGACGTTGCGTTAATAGCGATGAGATACAACCGTGAGCCTGATCTATGATGCAGTTGTTGCCCTCTCATCACCATCTCTGGACGACACTGGCTGAGCAGGTAGCCGTGCCATCTGCACCGCGCAATTCGCTCTACCAGAGCATTCAACGCCGCCTGCAAAGCCATCCGGCTGGCGAAGGTGGTGTATGGAGTATCCTCCGTCAGCGGGCCGATCCGACGCGATACCGACCTCAGCGGATTGAGGGCGTAATTGAGGAAACGCTGCACGAAGGTAATCAGCAGATCACGGTCTTACGTAGCCCTAGCGGTCATTATCTCCGGCTTAGTCCTGCCGAACGTGAACTCTGGCATGCGATGGATGGTACAAAGACCGTTGCCCAACTGGCAACGATGGGTTTTGTGCGCTTCAAACAGTTGTTGCCAATAGCCGGATTGGTTGAGTCGCTGCGCTCTCAGGGTTTTTTAACCGACAAACCGCTTGGCATCTATCGCCATCTCCGTCGTTATCTCGAACAGCGTACCGCCGAAGGGTTGGGGCAGCGTCTGTTGAGCCTGACCCATGGCCGTAGTTTCGTCATAACGAATGTAGATCGATTCTTCGATCTTCTATACCGCTGGATCGGGCGCTGGCTGTTTACTCTCCCCTTTGCGGTCATCCTTGGTCTGCTAACAGTCGTTGGCGTGATCTGTTACTTCCTGCCAGGAGTGAGCGGTAGCGAGCTGATGAGCAGCGACCAATTCGCGTTCGACGTTCTCATGTTAGGCGTGGCGTTGTTTTTAACCCTCACGCTGCATGAACTCGCCCATGGATTGGCTGTCAAACATTTTGGTAAACAGGTGCCGCGGGCTGGAATCATGCTCTACTTTGGTATGCCTGCCGCCTTTGTCGATACCAGTGACATTTGGCTGGCTCCGCGCCATGCACGCATACTCGTCTCGCTGGCAGGCCCATTGTGCGATCTGCTGATCGGTTCGCTGGCTGCAATCATCGCATGGGCTGCTGCAGAGACAGTGGGCGGTGTTTGGATGCGGCGGATTGCAACGGCGTCGTATCTAACCGCACTGTTTAACTTTAACCCGCTCCTCGAACTCGACGGCTATTTTATCCTGGTCGATGCCTTACGCCTACCGAACCTTCGCAATCGGGCGCTGGCATTTATCGGTGGGCCGCTATGGCAAAAGATAGGGGCCAGGACTGCGTTGAACCGGGAAGAACGTATTTTCGCTGGCTACGGTCTCTTGAGCACGCTGTATACCGGTGTGGCGGTTGTGATGGCGATACTCTTCTGGCAACGCCAGTTCGCCAGCATGGTCGCGGAACTCTGGTCAGGCGGATTGATTGGACGACTGGTTGCAATTGCGCTCTTCGCGTTGGTGATCGTTCCCCTGTTGATTGGTGTGGTCCTGGCGGGCTGGGGGGCGGTGCGGGCCATTACCAGTTGGCTGGTGCGGCGGGGCTACACGCGAGATCCGCTGTTTGTAGCAAGTGGATTTGGCGTGCTGGCGATGACGCTGGGATGGTTACCACTTCAATTTGGGTTAAGTGTCGAAACTGGCATGTTGCTGATGAGCCTCTGGATCGCGACGGTCGTTGTGCAATGGTACCTGCAACGCGACTATGAAGGTGCGTGGATTGGACGCGCTCTGACCAATTTTTTTCTGATTAGTGTGATCGAGTTGATCGCCCAGGCTGGCTACTTGATACTTCCTGACGCGGTGCGTCTCTGGTCGGGGATGGAGGTTGCCGGTTACGCGCTGCTCTTGTTTGCCGGATTTGTTGCGCTGCTCGACGTTGATTTGCAGCAGCAGCGCAGCAGTCAACTGATGGCGAGTGCTGTTTTATTGACTCTGGCGTTTCCAGCCGGTACTATTGCTGCTGAGCTGATCCGAATTGCGCACCCGGAATATAGCGCGCTATGGGCGTTGATTGCTGCAGTGCCTGTCTACAGCGGTGTTATTGCTCAGGCTCTCCTCCTGCCACTACTGATCAGTCTGTACGATGCCCGCCACTTCTGGAGCTGGTTGCTGCTCTGGACGGGTATTCTCTTCCAGATTGGCAGTTATCTGCTCGAATTGTTACCAACCTGGCGCAATACGCCACCAACACTGGCGCTGCTGGTCATTGCGGCTGGTTTATGGGCTGCGGCATGGGGTACTCATCTCGTTACGCTGCGCAGCATCAGTCTGATTGGATTGAGCTGGCCACTTCAAGCTGCCCTCGGCGAGACAACGCGACTGCAAGACGCCTTCAGACACATGTATGTCGGTTTGTACCGCCTGTTACGGGGTAATTACGGTGCACAGCGTACGCGCACGCTCGATAACCGGATGGACGTACTGGCGGCCACAGCGAATTGGGAAGTGACCTTTGACCGCGATCAGGTACGGATTGGCCCTACCGTCCTAGCGTTGCCACTCGATGAGCAAGGGGCGCGGTACGCTGAGATTTTACGCTATGCGGTGACGATCCTTGAAACTTTGGCTGGTCGAACCTTTGCCCGGCGGGCGTTTCTGGCGGCATACGATGCGCTCCCATGGCCGGAACGTGAAGCGCTCGACCGGCACTGTCTGGCCCGTCTGCCGTGGGCGCATGAGATTTCACGGGCCTTTGGCGATGCCCGTGAAGCGCGCATTCGCCTCCTGCGCCAGATCGAACTCTTCGCGACCTGTGAGGATCACGAGTTGCAGGCACTGGCAGCCGCATTTGTGTCCCAGCGAGTTGCCGCTGGCGAAGTCATTTTGCGCGCTGGTGAGCCGCCACACGGCATTTGGGTGATCGAGACGGGCGAAATCCTTGCTCGCAACGGTGATACAGTACAAGAATTGCACCGGGGTGACTATTTTGGTGAATTGCAAGGGCCAGAAGTCACTGACCGCGAATACCGCGCCAGTATCGAGAGCGAGTTACTCTATCTGCCGCCAGGTGAATTGCAACGAATGCTACGCGAAGCTGCACCTCACACCGCTGAAGGCGCCGAATTACTCGCCCGCATGCGGCTTCTGGAACGTACTCCTCTTCTCGCCGACGTACCACGTATCCAATTGCGCGAACTGGCCCGTCATGCCGAGCGCAAAACCGTAGCTGCTCGCCAGATCATCATCCGACAGGGCCGGCCAAGTGGCTATCTGTACGTGATCGCCAGTGGTCAAGCGGCTGTCTTGCGTCAGGAAGAGACCGCACAAGGGCCACACGGCCCTGCCCGACTGGTCGCCCGTTTGGGAACGGCCGAGTTTTTTGGCGAGATGGAATTGTTACGCGGAACGTTACCGGTTGCAACGGTTGTAGCCATTACCCCGCTGGAGATGATCGCGATTCCTCATCACGTTGTGAAACAGTTTATATTGGGCGGGGATCACGTCACTAACCGACTTGAGCAGATCAGCAGTGGGCGTTTGCTCGAGTTGCGTGCACAGGGATGAAGACGTTGCAGGTCGCATGAGTATGTTACAGGAGAGCGCCTATGACCTCTACCATCGTGGTCGTTGGGAGTTTAAATATGGACCTAGTCGTTCATGCACCGCGTCACCCATTACCGGGCGAAACGCTGATCGGTAGTCATTTTCAAACCTTTCCAGGCGGTAAGGGGGCAAATCAAGCCGTTGCTGCAGCGCGGCTAGGGGCGCGGGTATGTATGATTGGTCGCGTGGGGATTGATACTTTTGGCGATACCCTGCTGGCAGCCGTTCAGTATGATGGCGTTGATACGAGCTTTGTCCAACGCGATCTCAATGCCGCTACCGGCGTAGCGTTGATAACGCTCGATGCACACGGCCAAAACACCATTGTCGTTGCACCCGGCGCGAATATGCAGGTCAGTGAAGCCGATGTCATCCGAGCTGAGGCGATGTTTCGCAGAGCAGATGTGCTGCTTATGCAACTAGAATGCCCTCTCGAAGCAGTTGTAGCGGCAACCCATCTGGCGCGTCAATCGGGAGTAAGGGTTGTGCTCAATCCGGCGCCCGCCCGTCCGCTGCCCACAGAACTCCTGTCTCAGATTGATTATTTGCTGCCTAATCAGCTTGAATTGCAAATACTGGCCGATGGTGAGACCGATCTGCTGACGGCGATTGGTCGGGTACAGCAACAGGGTGTGCGTAATGTGCTGGTAACGTTAGGGGAAGAGGGTGCGCTGCTAGCTATGGGTGATCAAACGACGCACGTGCCAGCTTTTCAGGTGCCGGTGGTTGACACAGTGGCCGCCGGTGATGCGTTCGCTGCCGCATTCTGCGTCGCTCTCGCCGAAGGTAAATCACCGCTCGAAGCAGTGCGCTGGGGCAATGCCGCCGGTGCGCTGGCTGTTACCCGGTCAGGAGCTCAGCCCTCGCTCCCAAGTCGGTTTGAAGTGATGCGGTTGCTGGAGGTGAGGGGTGAGTGAAGGGAGTGCTTCTACGGTCGCCTAAGAGCGTGATCAAAAACTTGGGCTTTTGATGAGACTTGACAATGGTACGCAATATCATGTTTATGGGAACGCTGGCGGGCATCATATGCGTCTCCGCTACTCGATGGAACAGTGTTTTAACGGTTTCAGGGCCTGTGCTGCGGAGCACGCCTGGCACCCCTCACCTTCCCCCTGGCCCCCTTCCTCTCTCACGTGGGGATAGGAAGGGGGAACGTAGCGTGGCTGAAGCAAAAGAATGTTGGTGCCCCCTCACGCAATGGTCGCATGAGTACGGTACGTGCCCAATGGAGAAATCTGGGTTTTTTGATCACGCTCTAAGGATCAGCACATATTCTGCTAAGTCGTTCCCGGTCACGGTCGAGCGTCGGGTACGCCAAAGTTCGATACCCTCTACCTTGTACCCAACGTTGCATGCGACATCAGCGAGCAGATGGGCAGTACGAATATGAACACGGAAGAACGACATTTGATCGCCAACGACATACGCACATCTGGCACCGGGGCGTAATTTCGGAAATAACGCGGCAAAGTGCCGATACATGCCACCAAAATATAATCTGGTCACTCGATGATAAAGACGTTCAAATCCTGATGTCTTCCCGAGTTTTACTCGTTGGGCTTCTATCTCTTCTGCGACCTGCCTGATCGTCGGAATGTCGGCAATGTATGTATCATCATCATCACCAGTAAACACATTTCGTGAGTTACTGCGCAGGAGGTTTTCTTTGAGCGCACGGACATCGTGCCTGGTTTTCAGCAAGCCGAGTAACACGCTTTCGAGCCGGGTACTGCGCGTGTAGTCTTTTTCATTCGGATACGGTGGTGAGGTGATCACAATTCCAATTGGGGGGCATTGCGCTAATGATGAGAGCAGACGTGCATCGTCATGATAGACATGCGCTGGCGGAAATGGTGCAAGGTGTCTGCACCGAATCGTGTTCACATCATCGATCATGCGCTGAATCATGTGGGCAAACGCCCCCAAGACATCCGCATCATCACGTGGTGGAAGGCGGTACACCTCTGGCCCAAATCCGACATTGCCGGCAGTGGTTACGATGACGTTGGCGAGAGCGAGGCGCATGAAGTCGGTGATTATTGCATCGCCGCCCATCGTTTCAATGGCAAAGCGGAGGGCAAGCACGCGGAGGAGTGGTTTGGGACTGATGAACCCTTTGGGAATAAGAGCTGCCATCAGAGGTGGAAGCAGCTCGTCTGGATTGAACTGTTCGACGTACCGCCGTATTGTCGGGGTCGTTCGGCGAACACGTTGTGGAGAGAATAAGGTCAGTTGTTGGAGATTGTCTGATCGTTCCGAGAGACCAACGTGATCAAGGCATGCCTCGGCAAGCTCAAGCACATCGTCGAGTCGGCGACGTACCGCTTCCAGATCAATATCCCACGCTAGTTTCACGCACGTTGCTAGCAGCGCGATGGGATTCGCATCAGTACTGATCGTCGCAAATCCGTGCAGGCGTGCTTCGACCGGTGTTGTTGCTGTTCCGCAGAACGGATCACAGACCCAATCGCGCTCTGGATCTGCGCCGAGACGTTGTAAATACTCGCGCACAAGGTGTGGCGGATACCCGAGAACGAAACGATACCAGCCATGAATTGCTGCATCTTCCGGTTGCAGTTGATTTTTTACGACGGATGCCGCAACTGGTGATTCGGCTATGGTTGTGGGATTGTCCACGGTATCTGCTGGCTTATCCATCATGATCTGCCTGACCTGGAATACTTACGGCAATAAAAACATCTGTATCTCGCCATTTCGCGCATTGCGCGCTGTGAT
>JAGHYT010000187.1:0-6265 GCA_017743535.1 Chloroflexus sp.
TGGGTGCGCGGGCCTCCGGCCCGCATCGCTGGGTGTGTGACGCGCCCATCGGGTTCCTGGGAGCGCGGGCCTCTGGCCCGCACCAGCGGTTTATAGCCGAAACCTATCGTTTGCTGCATCAGCACGTTATCGATGACGGGTTTAGAACCCGCTCTTTCCCCTCATTTTTTCTCTCCCCTCTCAACTCTGCTGAGTAAGGTGAAAACGTTGAAAAGCCCTAAAATCCAGCCTTTGTCGTTCGTTTGTTCTAAAAAATAGTGGTATACTATCATGTAGGCCTGGCGTCGTCACCATTCGACGACGCTCTTGTTTCGTTTGTCTAGTAGCGGAGAGAGTCGTGGCAAAGACGACCATCGTCATTAAGGGCGCACGAGAACATAACCTCAAGGGCATTGATGTTGAAATCCCGCGTGATCGGCTGGTAGTGCTGACCGGAGTGAGTGGGTCGGGCAAGAGTTCACTAGCATTTGACACCCTCTACGCCGAGGGCCAGCGGCGGTACGTCGAGAGCCTGTCGGCTTACGCACGACAATTTCTTGGCCAGATGGAAAAACCGCAAGTCGATCTGATTGAGGGTTTATCACCGGCAATTGCTATCGAGCAAAAGAGTGCCAGCAAGAACCCACGCTCGACCGTCGGTACGATAACGGAAATCTACGACTATCTACGTCTGCTCTTTGCCCGAGTTGGTCATCAATACTGTCATCGGTGTGGTCAACCGGTTGCCGCACAATCGGCGCAGCAGATGGTGGATCGTATCCTGACCCTTCCTCCCGGCATGCGCTTTATGGTACTGGCGCCAGTAGTTTCGCAACGTAAAGGTGAGTACAAAGATGTTTTTGCCGAAGCTAAAGCCGAAGGCTTCACTCGTGTGCGCGTTGATGGCGAAATTCGTTCGCTCGATGAAGAGATTAAGCTGAACAAGAAGGTCAAACACTCGATTGAGGTAGTAATCGACCGCCTGGCGATACCGTCAGTTGCTGAAAATGGTGATGTTGACAGTTTCATAACCCGACTCACCGATAGTGTTGAAACGGCTTTACGGGTTGGGGAAGGGAAGATTATCATCAGCCTCGCTGACGCACCAGCCGATCCTGCTCAACCACGCGAGTGGATGATGAGCGAGAGCAATACCTGTCTAACATGCGGGATTTCGTTTCCTGAGCTGACTCCTCAGATGTTTTCGTTCAACTCACCACAGGGAGCATGCCCGACCTGTACCGGTCTCGGTGCTCGTCTTGAAGTCGATCCGTCGCTCCTCGTGCCCAATGGCGCACTCTCAATTCACGACGGTGCCGTGACGTATTGGGGCGAAATGCGCAAAAAGCAGGATACCTGGGCATACAAGGCTCTGCTTGCTATCGCTGCCCATTATCACATTGATCTTGATGCACCCTGGGATTCGTTGACGCAACGTCAGCGTGATGCAATTATCTATGGTAGTGGACAGGAACGCATTCGCTTCTTCTGGGAACACGAAAGTGGATCGCGCGGTGAGTATTACCGTACCTGGGAAGGACTGGCCAGTGAAATTCGTCGGCGCTATATGCAGAGTGGCTCCGACACGATGCGCGAGTACTACACGCAATACATGAGCGAACAACCCTGCCCTGATTGTCAGGGAGCAAGGTTACGACCGGAAAGTCTGGCCGTGCGGGTGGCAGGGCGTTCGATCCGTGACGTAACCCGAATGAACGTTGCCCAAGCGCTCGATTGGGCCCGTGAATTGCCCAATCATCTTAATGAGACCGAGCGGGCCATCGTCGGTGATGTATTGAAAGAGATTCGTGAGCGTCTCGGTTTCTTACACAATGTAGGTTTGCACTATCTGACACTTGATCGCGCTGCGCCAACTCTTTCTGGCGGCGAAGCACAACGCATCCGCCTCGCTTCTCAGATTGGCTCCGGGCTGGTTGGCGTGATGTATATTCTCGATGAACCGAGCATCGGTTTGCATCAGCGTGATAATCGCAAACTCCTCGATTCGCTATTGCGGTTGCGTGATCTGGGTAACACCCTGATTGTCGTCGAGCATGATCTTGAGACCATGCAAGCTGCCGATTGGATTATCGACTTTGGTCCCGGCGCCGGTGTGAAGGGTGGTCAGATTGTGACTGCCGGAACACCAGAGCAGGTTGCGCAGCATCCGACCTCACTTACCGGTCAGTATCTCTCTGGCCGCCTGACGATTCCGATCCCGACCAGTCGTCGTCAGGCTAGCAACGGTTGGCTGACTCTGGAAGGAGCAACGCTCAATAACCTGCGTGATGTGACGGTCAGTTTTCCGCTCGGTTGTTTCATTGCCGTAACCGGCGTCTCTGGTTCGGGGAAATCATCGCTCATCACTGAAACACTCTATCCGGCGCTTGCTAATCGTCTCAATCGTGCACAACTTAAGCCTGGTCCCTTCCGCAACCTGTACGGTCTCGAACGATTGGATAAGGTCATCAACATTGATCAGCAGCCGATTGGTCGTACCCCGCGCTCAAATCCGGCAACCTACGTGAAGCTCTTCGACCTGCTCCGTGAATTGTTTGCCGAAACACCCGAAGCGAAACTGCGTGGTTATGGGCCGGGTCGCTTCAGTTTCAACCTGAAAGGCGGGCGCTGCGAGGCGTGTGAGGGGAACGGCGAGATCAAGATTGACATGCAATTCCTGGCCGATGTTTGGGTTCGCTGCGCTGAATGCAAAGGGAAGCGCTACAACCGGGAAACCTTGCAGGTTAAGTATCGCGGCAAGACCATCGCCGATGTGCTTGATATGGACGTGCAGACCGCGTTAGAGTTTTTTGCCAATGTGCCGCGGGTGCGTCGTATCTTACAAACACTGCACGATGTTGGGCTTGACTACATCAAGCTCGGACAGCCTGCAACGACACTTTCTGGCGGTGAAGCGCAGCGTGTGAAGCTAGCGAAGGAATTGGCTCGGGTTGCCACCGGTCGTACCATTTACATTCTCGATGAACCAACGACCGGCCTTCACTTTGCCGATATTCAGAATCTGCTACGGGTGTTACACCGGCTAGTAGAGGCGGGGAATACGGTTATCGTGATCGAACACAATCTCGACGTAATCAAGACGGCCGATTACGTGATCGATATGGGGCCTGAAGGTGGTGATGGTGGCGGTGAGGTGGTCGCTCTTGGCACACCTGAAGAGGTCGCCCGTCATCCAACCTCACACACCGGGCGGTTTCTACGCGAGATTCTTGAGTCGGTTGTTGCTTCACGATAGTGGGTAGAGTGGGTATGCGTTCGCATACCCTTATTCTAATGGGCCTGTCACCGGACAATACCTCTCGCTCCGGTCAAGTCACAGTCGGTCAAATCCGCATCGGTAAGATCGGCGTCGGTTAAATCTGCATCGGCCAGTGAGGCTTCACGCAGATTCACCCCGCGCAGGTTCGCGCCACGTAGATTGGCGCCACTCAGATTGGCACGCGACAGATTGGCGCGGGTCAAAATAGCTCCGCGCAGGTTCGCGCCACTCAGATACACACCACTGAGATTCGCCTCACTGAAATCGGCATTGCACAGACTTGCTTCACCCAAATTTGCTTCGCTAAGATTGGCGCCGATGAAATTTGCGTCATCAAAGGTTGCTTCACGTAGATTGGCGTGCATTAGATTGGCGCCTGCCAGATTGACGCCGCTGCCATTGGCGCCGTTCAGGCTCACCCGCAAGAGTATTGCACCACTCAGATTGGCTCCACTCAAATTAACCAACTGTGCTTCGCGCAGTTGAGCTTCACTGAGATTCGCGCCGATCATCACCGTATCGCGCAGATCGGCTCCGCTGAGATTGCAGAGACTAAGGTTAGCACCGTACAGGTTAGCGCCACTGAAATCGGCGGCGCTCAGATTAGCGCCCCTGAGATTGGCGCCAACCAGGGTTGCAAACTCCAGGTTAGCCCAGCTCAGATCGGCCTTACGTAGATCGGCATCGCTCAAATCGGCTCGAACCAACTGCGCCCAATTGAGGCGCGCCTCGCGGAGATTAGCCCAGCTCAGATTGGCGCCGCCCAAATCGCATACACTCAAATCGGCCCGATACAGGTTAGCATCGGTTAATCGGGTACGACTCAGTTGTGCCTCACTCAAATTGGCGCCGCTTAGATTAGCAGCGCTCAAATTGGCGCCGCTCAGATTAGCACCAACCAGCCAGAGCGGCCCTGGACGATTGAGAAGATCAAAAATCTGGTCAGGAGTCAGGTCGGCCATACGGCCCTCCTTTACACATCAAGAAACAGGGAGCATCGGAGATTTTGCTACTAGCCAGATCGAGGCTGGCGCACCCATTGAACGACAGGCAATCTGTTCCACTGCAAATTCACGCCCGGTTTGCCAGTGTAGTGCTTCTTGTAAGATACCGCACTGAATGTAACCAATTGGCTCATCAGCCTGCTTGCCAGCCGACATTGAACAGGTGTAGTCAATATACGCCCAACTGTCGCCACGATCCTCTAATGCCAGTCGCCGATCCTGGTTTACCGCCTGACTGAGACGGCGTAAGCCGGCTTGCATTGCCGACAACCCCAGTTTCACCTGCGTGGCGAACGGTAGCATCTTCGAGGCGATCAACGCAGCAGTACCAAACAATGCGCTCTGATTGGCAATTGCCAGCCGGGCCGTCTGACGACCGATCCGTAATGCCATGCTGCGTGCCGAGCGACCGAAAAAGTTAATCAGGCCGGCGTTGAGTGAGGCGTAATGGTAAAACGTTAGCCCACTCGACGCTTTCAGTTGTTCGGGCGGATAGTTGCCTATCAAATGACTTAAACCGGCCTGGCGCAACACAACGGCCAAACCGTTACGCCCAATCACTTCTTCGGCTGCGAGCAATGCCCACCGCATGTATGCATCAACTAACAGCAAATCAGCAACCGGATCGTGGTCGGGGCGGTCGCGGATCTCCATATCTTCCTCCTCCACGCCCTTGGTCTGTGAACAGGTTTAGGATACCACAAGCCGACCACGGATAGCGTTATCACAAAAATAAACGTGGATTATTCCAAAACATGAGGAGATGTAGCGGTGAACGCAGCAAGACGAAAATGTTTGCATGTTCTGCTAGCGATTGGGATCAGTACTGTTCTTCTCGTTTCTCGTTTGCTCTAGTCGATGCCTTCCCGTCACCCACCACTGATACGGGCCGGAGGCCCGCGCTCCGAGCTTGTCAATCGGTATGATATGCAATATAATGAACTAAAGTGTTAATTGTAGGCAATGCGGGAGGTTGGCAATGGAGACGGAATATTCGCTGGCGCTGGCGCTAGAGGATTATCTCCCGGTAATCTTCTCGTTGATCGGTGTATGGTTTATTGCGCGTACCATTCAGCAACTTGATCGAACGTTGGGGATGATGGCTTTTACCGGCCTGGCCCTGCTGGCAGTTGGTGGCATCTTAAAGGCAACCTGGAAATTGCTGATGGCGATCAACGGTACCGACATCCCTCTCTTCAGTCAGGCACTGTTCCCCATGATCGCACCCGGTTTCACACTGATTGCCACCGCAGTGTACAGTTACACGCGCCAGCTTCAGGCTAAGCCAGGCTTGCGCCGACCCTGGGTGATCCCGCTGATCGTGATTGGTCTGTTCGCAGTAGGGTCAGTGCTGATCGCGGTGAATGGTGGGCCATGGCGCGTGCCGCTGATCATGTTAGCAACGATTGGAAATGTTGCTCTCCTGCTTATGCTGGCGGTTGGGGCATGGAAGCGCAATATGCGACCGTTAGCCGTGGTGTTTGTGATCGTCCTGCTCACAATCATTGGTTTGTCGCAAATGGCGACAAATATGCCGCAGACTATTCCGGTGCAGTGGTTTGAGCAAATTGTGCAGACGCTAGCGCAACTGGCGTTTTGTCTGGGTTCGTGGCAGTTGACGCAACGGATGGCTCAGGAGGCCCCGGCAGCGCGGCGCCTGGCTATGGGTGTTGCGTAACGCTATGGGTGCTCTGGCAACAAGAGCCGGAATGTAAAATCTCGCACCAGGATACGCTGGCAACGTTGACGTAACGGTGGCGGTTGTCAGAGTTCTCAGTTTCTGGTCGTGTTCACCAATAAATGTCTTTCAGGCCATCGCTGACCGGTACGGTCGTCTGGGAGCGCAGGCCGGAGGCCCGCATCCTACGGCCAGTGGGTGCAACCCTGGCTAAGCAATAGTCCGACGTACTCGTGCAGGTCAGCTTACGGACGGCAGCACCCCTCACATTCCCCCTGACCCCTTTCCTCTCCCCTTGTGGGCTGTCTCTTATACACATCTCCG
>JAGHYT010000188.1:0-6240 GCA_017743535.1 Chloroflexus sp.
GGGGTCGGCAAGACGATTGAGGCGCTGCTCATTGCCCGTGAGCTGTTCGACCGTCAGGAGATTCGGCGGTTGTGTGTGCTTTGTCCGCCGTACCTCTGCGAACAGTGGCAGCACGAGCTGGCAACGAAGTTTCATCTCGATGCAGTGATTATCCGTTCGGGAACGATCACGCAGTTGGAACGTCAGGTACCACCGGGCAAGAGTGTCTATGCCCATTATCCCATTCAGGTGGTGAGTATTGATTTTGTGAAGACGGATCGGAACCGTCATCAGTTTCTCTTGCATTGCCCTGAGCTGGTGATCGTTGATGAAGTACACAGTGCAGCGGCAGCCGATGAACGTTTTCAGAGTCAGCAGCAGCGACATCGATTACTGCAAGCGCTGGCTGCCGATGCGCAACGCCATCTCATTCTCCTGACCGCAACCCCCCACAGTGGGATCGAGACGGCGTTTCGTTCACTGCTAGGGCTGCTGCGACCGGAGTTTGCTAGCTGGCAGATTGCCGATCTGCAAGAGAGCCAACGGGCAATACTGGCCCGCCATTTTGTTCAGCGGACGCGCAAAGATATTGAGCTGCACTGGGAAGAGGTGCGCTGTTTCCCCAGCCGGGAAGCGGTTGACGTGACGTATGATCTTTCGCCCGAGTACCGTCACTTGTTTGAACGCACCTACGCCTTCTGTTCCGAGATCGTGCATACCGGCGACCATTTGCACGAGCGTCAGCGGCGGGTGCGGTATTGGGGGGCGCTGGCCCTGTTGCGCTGTGTAATGTCGAGTCCGGCTGCTGCCCGAGCTGCGTTAGCAGCCCGCATTGACACGCCGGCGGTTGCCGATGAAGAGAGCGATTTTCAGCCGTTTATTTTTGAAGCTGATGACAGTCGTACCAACGATGAGGCGCCGTTACCGCCAGTTGAAGCAAGTGCGCAAACGCTGAACGATCACGAGCGGCGACGATTGCACGAGCTGATTCGTCTTGCCAGATCACTGGCCGGGCCGAACGCCGATACCAAACTGCAACACTGTCGAGATGTAGTGCAGCAGTTGCTCGCCGATGGCTTTTGCCCCATCCTGTGGTGCCGCTACATCGCCACTGCTGAATACCTGGCCGACCATCTACGGCAGACGCTGCCAGAAAGGGTACAGGTGGTGTGTGTGACCGGGCGCATGGCAGATGATGAACGGCGGATGATGATCGAATCGCTCACGACCGATCAGCCACGGGTGTTGGTTGCCACCGATTGTTTGAGCGAAGGGATTAATTTGCAAGACCGTTTTAACGCCGTGGTACACTACGATTTGCCCTGGAATCCAAACCGGCTCGAACAGCGTGAGGGGCGGGTCGACCGCTTCGGCCAGTTGGCATCAACTGTGCGGGTGATCCGTCTTTATGGGCGGGATAATCCGGTGGATGGGGTGGTGATCGATGTGCTGCTGAACAAAGCCCGTGAGATTCATCGCGCACTGGGAACGTATGTGCCGGTTCCTGAAGATAGTGCCAGTGTCACCGAAGCAGTGCTCAATGCGCTCTTTTTGCGGCGTGGTCGCGAAGGACAACAACTGGAACTCGATCTAGGCGTACCGGCGGTTGAGGTGCTGCACCGGCGCTGGCAACGAGATGCCGAGTGCGAACGGGTCAACCGCACCCGCTTTGCACAACGGGCGCTCAAGCCAGATGAGGTGCGCCAGGAGCTGGAGGCAACCGATGCCGTGCTCGGTGATCCGACGGCAGTGCGCGAGTTTGTGTTGACGGCAGCACAACGGTTAGGGTTGCCCATCCAGCCTGATCGCCGCCAGGCCGATGTCTTTCTGGTTGATCTGTCGGAGGTGACGTTGAACCGCTTGCCGGCGTCGATCCGGGCAGGGCTGACACCATACCTATCTCCTCCGCACCGCTCTTCTCTATGGCGAATTAGCTTTGTTTCACCGGTACCTCCTGAAGCTGAATACCTCGGTCGCAACCATCGCTTTGTCACAACCCTGGCCCGCTTCTTGTTTGAAGACGCGCTTGCCAATCCCCAATCGGCCATCGCTGCCCGGTGTGGTGTGATCCGTACCCGCGCAGTGGCGCGACTAACCATGCTCTGGTTGCTGCGGGTGCGCTACTTGCTGGAACAACCGGGTCAGCATCCGCTGCTGGCTGAGGAGGTGGTGGTTGTCGGCCAACAGGCGACCGGTGAGTGGCTTGATCGAGATCAAGCCTTGGCCTTGCTTGATGCGCAACCTGATGCGAATGTACCGTTGGCAGAAAAGCGCGAACTGATCGACGCTGCACTCTCCCAATGGCCGACCCTGCACCAACCGCTTGCAACCTTCTTGAATGCACGGGCTGATGTGCTCGAACAGAGCCACAAGCGCATTCGGCAAGCAGTGGCGCTGCGGGTGCGCGAACTGGCGCTGAAGCCGCAGCTTCCGCCCGATCTGCTTGGTATTCTTGTCTTGCAACCGATGGTCGCACCACGATGAGTACCTTCCCGACGCTGCGCATCATAGGCGGTCTCTTTGGGCCTGACCTGCCTGAACAACTGTTGCGGGGCGAACTGCCGTATCAGCAACCGGAAGCTTTTGGTATCAGCAGTCGCCGCCATCTGAACGATGAGATTGCGGCCGTGTTTCACGATGCCTGCACGCTGTGGGGTGTCTTTCAAAACCGACTGGCCCGCCTCGCCGAGACCGATCTGGCGACCTCGCTCACCCGCGACGCCTGGGTGATTCCACTCTTGAGTATGCTCGGCTACGAGTTGCGCTACAACACTCGCGCCTACGACATCGACGGCATGAGTTTCGCGATCTCGCACCGCCTCGGCGAGGACGATGATGCGGTACCGGTACATATCGTTGGTTTTCGGCAAGAGCTTGATCAACGTGCGCCGAGTGGACGACCGCGCCTTGCACCGCACACCCTGCTGCAAGAGTATCTCAACCGCACCGAGCATCTCTGGGGCATTGTCACCAATGGCCGCATGATCCGCCTCTTGCGCAATAGCACCTACATTCGCCGCCAGGTCTATCTTGAGTTCGATTTGGCAACGATGATTGAGGAGCAGCACTTTCAAGATTTCGCCGTCTTCTACCGTCTGCTCCACCGTTCCCGCTTGCCACGCACCGCCAACGCTGCTCGCTTGTGCCCGCTGGAACTCTATTATCAACACGCACTGGAACAGGGAAGCCGAGTGCGTGAGAAATTACGCGAAGGGGTGGAAACCTGCCTGCAACAGCTCGCCAACGGGTTTCTCAGGCATCGTGATAGTCAAGAGCTGCGAGCATGGGTTGCCCACCATGGTGCAGCCGAACTCTACCGTCAGCTCTTGCGGTTGGTCTACCGTCTGCTCTTTCTGCTCGTTTCGGAAGAGCGCGGTCTGATCAGCGCCGATCCGCTTTACCGCGAACACTACAGCATCACCCGCCTGCGCACACTGGTCGAACGACAAGACGCCTTTACCGACTACGACGACCTCTGGTGCTCGCTGCGCGTGCTGTGGATGGTGCTGCGCGATGATACACCGCAAGTCGATGATCAACCACTGGCAAAGCTGCTCGGTCTGCCGGTCTTGAACGGTGATCTCTTCGCAGCGCAGGAACTTGATCGGGCCAGCATTACCAACCGCGATCTGCTCGGCGCGTTCTGGCACCTCACCTTCTACGACTCGCCGCCCCGCCGCATTAACTACGCGGCGCTCGATACCGAAGAACTCGGCTCGGTCTACGAAAGTCTGCTCGAACTGCACCCACACCTGACCGGCGCCGACCAACAGATGCGTTTTTCGCTTGAATTGCGCGGGACCGAACGGCGCGCTACCGGGTCGCATTACACGCCTCCTGAACTGGTCGGGCGGCTGGTGCAACAGACGCTCGAACCGGTCTTGCGCGAGCGGTTAGCGGCCTGGCGTACTGATCGCGAGCGCGAAGCGGCCATTCTCAACCTGAAGATTCTCGACCCGGCCTGTGGTTCAGGGCATTTTCTGCTCGCGGCGGCCCGTCGGCTGGGGAAGGAGCTGGCGCGATTACGCACCGGCGCCGATGAACCGCCACCGGAAGCGATCCAAGACGGTGTGCGCGACGCGATTACCCATTGCATCTACGGCGTCGATAAGAACCCGCTGGCGGTTGAGCTGTGTCGCGTGGCGCTTTGGCTCGAAGGTCATACCCGCGATAAACCGCTCACCGTTCTCGAACAGCACATCCGCTGTGGCGACTCGCTGATCGGGCTGGCCGACCTCAGTCTCTTGAAAGACGGCATCCCCGATGCGGCTTACCGACCAATTGGGAACACCAATCGTAAACTTCTGGCCGATGTCCGCAAACGCAACGCCAAAGAACGGAAGGAAACGCTCTTCCAATACAGCTTCATTACCCAACCACTGGCCGAGGTGGCGATGGCAATCCGGCAGATCGTGGCCATGCCTGAACGCACGATTGCCGACGTGCGCGCCAAACGGGTGGCCTTTGAGCAGCTCCAGAACAGCTCGGCCTTCCGGCGACTCAAAGACGCCTGCGATACCTACACCGCTGCCTTCTTTGGGCAGGAAGCCGACCACCCACCGCTGCTGATCACCACCGCCGATCTGCACGAGATGTTGACCAGAGGTAATCTCCCCGATTCGCAAACCAATGGCTGGGTCATGGTGCTGAGTCACCAGCGCGCCTTCTTCCACTGGGCGCTCGAATTCGCCGACATTCTAGGGCCGCGTGATAGCGGTACCGCCCCCGGCGGCTTCGATGTGGTTATCGGCAATCCACCATTTATGGGCGGGCTGCGCATCAGTAGCACCTTCGGAGAAGCCTATCGCCTGTGGCTGGAAGCCGCCTACCACCCCTTCGGCGGCACCGCCGATCTCTGCGCTGCCTTCTTCCGGCGCGCTTTTACCTTGCTCAAACCCGGCGGTCGGCTGGGCCTAATCGCCACCAACACGCTGGGGCAGGGCGATACCCGCGAAAGCGGTCTGAAGTTCATCCTGGCTCAGGGTGGCCAGATACCGTTCGCGCAACGCTTTGTCAAATGGCCCGGCCAGGCGAACGTCGAAGTCAATCTTGTGGTCATTGAAGCCCCGCGTCTGGGAAGTGACCATACCCGTCGCACTGCCGCGATCCTCGATGACCAGCCGGTACCCTTCATTTCCTCACGCCTCGACGATCAGCCCGAACACGAACCGGTGCGCCTGCCGCTGAATGAAGGGAAGGCGTTTATCGGAGATTATGTGCGCGGGATCGGTTTCGTGCTCGAACCGGCCGAGGCCCAAGCCCTGATCGAGCGCGACCCGCGCAACGCCGATTGCCTCTTCCCCTACCTGAACGGCGAAGACCTGAACAGTCACCCGGCCCAACAACCGAGTCGGTGGGTGATCTGCTTCCACGACTGGGAGCTAGCGCGGGCCCAGCAGTACCCTGACCTGTTGCGGATTGTGGCAGAGCGGGTGAAGCCGGAGCGTGAGCGGCTGAACGGCCCCGGCGACCGGCGTAATCGCAAATATTGGTGGCAATTCGGTGCCTACCGTACCGGCATGCGCCAGGCCATCGCCCCGCTACGGCGGGTGTTGGTGCGATCAGAGGTGAGCCAGATGCACATGGTTTCATTTGTCCCGAAGGAATGGGTATATTCACATATGCTCATCGTCTTCGCCTACGACGACGACTACCACTTCGCCCTGCTGCAATCTGCCGTGCATGAGGTGTGGGTACGAAAACAAGCCTCCAGTTTACGTACCGACCTTCGCTACACACCAACCGACTGCTTTGCCACCTTCCCCTTCCCACCGGCGGAATACGAACACCTGGCAGCAGGAGCATGGCAGCTTTCCGACATGCCGCCGGTCTTCTGGCAGGCGGCGCAGATCGGCGCCACCTACCATGAACACCGCCGCCAGATCATGCAGGCTCGACAACTAGGCCTGACCAAAACCTACAACCTCTTCCACAACCCGACCTGCACCGACGCCGATATTGTTGAACTACGGCGACTGCACGTTGCGCTCGACCGCATCATCATGGCGTGTTACGGATGGGATGATCTTGACCCACAACACGATTTTTACCCCAACGAGCGCGGCCAGATCCGCTACACGGTTGCACCGTCAGTCCAGCGCGAGCTGGTGTGGCGGTTGATGGAGCTGAACAGATAACTGCCATACGTGCCTAAGCCAAACGATGAGTCCACTGCATCATTGAGTGTACTGCAAAAACTCACCACAGAGCACACAGAGGACACAGAGCGTGTAAGGTTTATGAATAAAAGGATAATTTTTG
>JAGHYT010000029.1:0-36435 GCA_017743535.1 Chloroflexus sp.
CTGATTTCCCTGGGTGCGCGGGCCTCCGGCCCGCAGGGTGCGGTGCGTGGTGATAGCGCATCGGTTGGCTCATCAGCACACTAGCAGGGAGGAACCCGCCCCTCCCTGATTTCCCTGGGTGCGCGGGCCTCCGGCCCGCAGGGTGCGGTGCGTGGTGATAAACCATCGGTTGGCTCATCAGCACACTAGCAGGGGCAGGTTCTAAACCCGCCCCTACTCAAGCTTAGGGTCATCTTATTTCACAAATGCCGCGTGTATCGCCCGGACAGCAGTATCGGCGTCGGGTTCGGCAACGACCAGTGAGATGTTATTTTCGGTGCTACCCTGTGCAATCGCGATCACGTTGACTCCTGCCCTACCCAGCGCTCCAAACACCTGACCGGCAATGCCTGGTGTTCCCCGCATCCCGGAGCCAACCACTGCTACGATGACAACCGGTGCGATAATGCCGATATGCTCAACATCGTGGGCGGCGAATTCGCGATCAAGTTCGCAGCGCAATTCCCGCACAACTCGCTCGGCTTCTTCACCGGGTATCGCGAAGCAGACACTTTGTTCACTACTAGCCTGTGAAATGAGCAGGATGTTCGCTCCAACTCTGGCAACGGCACCAAAGATGCGTGCGGCCACGCCGGTAAGGCCCAGCATTCCTGGCCCCCCAACCGTAATCAGACTCAGCCCCTTGATTGCGGTGATTGCCCGTACACTTTCGCCATCGCCTTCAGCATCGATCAGCGTGCCGGGATGGCTCGGATTAAAAGTGTTGCGAATCCGGATCGGAATGCGTCGGTGAACCAGCGGTTGTACCGTCTTGGGGTGCAGCACATTGGCGCCGTAGTAGGCCATCTCGCCCATCTCGGCATACGAAAGCCGGGGCAGCGTTCGTGCTTCTGGCACGACTTTGGGATTAGCTGAGAGCACACCGTCAACCTCCTTCCAGAACCATACTTCATCGGCATCGAGATCGGCGCCGAGAATGGCACAGGTGTAGTCTGAGCCTCCCCGCCCAAGCGTAGTCGGTACACCAGCCCGTGTAGCGCCGATAAAACCGGTAACTACCGGAACCCGTCGGGCTGCCAGCATCGGCAATAGCCGAGCACGGCACCGCTCGCGAGTGTCGGGTTCGATAGGTGAGGCATTCCCGTAACGTTCATCAGTTACAATTAATTCGGTTGCGTCAATTGCTTCAGCATCAATGCCGGCGCTGCGGAAGGCGGCAGCGATCAAGCGGGCATTGAGCCGCTCACCAAGCCCGCTAAACAGATCGAGAGCACGTGGTGTCAATTCTCCCAAGACGGCAATGCTACGCGAGAGGTTGCTCATATAATCGAGCATCGCCTGAATCTGTGGTTCAAGCGCAGCACATTCCGCCGGTGAAGCTACTTCTGCTGCGGTACGCATATGGAGATCGAGCAGACGTGGTGCAATTTGTGCCGTCGCATCGCCGTTACCGGCAGCAGCCGCCTTTGCTGCCGCAATCAGGGTATCGGTGGTACGCAGATCAGGCGCGTTCATTGCTGAAACCACCACGACCACTTCATGATCACGGGCATACGAACCAACAATTTCGGTCACACGTCGAATGGCATCGGCACTGCCAACCGAGGTGCCGCCGAACTTCATCACCAACCGCATTGCAATGACTCCTCTCCATGACAATGATACAAAAAACGTCGCAGCGCGCCGATTTGCGCATCTCCGCGACGTAGATACCATCTGAAATCTGTTGATGTTTCCAGCGTTCCGTAAGTTACGGGATCAGAAGCAGCTTGCCGGTCGTTGCGCGACTGGCCAGCGCAATCTGAGCTTCAGCCGCTTCATGCAAGGGATAGCGGCGGTAAATCCGCACCTGTAATTCACCGGCGCCAATCCAGGTGAACAAATCGTTGGCGCGCCAGCGCAACTCTTCAGGCGTAGCGATGTAGTGAAACAGCGTTGGTCGCGTCATGAAGAGCGATCCCTTGCTGCTCAGCATCAATGGTGAGATGGGCGGTAATGGGCCACTGGCATTTCCGAAGGTCACGAACATTCCCCGTGGCCGGAGGCTGTCGAGACTACCTTCGAGGGTACTTGCGCCAACCGAGTCGTAGACCACATCGACCCCACGACCGTTGGTGAAAGCGCGTACCCGCTCAACAAACGACTCACGGGTGTAGATCACAACTTCATCGGCACCGGCTGCTCGTGCCAGCGCAGCTTTTTCATCGCTAGAGACGGTGCCAATGACGCGCGCCCCCAGGCGTTTGGCAATCTGAATCAGTAAAAGACCGACACCGCCAGCCGCTGCATGTACTAAGCACGTATCACCCGCTTTCAAGGGAAAGGTGCTTAAGGTCAGATAGTGCGCTGTCATGCCCTGTAAGAGCACCGCTGCTGCTGTTTCTAGATCGACGTTATCGGGTATGCGTACCAGCTTATCGGCGGCCGCTAGCGCATATTCGGCATATCCACCAATAGCCGTCGTGCAGCCAACGCGATCGCCAATTGCCCACTCGGTAACCCCTTCACCCACGGCATCAACCGTACCGGCTACCTCTAAGCCCAGCGTAAATGGTAGCGGTTGTGGATAGAGACCGGTACGATGGTAAATGTCAATAAAATTAACCCCGGCAGCCGCAACCCTTATCCGTACCTGTCCCGGTGCGGGTTCAGGGATGGGCACATCAACCACCTGCAACTGTTCTGGTCCACCGGTCTGATGAATTTGAATTGCCCGCATGATCATACCCTCGTTGAAAGCTCGCCCTTGCGCTCAGATTGAAAACCGACCTATACTATAACATAGCGCTATTTTTTGGTGTAATTCGGTTCACGTCTGTTAAGGTGAGAACTGATTATCAATTTTTGCTGTGATTGGACTAGCGATAGCTGGTGTTGCCCACACATCAGGATTAACATACAAGAAGAGGACGGTAGTGCGGCAGAGTGGTTTTCCACCCGAGTACTTTGAACGTTACGATGAGAGCGATGATCGGCTCTTCTACCTGTATCCCCGCTTAACAGCGCATATTGACAAGCTGGCCTGTCAGGCCGTTACCCAACTTATTCGTGAAGAATTACCGCAAGGTGGTTGTCTACTCGATCTGATGAGCAGTTACGTCAGCCATCTGCCATCCGACATTCCGCTCACCCGAGTAGTTGGGCTTGGTCTGAACGAAGAGGAGATGCGGCTCAATCCGCAGCTTCACGAGTATGTTATTCACGACCTCAATGCTAATCCTCAATTACCCTTTGCCGATGCCACGTTTGATGGCGTGGTCTGTACCGTCTCCGTTCAATACATGACTCGCCCGGTGGAGGTATTTGCCGAAGTGGCACGCATTCTCAAGCCGGGCGGTCCTTTCATCGTAACCTTTTCCAATCGCTGCTTTCCCAGTAAAGCAGTACGGATTTGGCTGGCGACTAACGACCGTCAACATCTCGAACTGGTACGCTGTTATTTTGAATTGGCCGGTGGCTTTACCGAAATCCGGTGTCTTGATCGTTCGCCTCACCACTGGCTTAGCGATCCACTCTACGCCGTAGTTGGGCGACGAGTGGTATAATCAGCAGCTAGTGAAGAGATTTGACCCTGGAGAAAACCAATGCCTTCGGCGCCTCCGCAACCAGTTCAACTAAACTGTCCATCTTGTGGAACTCGTTTCCGCACGCTTATTTATACGTTGGTAGATGGTGGTGAGCAACCTGAACTGAAAGCAGCTCTACTGACCGGTCAGCTTAATATTGCTGTTTGTCCACGCTGTGGCATGGCGAGTATGCTCAGCGCTCCGCTCATTTACCACGATGCTGGGAAACAGCTCTTTTTGGTCTACGTTCCGCAAGAACTCAACAGTCAACCGCAAGAGATTGATCGTTTCATCGGTGATGCGTCAGCATTTTTGCTTCGTGCATTGCCTAACGATGCGCCACGTGGCTATCTGCTTGCACCACGTCGTTTTCTGAGCTTGCAATCGCTCATCGAAGCAATTTACGAGGCCGATGGGGTTTCGGTGGAAGATTTGCGACGTCAGAATCGGTATGTCGAAATCCTCACCGAACTAGTGAACACTGTTAATCAGGATGAACAATTCACAGCGGCGCTGCAACGATACTCGGCGGAATTGACGCCGGAATTCTTTGCGACCCTGGATGCGTTCATTAACGCGACGAATGATGCACAGGCGCAGATGCGCGAGATGCTGGTACGGGTACGGGAAAAATTGCTCGCGTACACGGCGCGAATGACAGCCCAGGCAGCCGCTGAAGAACTTAACGCTGCTATTGAACGTCTACGTTCGGCTACCGACGAAGAGTTGCCCGCCGTTGTGCAGGAGCTTCGTCCGCTGATCGATTACAGCTTCTTCCAGTTGTGGACCGAACAGATTGAGGCAGCTTCGGCCGCCGGTGATGATACGACCGCCCAAAAGCTTACCGAGCGTCGCGCCCGCATTCTGGAATTGGTGGAAGCAATTGACCGTGCTGCCCAGGAGATGTTTGAACGGGGAAGTGCTTTGATCGATGCTGTCCTGGCGACGCCCGATCCGGTTGCTGCGTTACGAGAACGGGCTGCGGAAGTTGATGAAGGGTTACTCACCGTCATTTCGGCGAGCATCGCTGCTGCACAGCATGCTGGCAGTGACGCTCTGGTCAAGCAACTTGAAGCATTGGCCAGCACAGCCCAAGACATCATCGACTCACGACTATCGCCTGAAGATCGCTTTATTAACGAGCTCCTGGCCCAGGAGACGACCGTTGAGGCAACGCGCTTGCTACGCAAAAACATGACACGAATTACGCCAGAGCTGGCTCGTCGGCTCAATGAACGTGCCGCGGAAGAGGAGAAGCGGGCGAATCAGGCCGATGCAGAACGTCTCCGTCAGCTTGCCCGTGAGGCCAGTGCACTCTTGTTCTAGTGCGCAACGAGCCAGAGGGTAAGCCAAACCCTCTGGCTTTTAATCTGCCTATGCGATACGTTTTGCTTCGCCTGTTGGCGGTGATTGTCAAGCCATTCGTGCGCCGCTCAGCGGTGTATCCTCCCCGAAAAGTCTTGCTTATCAAGCCTGATCATCTCGGCGATCTCCTGTTGGCAACGCCAGCGTTGACTGCGCTGCGCACGGCGCTCCCTGCGACCCATATTACTGCGCTGGTCGGGCCGTGGGCGGCTACGATGTGGCAACATCTCCCTGAAATCGATGAGCTGGAGACGTTACCATTTCCGGGGTTTGATCGGTTTGGCCCTAAACCGATGATTCTCGCGCCGTACCTGCTTTTGCTTCGCACCGCCTATCGGCTTCGCCAACAGTCGTATGATGCCGCCTTGATTCTGCGCGATGATCACTGGTGGGGTGCGGCGCTCGCCCTCCTAGCCGGTATACCGCAGCGGATCGGTTTTGCGCATCCGCTCTGTACATCGTTCTTAACCACTGCACTCCCGTACCATTCCCGCCAACACGTTACTCGCCAGGCGCTTGACATTGTTGCCGCTCTTACCGGTACTCCTGCTGCTTCGACGCCATTGCGCTATACGCCGACGCATGTCGCACAAGAGTGGGCGACTGCCTGGCTCCAACAGCAGCTCAAACCCGATGAACACCTGATTATTATCCATCCGGGCACCGGTGGGCCTACAAAACACTGGTTACGCAGCCATTGGATCACCCTCATTCACGGCCTGAACCGACCAGGACGCCGCATTCTGCTCACCGGTAGTCCGAACGAAGCCGAGGAACTAGCAGCTATCATCGCTGCTGCTCCACCGGGTGTACTTGCTCTCAGTCAGGAACTGACCATTGATCGTTTGGCAGCTCTGTTTAGTCAGGCGAGTCTGGTTATCGGGGTAGACAGCGGCCCGTTACACATTGCTGTCAGCCAGGACGTTCCCACCATCCATCTCTTCGGTCCTAGTGATCCCATGCGCTTCGGGCCGTGGGGGGATCCCCAGCGCCAACGAGTGGTGAGTGCAGGTCTTCCTTGTAGTCCATGCGGGGTTTTTGCTGTCTGCCCACGGGCGACCAATCCACCCGAATGTATGGCCGCCATTGATCCAGCGTGGGTCTTGAGTTGTGTTGAGTCGCTGTTGGTCAGCCAGCCGACCAAGGGTGTTTACAGTTTTCACCCTACTCGGCAGAGGTGAGGAGAGAAAAGAGTAGCAAGAGCAGAAGCGGCAGGTACCCAATCTATCCGCAGGGTGTAAGGAGGTGTGTAGCTTCCTGTTCCGACGGTTCCTTCTACCCCCTCACCCTCACGCATGCAGTGGCTTAAGGGGCGGTGCAAGCGAGGATTGAGGCTGATACGCCAACCGATAACTTCTAGCCGCATATCGTACATGCGAGCCAGAGGCCCGCGCTTCCAGGTGATCGTGTAGATTGGGAGACATCGGCAGCGGATACGTGATGTTCGTCGGTATCACTCCACCTATTGAAGGTGATCCGAAGCTGAGAACTCTGAAAAACCATGCCAGCCGACTCCCACCCGTTGACGCCGGTCAGGCAGATTGCTACAATACCCTGTCGTAATTAACGCTGTGGTAAATACAAGGTGGCAACTGTGCGGTACCAGTTCTGGGTTTGTATGATTTTTCTTATCGTCGGCGCAAGTGGAATAGGATTGACCGCTTGTCTGCCCGAGCCCCCTCGGCACAATCGCCCGACCTTCCCGGTTATTCTCGACATCACTCCGGCACCTACCATCGACATTGATGCCACTGCAACTGCATACGCCCGTGCGCCGCGACCAACCCCTACCATTGCCGCCCTCTATGTCGTGCAGGTCGGTGACACGCTCAGTGCGATTGCCGAACGTTTTGGGGTGACAGTTGATGAACTCGTAGCTGCCAATAACCTCACCGATCCTAATGTTCTGCAAGTCGGTCAGACCCTGCTCATTCCATCGCTGATCGCTACACCAAGGCCAAGTCTCACTCCGACGCCATAATGCATTAAGGCGGCCGTTCTTCCCACTCTTTGGCCTTGCTTCCGTAAGAAGGGAAGAGGGATGAAATATCGCACACAGGGCGGGTCGGGTCCTCGCCTTCTCCCTGGCCTCCTTTTCCACACGGAGAGAAGTGGGAGCGTGAGCAGGGAGAAGCGGTTTTTTTAGACCCACCCCGACAGAGTGCAGGGTAGTAACAGGCATATCGGTTCTGCTCCGCTCACTGCGGGGAGCGCAGCAACTTGAGTTATAATGCTAATAAATACGCTTTCAGCCCCAGAGGAGACGAGACCGTGACTACTGGCAGCCGTCGCATTACTTTTTTTTCGACTTGTATTGTTGATCAGCTCTACCCAACGGTTGGGATGGCTGCGGCTTGCCTGCTTGAACAACAGGGTGTGAACGTTGATGTGCCTGATGACCTGTTGTGTTGTGGTCAGATGGCCTTTAACGCCGGTTTTCGTGATGATGCTTACACGATTGCCGGTCGTACATTGGAAGTTCTGCGTGGGAAAGGTGATGTTGTACTGCCTTCAGGATCGTGTGCTGCAATGATCCGTCATCTTTATCACGAGCTATTTGCCCATACGCCGTTTGCCGCTGCTGCCGATGAACTGGCCCATCGCACCTACGAATGGAGCGAATATCTGGTTGACGTTATAGGGGTGACCGATGTCGGCGCTCACTTTAGCGGTCGAATCACCTATCACGATGCCTGTCACGGGCTGCGCTTTCTAGGTTTGGGCAAACAGGCCCGCATGTTGCTAAACCACGTAGCAGGCGCCGAAGTAGTGCCACTTCCCGGCTGCGATCAGTGTTGTGGGTTTGGCGGTCTGTTTGCGATCAAGCAGGCCAGCATCTCGACAGCAATGCTCGAACGTAAATTGGAAGCGATTGAGTCGACAAAGGCAGACCTATTGGTAACCGGTGATGTTTCCTGTATGACGCAGATTGCCGGTGGGCTTAGCCGTCGTCAAAGTGCTATCCGCGCCCGGCATCTGGCTGAAGTATTAGCAAATATGGTTGATGCACGGTGAGGGAATAACCGGGCGGTGATTATGCCAACGATCCTGTTTCCGTTACCGTGCCTGGAAAAAAGTACATCCTATGACGCAAACTATCGCGTTTTATGATCGGGTTGACCAAGCCCTCCACGATACTGCGTTGCAAACCGCGTTGAACAGAGCAACGACACGCTTTGTCGGTAATCGGGCCAGTGCCATCAGTGCGTTGTGTGAGGCTGACCGCTTACGCGATCAGGCGCGGGCTATTCGTGCTTATGCGTTAGCCCATCTTGATGAGCTATTGCCACAATTGGCCGCCAATGTCGAGGCACGCGGTGGTCATGTCTGTTGGGCCAGCGATGGTGAGGAAGCACGCCGTTACATTATCGAACTCGCTCGTGCTCGTGGTGTGCGCAGTATTGTGAAGTCGAAATCAATGGCTTCCGAAGAGATTCATCTGAACGAAGCCCTGGAACACGCCGGGTTTGAAGTCGTTGAGACCGATCTAGGCGAGTACATTATCCAACTGGCCGGTGAAACTCCATCACACATTATTGCGCCCGCCATCCACAAAACCCGCGAGCAGGTGAGTGCACTGTTCGAGCAGCATTTGGGAATGCCGCCAACGACTGAGGTTCCGCCGATGATTCGCACAGCTCGTCAGGCGCTTCGACAACGCTTTTTACGGGCCGATATGGGGATCAGCGGAGTTAATTTTGGGGTGGCCGACAGCGGTGCGATCGTGATTGTGGAAAATGAGGGCAACGCCCGTCTTTCTACGACTGTACCACGCATCCATGTTGCGATCATGGGCATTGAACGGATTGTGGCCCGTCTCGCCGATTTGGGTGTGATGTTGCAGGTGCTAGCTCGTTCGGCAACCGGTCAAAAATTGAGCGTTTATACCAGTCTGATCTGTGGTCCTGCCCGTCCCGGCGAAGAAGATGGTCCTGAGGAGTTTCACCTCGTGCTGCTCGATAATGGTCGTTCGCGAATTTTGGGTGGCCAGTACGCCGAGTCACTGCTCTGTATCCGCTGTGGTGCGTGCCTCAATGCCTGCCCGGTCTATCAGGCAATTGGTGGCCATGCCTATGGTGGTGTCTACTCTGGCCCAATCGGCGCCATTCTTACCCCTTTGCTGCAACCTGATCTGCCCGACGCTTACTTGTTACCGCAGGCAAGCTCGCTCTGTGGCGCTTGTCAGGAAGTCTGTCCGGTACGGATTGCAATTCCCGATATGCTGCTGCGTCATCGGGCTGATGCAGTACGGGCCGGGAAGGCGCATCCGGTCGAAAAGGCTGCGATTCGTGGTTATACCCTGACCATGACGCATCCGGCGATCTATCGAGCGAGCGGTAAGGCAGCGCGGCTGTTTAGTCGCATACTGGCTCGCAAAGGTCGCTTTCGCCGTTTACCGCCGCCGTTGCATCTCTGGACGAAGCAGCGTGATTTTCCGGCGCCGCCATCGAAGACGTTTCGTGAGTTGTGGGCAGAGCATCGAAAGCAACGATCCCAAAATGGAGCGTAATTCCGTCTAAAGTGTATGAACGTTATGCAAATTTCAATCCACGCCGAGCGACCCGACACCGCTGATGCACAAGCGCTGATTGCCGAATTAGATGCTGAGCTGGCGCCGCTCTACCCACCGACCAGCCAGCACGGCTATAGCATTGAGCAGTTGATACGCGAGGAGGTTGCCTTTTTCGTTGTGCGCGTCAATGGTGAAGCGGTTGGATGTGGCGGGGTGCAATTCTATCCCGATTACGGTGAATTGAAGCGGATGTACGTGCGTCCGGCGTTTCGAGGCATGGGGCTGGCCCAGCGTTTGATCGAGCATCTGATTGCTTTCGCTGCTGCGCATCAGTGCCAACTGTTGCGGCTCGAAACCGGTATTCTGCAACCTGCTGCTCTTCGCTGTTACGAACGGGCTGGATTCTATCGCATAGGGCCGTTTGGGAACTATCCCGACGATCCACTTTCTCTGTTTTACGAGCGACCAATTGGAGTACAGGGATGAGCCGTGATCAGATATTAGCCGCTATTCAAATCAGCTTACATGCGAATCGGCCACTGTTATTGGCCGAAGCTATGCGTGTCACCCACGAACCACCGCCGTTTGTGTTACCCCCTCAAGACGATCTGGCCGATCAGTTTGTGAATGAGGTACAGAAGCTTGAAGGAAAAGCCTACCGTGTTGCAACTGCTGAAGAGGCGCTAGCAATAATCGAGCAACTGATAACCGAGACGCAGGCTAGGCAGGTCATTGGGTGGGATGTTGACCAGATTGGATTACCCGGCCTGGCAGCGCTGTTGGCTGCCCATGGTGTCACTCATGCCATCGCCGATATTCGCGGTGAAGCGCGGCAGGCTCGTTTGCAAGAGCTGGAGCCGATTCCGGTCTGTTTATCAGGGGTTGAGCTGGCGATTGCCGAAAGTGGTACGCTCCTGCTACGGCACGGCCCCGGTCGTCCGCGGCTTGCTTCTCTCCTGTCGCCGTGTCACATCGCGATTGTCTTTGAACGTCAGTTGGTGCGTGGTCTTGGGGAAGCACTGACCATCCTGCTCAAACGTTATGGTGAAGAGATTTTTGGTCCCACCAGCAATCTCACCTTCATTACCGGCCCATCGCGCACGGCTGATATTGAAATGACCCTCTCGCTGGGCATCCACGGGCCGCCCCAGCTTCACGTCATTCTGGTGGCTGAAGGTTGATAGCGTATGAATGCGGTAAAACCACGAGTGTTCGTTACCCGCCGGTTGCCCGATCCGGCGCTGGCTATCTTGTACGAGCACTGTGCAGTAACGTTGTGGGATCAGGTGGAAGTTCCGATCCCTCGTGCAGAATTGTTACGTGGGGTTGCCGAGGCAGAGGGATTGCTCTGCTTAATCACCGACCGGATTGATCGCGATGTGATTGCCGCTGCACCCTCTTTGCGCGCTGTATCCATCATGGCAGTAGGCTACGACAACATCGACCGGGCAGCACTGGCAGCGCGTGGGATCACCTTAACCAATACGCCAGATGTCCTCACCGAGACAACTGCCGATCTGGCCTGGGCGCTCATGCTGGCGGCTGCCCGCCGCGTTGTCGAAGGTCACAAGCTCATTGAACAGGGGGGCTGGGGGCCGTGGTACCCGATGCAGATGGTTGGGCAAGACATTTACGGGCGAACGTTAGGCGTGGTCGGAGCGGGCCGGATCGGTCGGGCGGTTCTCCGCCGTGGGCAAGGCTTTGCAATGCGCTTGTTGTACCACAATCGCCGTCCTGATCCGCACGTCGAAGCTGAACTGGGTGCTACCTACCGCTCACTCGACGATTTGCTAAGCGAAAGCGATGTTGTGGTGGTCACCGCACCGCTGACCGAAGCGACGCGGGGGATGTTTGGCGCAGCGCAATTTGCCCGTATGAAGCCAACCAGTGTGTTCGTCAATGTTGCCCGCGGGCCTCTGGTACGCGAAGATGAACTGGTTGCCGCCTTACGCGCCGGTCGGCCATGGGCTGCTGGTCTCGATGTCTTCGAGCGTGAACCGCTTGTCCCTGATCATCCGCTGCTGACGCTGCCCAATGTTGTGCTCACACCACACATTGGCAGTGCGACCGTTGCCACCCGCTTGCGAATGGCAACCCTGGCTGCCGAAAATCTGGTAGCGGTGTTGCATGGCCAACCAACGCCGCATATCGTTCCTGTTGAGTAATTGCGGTATCCGAGAGATATAGATCGTTGACTTCACTACAAAAAGGTTATCTTCTCACCACAGAGACCACGGAGATCACAGAGACTAAAGATAATTTTATCTTTCATTGAACATAGGGTTGTGAAATTTTTTCTTACATGCACCCAATAGCCAAAAATTATCCTTTTATTCATAAATCTTGGACGCTCTGCGTGCTCCATGGTGAGTTTTTGCAGTGGACTCATCGTTGTGATGGCTTTGTTAATACGGTTGTTATGCTAGGGGTTGTCAACATTTTCAGTTTCCGTTGTCCTGGGAGCGCGGGCCTTTGGCCCGCGTCTGGTGGTATCGGTGGAACCCGCTCACGTCTCATCAGAACGCCATCGGTGTGGGAACGGGTAGTTGTTTTGGGACACGATATTGCTGTGGGTGGGTTTTGAGCCTACCCCTACAGGTGCGGGAACGGGGTCGCACTGCAGGAAGAGCACGATGCGCCGACACTGCTACAGGCGGGTTGGGTGCCAGCCCCTATCACTCACTCCTCTATCCTCGCTGTGAGAGTGTGTATCACCTTCAAAGCGTAATTACAAGGAGTTTCTCCTGGATGCGCAGAGTAACTATATAATTGTGCATGCCGGATAAACACTGGTAGCAACTCGAACAGCTTAACGCGATATGCACGAACTTGACGGCACCCTCGAACGGATTACGTTCCAGAGCGAAACCAATGGCTACACTGTGGCCCAACTACGCCCTACCGGCAAGCGCCATACGGTGACGATTGTTGGGAATCTGATCGGTGTACAACCGGGTGAACAGCTCATTCTCGAAGGGGAATGGCGTGATCATCCGACCCATGGTCGCCAGTTTAACGTCCAGCGGTATCGAACCCGTCTACCGGCAACGATTGACGGTATCCGTCGGTATCTGGGCAGTGGCCTGATCAAAGGTGTTGGGCCGGCTACTGCAAAGCGCATTACCGAAACGTTCGGGAAATATACACTCGATGTACTAGATCGTGAACCTGAGCGACTCTGCGAGGTACCAGGGCTGGGTCGCAAAAAGGCAGCGTTGATCGCCGAGGCCTGGCGGGCACAGCAGCGCATTAAGGATGTGATGCTGCTTCTGCAAGACCTTGGTCTGCCAACAGGGGTTGCTGTGCGTATCTACCGGCATTACGGCGATGATGCCTTGCGTGTGGTGCAACAGGAACCGTATCGGCTGGCCGATGAAGTGGACGGTGTAGGTTTTCGTACTGCCGATGCCATTGCGGCTGGTCTTGGTATTGCCCGCGATGATCCACGCCGGATTGCTGCTGGTTTACGGTATGCTCTAGGTCAGGCCTCGAATGATGGTCACTGTTATCTACCGATGGTCAAGCTGATTGAACGTGCGTCCAGTCTCCTCTCTGTTGCAAAGGCTGCGGTCTCCGATGTCGGTGCGCAGATGGTAGCGACCAATCAGCTCTGGCGCGATTCGGTTGTCACTGCTGTTGATCCCGATCAGTACCCGATTTACTTGCCGCCACTCGCCTTCGCCGAAATTGGGGTAGCGAATGCAGTCCGCCGCCTTCTCCAGCAGCGTTCATCCATGGCCGACCACTATGCGCCCAGTCGCTGGGAACTCGTCTTTGCCCATCTGACCAGGCGTTACGGCATGAACCTTAGCGCGCAGCAGCGCAATGCGGTGCGTACTGCCCTAACAACATCGGTTATGCTACTTACCGGTGGGCCGGGCACCGGCAAAACCACCAGCTTGCGCGCCCTAGTTATGCTCTTGCGTGCTCGTGGCTATCGTCCGCTGCTGGCCGCTCCAACTGGACGGGCAGCACGGCGGTTGAGTGAGGCGACCGGCATCGAAGCACGCACAATCCATCGCTTGCTTGAATACGGTCCTAATGGCGAATTCCGGCGCAACGCCGATAACCCGCTCGACTGCGATCTGTTAGTGATCGATGAAGCGAGTATGCTTGATATTGTGCTGGCGAATCAGCTTCTGAAAGCGCTGCCTGTCGGTGCACACCTCGTTATCGTTGGTGACGCCGATCAATTACCGAGTGTCGGCCCTGGTCGCGTTCTTGGCGATCTGATCGAGAGTAGCGTCGTGCCGCAGGTGCATCTTGATGCAATCTTTCGTCAAGCTGCCGGTAGTGGGATTGCTGCCAATGCCCGCCGGATCAATGAAGGTCATCTGCCTGAGTGGGGGGCGCACGACGACTTCTACTTTTTTGCTGCTGACACACCGGAACGTTGTGCAGCCTTGACTGTCGAACTCGTAGTTGAACGTATTCCCCGCCGCTTTGGTTTTGATCCGCGCCGTGATATTCAGGTTCTCAGTCCTACTCATAAAGGCGTGGCCGGGGTTGCTGCGCTCAATACAGCGCTTCAGGCCGCTCTCAATCCGCCTCGTCCTGGGGTCGCCGAATACCACAGCGGCGGGACCACTTTTCGAGTAGGTGATCGAGTGATCCAGCAACGCAACGATTATGACCGTGATGTCTACAATGGCGATGTTGGTGAAGTGATTGCGATCAAGGTCGAAGAACAGACCGTTGTCGTGCGCTTCGAGGATAGCCGCACGATACGCTACAGTGGCCTCGATCTTGATGACCTCGCCCTTGCGTATGCGCTCAGTGTTCACAAAAGTCAAGGAAGCGAATACCCGGTCGTGGTTATTCCGCTCCTGCTTGCCCATCAGCCATTATTACAGCGCAATCTGCTCTACACGGCAGTCACCCGTGCTCGTCAGTTAGTCGTAATTGTCGGAGATCGGCGTGCGGTTGCGACAGCGGTTGCCACGACAGAAGTTGAACGACGCTACACCGGGTTGAGTGTGCGGCTTGGGCGGGGGTGAGCGCTACTCAAACATGACGAGAAAGGTAAGTATTCCCGGCGCGTGAGAACGTCCTAACGGCTTGCGCTTCAACAATGCAGCCGAGCGGCGTCAGGGCAGGTACGTGTTAGTCTGCTTGTTCGTGCAAGGTAAGTACCAGTTGGATTGGTTTAGCTGACATTGTGGTTTCGACAGGCAATGTTTCGTAACCGGGCTTTATCAACAATGCTTCTTCCATTGCGTTTCTAAGATGTTCCGTTGAACCCACATGATAAAAATGAGTAAACGTTCTTTCTACCAGGCCATTCCAGTAACGGCCAAGATGTTCATTCAGGCGATACTTATTTTCTTTCCACATAGATAATGCAAAACCACAAGGTAATTTTCGAGCAATCTTGGCCAATTCTGCCGCATCATTTTCTGTCCATTGCTGATAGTAATCTGTATGTCTGCCTATATATGGCGGGTCAAGATAAACAAAATCATCTGCTGTTACATTCTCGAGACATTCTCGCCAATCTCCAATGCGGAATTCCCAATCCTTACCCCGCATGATTTTCTGTATTTTGGAAATTTGATTGACTATCTTGGTTACGTATGCCTGACGAAAACGATCTGACTTACGGCAAAACGGGACATTGAATTCACCTTTGCTGTTAAAGCGCATAACTCCATTGAAACATGATCTATTGAGAAAAATAAAATCCAAAGGGTTGCCAGTTTTGTTGAAACGCTCCCTGACCAGATAATAATAATCCTCTCCCTCTAATAACAGTTTTTTACCTTCTGCCGTCAAGTATGCCCTCACTTCTTCAGAAGATAAGCTCCCATTGTAAATCATCTGGTACAGTCTGATAATATGAGGATTAATGTCATTTACTAAGGCACGTTCTGGCTGAACATTAAACAAAACTACACCTGATCCCAAAAATGGCTCGATCCATCGGCCTTTTCCATGCCAAGAAATATTACTCAAAATAAATTGAACAAGCCTAGTCTTAATCCCCTGACATTTGATCGGGGGGACGATTACATATTTTGTAGCCCGTGGCAAGCCTTGAACAATCACTTGGCTAATCCTTTGTATTTTAGATAACTGCGGAGGTTAGTGTAAGGAGGCCGCTTGAGTTCCACCGCTCTAGCCATATCTTTGGTTAAATAATACATCCAGTAATCATCGAAAACATGTTCCCCTAGTGACGCAAACGGACCCGAGCCGCGCACAAGCTTATCAATCTCTGTTACTGAGCCAATATTCTTGGTGTTTCCACTACCAGGGCGGTCAGACGCAATGCGATACTTCTCCTGAGCAAAGAATTGAAAGTCTCTGATGACAGATGTGATACGTTCAAGTTCATCAAAATTATATCTTCTACGTTCGTCAATCAAGCCATCTGTCTTTGAATAAATGACCCCAAGAACAAAATGGCCACTGTAAGAACCGTAAGGAAAGGTGATGTTTTTTGTACTGTTCCTTTCTCGGAAATACCCAGTAAAGGTACCAAGTGTCATACCATTCACGCGATCACTATCAATTCTATAGGTACTCTTCAAGTCGAGTGCAAAACGATGATCTTCGTTATCAACAAAGCTCATGTCTGGATAAAAGTTCTGTTGTTCTGACAATATCATTTTCAAGCCGTACTTTTCAGCAAATCGGGCAAGTTCGGGAAACAACAAAAGTTCCATAATTTTTGAGATAACTTTTGTATCCACCGAAATAGTGTAGATGTTTTTATATATGTCAATGAATCCCTTAATAATCCAATCGCCGTTCGATGTAGAGACTGCCGAATTGAATGTCGCGACCTCAGTTTGCAGGACGGCCAAAAACTGTTCTTTATCCATTTCTTCATTGGATTACTTTGGATGTTCGATGAATGGGTTGGGCTAACAATTCGCGTATAGCGTGTTCCATATCCAAATCTGCGACCAGCACGGCTTGGTCTTTCTGCTGTCCGTTGCTCATCCCAAAATCCCACCGGCCAGAAGGTTGCCTAAAGCCATCTCAGAGCACCATTCTTTCAGGTACGGATGGCGGTTTACCGGGAACAATATCAGTTGCCCCGCGTTTATTTAACGTAAAGCAGAGAAGTTCGTTTGGAGACGCTGTTTTCTCCAGACATGTACACCATAATGTACCACTTCTGCACCATTCTCGGCAAGTTCTTCGTTCATAAACGAAAGAGGCGCACGAACAGGGCGCCTCTCTAAGTGTCACTTCTTTGCTCGGATCAGTACGATCCGCCGGGCACAAACTCATTCGTAAACGCCTTCTGCACATCAACCGGTGCCGACAAGAGACCCGCAGCGCGCATAAATTCTTCGGTGCGCGCCCAGAGTTGCCCATCGGTGTAGCCTAAGCCATATTGGGATGTCATTTCATTCTGCCAGAACGGTAGACTCTCGATCAGCACCTTGCGTTGGAGGTCGGGATTGCCAAGCTGTGCTTCAGGAACGAACTGTAGACTCAGTTCAAAGGCTTCATCAGGATTTGCCAGGGTATCGGCTAATCCGCGCAGACTGGCCCGCACGAAGCCGCGCACAAGCTCGGGTTCTTGCTGAATCAATGCCTCGCTGACGGCAATACCGTTGGCGGGCAGATTGAAGACATCGGCGGCCAGTAAGACGTTTACGGCTATGCCCTGCTCGCGCAATTGTACCGGCTCGTTCATCGCATAGCCGGTCGCTATCGGCACTTTATCTTCCATGATCGCAGCCGTCTGCGTAAAACCGATCTCTTGCACCACCACGTCTGCCTCTGTCATTTTCCCGGCGTATAGAGCGGCAAGCAAGGCGTAGAAACTCTCGCCAAACCGACCCGGAATACCAATGGTCTGACCTCGCAGATCGTTGACGCTCTGCAAAGGCACGTTGGCTTTGGCGAAGAAGGCAATCGGGAACCGCTGGTAGAGGGACATCACCGTTTTAATCGGTAATCCCTGCTGACGTGCCAGCAAAACAGAGGTGCCGCTGGTGGTGGCAAATTCAACCCCGCTTGCCGGCCATGTTGCTGCCCGTTGCGACACATCGTTCTCGAAGTTGTAGTCAAAGGTGACTTCAATACCTTCCGCAGCGTAGTATCCTTTAGCGGCTGCCACATAATAAGGCGCGAATTGTACATTGGGAATGTACGACATCGCCAGTGTAACACGGCGCAGCGTTGGTTGTGCCTGCGGTGCAGATGCCGCAGTTGGGGCCGTTGTTGGCGCTGTTGTCGGAGTGGATGTTCCGCAAGAACTTAACATCACTGCGAGTATTACGAGGAACAAAAAGAACTGCCTTTTCATGAAAACATTCCTCCCTAAAAACAGCCTCAAAAAGAGATCGATATCTATGCTTCCCAACGAACCAATACTCGTTCTAGTAAACCCGCCAGGACATATAGTGTCAATGTGATCAGAGCTAGCATGATCAGTGCTACAAAAATCAGTGGTGTATCAAACAGACCACGGGCAATATTGATCAACGCCCCCAGACCGACCCGTCCGGCGACGAATTCCCCAACGACGGCACCGGTGGTTGCCAGCGACAGACCGGTGCGTATACCGCCGAAGAGTACGGGGAGCGCCAGTGGCACTTCGACGTAGCGTAGTAATTGCCAGCGATTAGCGCCGCTGATGTAGGCCATTTCAATCAGTTCGCGTGGAATACTGCGGATCGCCACAATAGTACCGATCAGGATTGGCAGGAAGGTGATCAGAGCAGCGACCAATACTTTAGAGGTCAGGCCGGTGCCGAACCAGAGGATGATCAGCGGTGCCACCGCCACCACCGGAATTGCCTGACTGGCGGCCAATACCGGTGCCAGAGCCTGTTCGAGCCAGCGTATATGCGCCAGTGTGTAGCCGAGTACGACGGCGATGATGAGTGCCAGCGCAAACCCGCCAAGGGCAGCGCTCAGGGTCGCCGAGGTATGTTGCCAGAGTATCCCACTACTCAGCGCCTGCCAGAAGCGTCCGGCAACCAGGGCCGGGGAAGGGAGAATAAAGGCCGGATAGCCACTAAACGTTACGCCGGCTTGCCAGAGTAGCAGCAGAATCACGAGTGTTACCGGCAGGCCAAGAGCAGGCCGCTCGAAGTGCCGAAATATCTTCGCCCGCGGCGATACGGTTGGCATTGGTAGTGTTTGTTGCATCTCAACAACTCCTTTCGCGGCGGGCAATGAAAAACCCCGCCGAGCGAACGCTCTTCGGGGTACAGATACGGAACCGCGACAGATGGTTGTACTGCCGCTGACGCAGACAAGGCCAAGGCGTACCGCACGCCATTGCCCTGATTCACCATATCTGGATCTTCTTTACATCCGGACTGTAACCGTCGGCCCCGGAGTTTCACCGGATCATGCGTGCCTCTCAACACGCTCGTGGGCTATACCACCGATCGGGAATTTCACCCTGCCCCGAAGATCGTTTTTCATTTGTGATGATAGCATTATAGATAGTGTAGTGTCAAGTAGTGACGAGGGAAGGATAGGGGTTTTTAGAATTCTCTGCTTTGGCCGACGCGACACCGATGAACGTCCTGCCTGAGCGAATAACCATTCTCGACCCATACAGGTGTGCTGGGTGCGGGGCCTCCGGCCCGCGTGGTGCGGTGGCCGCGGTAAAACCTATGCCCGTCGTCAGCGCTCACAATGCGGACGGGTTGAGAACCCGCCCCCACCAATGCGGAGACGGGCATTATCGACGTGCAAAGACGAGGACGCTGTGCGCTGCTGCACGTGCTGCGGACAGGTTTGTGCCCACCTTTCTGTTCAGTCTTTCTTCACTTCACCATTGTCAGGCAGGGTGAAGACGTTGAAAACTCCTATCAGATCACCCCCTTCTCGCAAGCTTTATTCCTTCGAGTATAATTGCTGGTATGAAGACATCGATGGTATTTGCAGATGATCGATTAGCTGCTCAGCGCCGCACTTTGCGGATTGCCTGGCTTACCCTTTTCGTCTTTTTTGGTTTGTTTCTGGCTCTCAGTACCTGGGTGATTTTCAGCGTCTGGCAGTGGTATTTGACAGCGACTGATACGCAGACTGCAACGCTGGTGGTGCGCAGCGTGAGCGAGAGCATTGTCTGGCAACCAGCTGGCCGTACCATTTTTCAGGGTGTGCGTGATCAACAACCGTTGAGTGAAGGTGACACAGTGCGCACGCTGCCCAATGCTGGTTATGGTCAGGTGGCTTCGTTACGGCTGTTTGAGGGGAGTCAGCTCGATCTCTGGGCAGGAACGGAGGTGCGTCTGACATCACTCCGCACGACGCGCTGGCATAGTAGTACGCTGGAAGTTGCTATCGAGCAGCTCAACGGTTATGTGCGCTACGATGTGCGTGCTGATCAGCCCTTTCACAAGGTGGATATCAGGGTTACGATTGGCGATGCTCAGGTTGTACTGTTGCCCGGCGGTAGCTATAGTATCGGATTGTATCCACCAGAGCGACGTGTGATGCGTAGTGATGGTCGTCCTGCTCTAGTCGCCGATGTGGCGGTACGCAGTGGTCAGGCTATCGTGACAGGTATGGTTGGTCAACCAATCCACCTGATGGCTGGTCAGCGGGTTGAAGTTGATCCGGCAGGAATGCCCGGCTTGCCGGTACCGGCGCGCTGGGAATTGATCCGTGACGGTGGTTTTTCACGCTTTTCCGAAATTGAGTACAATAACACTACTCGCACCGATGATCCGACTCTCCCGCGCTCGACAACGTGGCAGGTTTCTGGTACACCAAATTTGCCGCTCCCCGAACGTGGCTTCTTTCGGTTGGCGCAGATTTGTCGTCCACCGAATAGTACGCTCGTTTGCCCGATTGAAGATTTTCGTACTGCGGCCTGGTTTTACCGTATGGGTGGTCAGACCAACGGGTTTGTAACGAGCATTCGCCAAGCGTTGGGGGTGCATGGCGCTGGGATTGATGTATCCGAGTTTCGCTCTCTCGTCTTCTCTCTATGGGCACGGGTGGACTATCAATCGTTACCAGCAGCCGGTGATCGAGGAACCGAGTGTCCAATTATGATCCGTATTGTTGCCCGGCGTAGCAGTCCGACCGATCCTGATGAGGAACGGGTGGTGTGCATATACACCGCTACTAGTGATGATGCGCTACGGGTACGAGCTGACGGGGTCTTTTACCAGCGAGTAGAACCCTCGACCTGGAGCCGATTTCAAGTGAATTTACGTGATGAGAATTGGTTACCCGATTATCGCTATCTGCGTAGTGTAGAGATCTATGCCAACGGTCACGATTATGATTCGCGGGTGGCTGAAGTTTCGCTGGTAGGAACGCAATAGGTTGGTGTATGCTGTATCACGGGGTCGATCTGGTAGAGGTAGCGCGCATTCGTCGGGTGGTGATGCGCTACGGTCAACGATTTTTGCTCAGAGTGTATACGTCGATTGAACAGGCTGATTGTACCGCCGCAGCAGAAGGAATCCGTTATGAAGCATTAGCAGCGCGCTGGGCAGCCAAAGAGGCCTGCGCCAAAGCGTTAGGGATCGGTTTGCGCGGTCTGGGGGCGTTGGCCGTTACCGATCAACCACGTGCAGGGTTTCAGGAAATCGAAGTGATACGTGATGCTACCGGTCGCCCTCTGCTGCGGCTGTCGGGGGTGGCCGCTGAAACTGCCTCCGCGTTGGGTATTCGAGCGTTGGTCGTAAGCTTGTCGCATACGCATGAACTGGCCGTAGCTAGTGTAGTCGGTTGGGCAGGTTGAGGCTATGAGTGAAGTGACGTTGCCATTTGTCGTAACTGCTGGTCAGATGCGGGCTGCAGAAGAGGCTGCTGTTGCTCAGGGGACGACGTGGGCTGCGTTGATGGAACAGGCTGGCGCCGGTGTCGCTCTGGCAGTGCGTCAACATGTTGCTTTGCCGGCCGATCGACACGTATTAGTCTTTGTCGGTCCTGGCAATAACGGTGGAGATGCGTTAGTGGCGGCTCGTCATCTGGCTGATGTAGGGGCAAAGGTTATCCTATATATCTGGCGCAGAACTGGTGCAGATGATAATCTCCTGGCCTGTCGTGCCCGCAATATTCCTGAGCTGTATTCGACGTCCGATTCTGACGGTTCCCAGCTCGCTTCGGCGCTGGCGACGGCAGCCGTTGTGATTGATGGTCTATTAGGAACTGGCGGGCGACCACCGACGAATGATCTGGCAACGATTATTAAGGCAGTGAATGCCGCACGTGCCCGTCGCCCTGAGCTACGTGTGGTGGCTATCGATCTGCCGAGTGGGGTAGCCGCCGATGATGGGCAGATATCTACAGTGGCCATTCGGGCCGATCTGACTGTGGCTACTGGCTTAATCAAGCGGGGATTATTACTCTGGCCCGGTCGCGGGTATGCGGGCAAGATTGTTGTAGCACCTATCGGGTTATCTGAATTAGATAGAGCACTGACCATGAGTGAACTGTTGACCGCAGCGCAAGCACGAACATTGCTGCCGCCTCGCCCGGCTGATGCCCATAAAGGTGTGTTCGGGAAGGTATTGGTGCTGGCTGGTTCCATTAATTATCCCGGGGCAGCGGTTTTGGCCTGCGTAGCCGCCCAACGCGCTGGCGCCGGTTTGGTGACGCTGGCTACCGGTCGCACGGTGCTGTCGCTGGCAACCTTACCTCCAGAAATCACACTCTTACCGGTCGCCGAAGGTGATTGGGGAGCTATTGGCCCGGCTGCAATCGACGATCTAGCCGAACATTTGTCCCGTTACCAGGCATTGCTGATCGGTCCAGGATTAGGACAGGCTGAAGTCACCCGCAAGTTGGTATTACGTTTGTTTGGACTTGATCAGGCCCGCAGCCGAACACGAGTCGGCTTTGTCGCCATTGGTGAAACGACCTTGGAATCGACGCCGCAGACGGTTGAATTGCCGCACACTGTGATCGACGCCGATGGCTTGAATATTCTTGCCGGTGCGCCGAAATGGTTTGAACGCTTACCGCCCGAACGTTGTGTGCTTACTCCGCATCCCGGTGAGATGCGTCGTCTGTTGGGTGTCGCTGAGCTACCTGTTGATTTGGTACAGACGGCAGCAGAAGCGGCACAGCACTGGCGGCAAACAGTTGTGCTAAAAGGAGCGACTACGGTGATTGCGTCACCTGATGGTCGAACAGTGATTCACGATGGGGCGAATCCGGCATTGGCAACCGCTGGATCGGGTGATGTATTGGCTGGGGTGATTGCCGGTTTGATCGCACAGGGTTGTCCACCATTCGCGGCTGCAACGTTGGGTGTCTATCTGCACGGAGCGGCTGGCGCACGAGCACGCGCCACTTTTGGCGATGCCGGCGTGATTGCCGGTGATTTGTTACCGCTCTTACCGCTGGTGATGCAAGAGTTACGCTCCGGTTAACAAACTGGGCCAGGATGCAGAAAGGAAGAGTAGTCATGCGAATGGTGGAAATAATTGCGGCTAAGCGCGATGGCCGCCCTTTGACCACCGCTGAAATCGAGTGGGTGGTCAAACATTACACGGCCGGTGATATTCCCGATTATCAGATGGCTGCGCTTGCAATGGCTATTGTGCTGCGGGGAATGGATGACCGCGAGACAGCCGATTTGACTATCGCGATGGCCCGTAGTGGCGATATGCTCGATCTGCATGATATTGCCCCATTGACCGTTGATAAACATTCAACGGGTGGGGTTGGTGATAAAACAACACTGGTTGTAGCGCCTTTGGTAGCCGCGGTTGGCTTGCCGGTGGCAAAGATGAGTGGTCGTGGTCTCGGTTTTAGTGGTGGCACGATTGACAAACTTGAGAGTATTCCTGGCTTTCGTACCAGTCTTAGTACGGAAGAGTTTCGACGTGCTGTCCATGAACTGGGATTGGTGGTGGCTGCGCAGAGCGGTGATTTGGCACCAGCCGATAAGAAACTTTACGCTTTACGCGATGTGACCGCAACGGTTGAGTCGATTCCACTGATTGCCGCCAGCGTGATGAGCAAAAAACTGGCTTCCGGTGCGGATTGTATTGTACTTGACGTAAAATATGGGCGCGGAGCATTCATGCAGACGCTTGATGATGCCCGTCAATTGGCACGAACCATGGTTGCGATTGGGCATCATGCCGGACGGAAAGTGACCGCCGTGCTCAGCAGTATGCAGCAGCCACTCGGTTTTGCGATAGGGAATGCACTGGAGGTGCGGGAAGCCATTGCTGCACTGCGTGGTTCTGGCCCGCCCGACCTGGTCGAGCTATCACTGGTGTTGGGAAGTGAGTTAGTGCGCATGGCCGGTTTGCGGGATAGTGTTGATGCTGCTCGCCTGTTGCTGAGAGAAGCATTACAAAGTGGTGCAGCCTGGGAGAAGTTTCGTGCGATGGTTGTCAACCAGGGTGGTGATCCAACGGTGATCGATGAACCCGAACGTCTGCCTACTGCACCAGTACAGGTTGCGTTTCCGGCTCCACGCAGCGGTTTTGTCGCGGCGATTGATGGGCAGGCCTTGGGCATGGTCGTGAATGCGTTGGGCGGTGGGCGGTCACGTAAAGAAGATACCATCGATCATGCGGTAGGGTTGGTGTTACACGCCAAGGTGGGCGATCACGTTACTGCTGGTGAGCCATTACTCACCGTTCATGCGGCACGCCAGGCCGATGTCGATCAGATTGCTGAACGTATCCGTCTTGCCTATACTATTCATGATGAACCACCGCCATTGTTGCCGCTCGTTGAGGATATTATTCGTGAAATCTGATAGAGGGTTGCCATGCCGATTTATGAATACTTTTGCCCCGCTTGTAACGGTCAGTTCCAAAAACTGGTACGTGGGTTTAGCGATCCACCGGGCTTAGCCTGCCCGCGCTGCGGGAATACCGAGGTGCGACGTGCAATCTCACGTTTCGCTACTCTCAAGTCGGAAGATGACCGCCTCGAATCACTGGCCGACCCGTCAAACTTTATGGGGTTGGATGAGAGCGATCCGCGCTCGATTGCCCGTTGGGCCAAGCGTCTGGGCAAAGAGCTAGGTGAAGACGCTGGTGAAGATTGGGATGAGATGGTTGATCAGATGCTTGAAGAAGAGCTGAGCGGGAAGAAGGATGAAGATGATGCGCGGAGATCGGGCGATAAGCCTGATGATCTCGGATGGGCCTGATCACCATTTGCATAAAAGACAATATAACGCTATTATAAAGCAAAGTTGCCTAGAATGAACGGTCGAGTATGCGAATCCTCTTCTACACCGGCAAGGGCGGCGTTGGTAAAACCAGTGTCGCAGCGGCAAGCGCCCTCCGCTGCGCCCAACTGGGGTATCGAACAATTGTACTTTCGACTGATGCAGCTCACTCGTTAGGCGACTCGCTCGGTGTCGATCTGCGAGCAGAGCCGCTTCAGGTAGCACCTAATTTGTGGGCGCAAGAGATCAATGCCCTTCATGAGCTTGAATCAAGCTGGGGGACCGTATCACGCTATTTGGCCGATCTGCTGGCGTGGCAGGGAGTCGAGACGATTGCCCAGGGGGAGTTGTCGGTTATTCCCGGTACTGAAGAACTCTTTAGCCTACTCCAGATCAAGCGTCATTACGACGAAGGGAAGTACGATGTCATCGTCGTTGATGCAGCGCCAACCGGTGAAACACTGCGTTTGTTGTCACTCCCTGATGTGATGCGCTGGTGGATCGCCCGTCTCTTCCCGATCGCCCGTGCGCTGCTCCGTGTGGTGCGACCTGTTGCACGACGAGTCACCGACATGCCGATTGCCGACGACGACGTGCTGGCCTCGGCCCAACAGGCTATTGATGCCCTGATCGATGTTCGTCAGTTGTTGACGAATCACCAGATTTGCACGGCTCGCATTGTTATGAATCTGGAAAAAATGGTGATTCGCGAGGCCCAGCGCTCACTGACTTACCTCAGTTTGTTTGGCTATGCAGTTGATGCAATTATTGTCAATCGGATTTTACCTCCCGACGTTGATGCCCATTTTGCGCAATGGCGTGCGATGCAGCAGCAATATGCGCCCCTCGTTGAAGAGATGTTCGAGCCGTTGCCCATCCTGCGGGCTCCCCATTTTTCTCAAGAGATCGTCGGTACCGAACTCCTCAATGAATTAGCCGACCATCTCTTCGCTGATCGCGATCCGACCACTTTTCTCTACCAAGGACCGACTCAACGGGTCGAGAAGACCGCCTATGGCTACGATCTGATCGTCCCGCTGCCGTTTGCCTCTGAGGATCAGGTGCATTTAGCGCAGAGTGATGATGAATTGCTTATCTCGGTGGGCTGGCATCGCCACCGAATTGTGTTGCCACAATCGCTGGCCCGTCTACGGGCGCAAGATGCCTTTTTTGAAGACTCTTCATTGCGCGTCATCTTCCGTCGTGATGTGGCTGCCTGATAGGGAGGCTACTACTGGAATATGAAAGGTAGGGAGGCAGGTGTCGGAATGTGTCTGAAACATACTCTGCTTGTATAGATACAGGCAAAAATCGTCTGTACCATATGTCTATGAGATTCGGACCTGGCATCTATTGTTCTGGCTTATCACGGCGTTCTTGCTTTTCAAGCCATGAGTTGATAATGAGATCATAGGCGTCAATCACCAATATATTATCATCTGTCCAATTAAAAAGTTGTGAGCTGTCTTCTAACCTTGTTCGTTCTGTTATGTGATCTTGTGCAGTGAGCGAGTGGGTTTTTTGGTAAAAAAGGGTGGATCTATGCACACAAGATCGACGCTTGTGTCATCCGGTTTCTTCAATATTTCTCTACAATCTCCACAAAGTATTGTCATTTCTGTTATCAGTTTTCCTCTGCTATCCGAAGGAGAATATTCTTCAGATCAATGCCCGTCTGGGATCTTACGTATTCCCACGCATCATCTCCTGTGTAGTATTCTCCCCCTACACCCTGATATACGGCTTTGATGGTTTCTTGTATTCTTATTGCCTGGTTTCGATTAGGGTAGTAAAACATGATCCTGATTGGTTTGAAGCCGTGACCTCGAATAACTTGTATTCTTGTATGCTCTTTTGTGATATGATCCCCATCTGTTGTTGTATCGCGCCACTTGATTTCAATTGCATTTTGACCTATGACACAATCTATCTCAAATTGCCGTGGTCGTCTGCCAAGTGTGTTCACTATCTGAATACGTTTCACCTCAGGGTATCTTTCCCTGAAGCAAAGGAATGTCGCTTATTCTAGGAGATCACCTGCATAAGCATAAAGAAAACGACCTTTATTTTGATATATGTCGATTAGTTCGCCTTCTTCATCCGTTATTCCCAAAACCAGGTATCTTAAATAGTGTGATTTGTCATCACTTCTCATCTCTGTGATTCGTGCATCCATCTTCTGGCAACGCACGGATCTTCTCTTCAACGGTGTTCATTCCAATAACCTTTGATAAATGTAATACGACGCATGGTGTTATCAAAAGAAATAGTGACTCTACTGCAAAAAGGTGATCTTTCCACCACAGAGACCACGGAGATCGCAGAGACTAAAGATAATTTTATCTTTCATCGAACATAGGGTTGTGAATATTTTTCTTCCATGCGCCCAATGGTCAAAAATTATCCTTTTATTCATAAACCTTATACGCTCTGTGTACTCTGTGTGCTCCGTGGTGAGTTTTTGCAGTGCACTCAAATAGTAGTTCATTACCAAAACCCATCGTCAATGTATCTGTTAGCGCCCCTTCGGATGATGGTTAACAGCCTACGAACCCCGGCAACCTGATAAAGATACATTCGATACGTTCAGGTCTTGCTGAAGATTTGTAGGGAATATTTTATAACACGACTGCCATATTGATGTGAGCAATATCTGTACGACAATTACCGGAATCCCTTCTCACATGATCGGCTCGAGTCAGCATTCCGGCAAGCGCGGGGGATCGGCAAACTGTCAATCGTTTCCGTTGCACCAAACGTATAGCACAATATTGCAGATTGAGAAAAGCAGGATGTGGAAGATGAAACGACCTGCGTGCATACTGCACATTTGCTGTAGTCTCCAATCTTGACTCATTTCCCAGGCTTGATGAGGGATCGAAACTGTTCCTTGATGTGCTAGGTTGTGGGTGCGCGGAGTGCTTAGATCGTTGCTCTGGCCGACTAAACCGACAAACATAGAAACGAGGCGGACGTCCGGTCTTCGGCCTAGACGCCGCCCCGCACCAGGAGGCAGCAATGACGATCGGCGAAACGGCAAGATGTATGCCTCCGTGCAAGCTAGGTTAGGAAGCCATCCCTATCTCTCACGCCTTCCAAAAACAACCGAATACTAGATATTGGGCCTGTATCCACATATATCCACAAAATGTGGATATATCACATAGTCATCGTGCTACCATCGCTCTAGCCAGACCGAGTTATCCGCGTGCCAGTCCTGGAATGATAAAGATGTCAGCGACCATTGCCACCAGACTCAACCCGTGTAACCACACTGCTGCCCAAACATTACGGGTGCGTAGTACCAGATAGCCTCCGATTACACCAATGGGAAGTGCCATTCCCACCATCAACCAGCGTTCAAACAGTGGCACCGGCGCTACAAACAGGTGGTTCAGTGCGTAAAACAGCGTTGTCAAGCCAACCGTCAGATGGGCATTCACACCTGAATCGCGCAGACCGAATAGCAGTACACCACGCCAGAGAAGTTCCTCGGCCAGTACCAACACTGGGAAGAGGTACAGGAAGCCCATTCCAACCAGAATGGTCTCCATGGCTTCCATCGGTGCACCACCACCGCGATAGTAGAAAAAGGTGTTAATCCAGTCCAGGAGCATCAGCCCGACACCAATCCCGCCACCCCAAAGCGTTGCTGCACGCAGGTTGGCTTTCGTTACTCCTAGCGTTGCCCAGCCTTGGGTTCGTCCTAAGATAACGGCGACTCCCAGTCCGCCGATAACGTAAAGCACGAGTGCAGGCCATTCCGTCAAGCCCGTGATCCCGCCGAGAATACCGATGAGCCAGACTGCTCCCATCAAGCCGCCTCCCCAACGGATACGGGGATCGGCGAACAACGATCCGGTTGGACGTACAGATGCAGGTACACGCATAAGCACCTCCGCGCTTCGGTAAGCCGCTTGCTTTTCTATCGTATGCAACTAAAGGGCAATTGTGGCAGAATGGTACACAACAAACGTTGTAATCTGGTTACAATAGAGGACTTGAAAACCACAATGCCCACTCGATCATTCGAGTGGGCATCATGCATTGTGGTGCCAAGAGCCGGACTCGAACCGGCGACCCTCGCGTTTTCAGCGCGATGCTCTACCAACTGAGCTATCTTGGCAAGCCTCCATACAACTTTGTGGTGGGCGATGACGGATTTGAACCGCCGACACCCTCGGTGTAAACGAGGTGCTCTACCGCTGAGCTAATCGCCCCAATGTTTGGTGCCCAGGAAGGGACTTGAACCCTTACGAGCGTGGTTAGCTCACTAGGCCCTCAACCTAGCGCGTCTGCCAATTCCGCCACCTGGGCGCTTGACGCCTTGCTATTATACGAAATCGCAGAGGAGTTGTCAAATGGTGCGCGGGCCGCTGGCCCAGGTTGTGCGGGGTGTGGCTGGAACCCCTCATCTTCCCCTAGCCCCCTTCCTGTCCCCTTGTGGGAGAGGAAGGGGGGAGCTTAGGGCTGATTTGGAACTCGCCCCCTCCTGTACGGTAAGGGGCAAGAACGGTAGACCACTGCCGGCGCGGGATGCTGCGCGCCGCTGCCCGTGCAGCGGACAGTTGCGAAACAGCCTCTTTCTCGCGAGCCTCTGTTCTCTTGCCTCTTTTTTCTCCAGCAGCGAGCGACCTTGACATCAGCACTGCTGGAAGACCACAATACTGGTAATCGGTACGGTTCCAGCGAAGAGGATGAACATATGTTGCAGTTTCGAAACATCGGGTTGCTCGTCGTCTTGTGCAGTGTTCTAGTGACGACTGCTACCGCGTTTGATCCGACAACCCAAACCTCGGCGCTATTGTACGATGAGGCGTTGACAGTGTATTACGGTAATCTGGCTCGCCGTGCAGAAAGAAAGCCACCACTGCGCTGGAACCGCCAACTGACGTATGCCTCACGCTGGTTCGCCTGGGATTCGGTTGAGAATCGACCAACGTCGTATTGTGGCCATCAAGATACCAACGGTCAGTGGCCCAGTGATCGGGCGCCACGCTTTGGCTATCTTGGGAATAGTGGCACCGAAAATGCGTATTGCGGTTATATGTTGCCACAGGATGCGATCAATGGCTGGTTGAACAGTCCTGGTCATCGTGCCAATCTGTTGAGTGATGCGCATCGTGAAATTGGACTAGGCTACTACCGTCGTGCAAGTGATGGGCGTGGGTATATCGCTCAGCTTTTTGGGAATGATGCCGCCTATGCGCCGGTCATCATCGAGAATGAAGCGATCAATACGCTGAATCTTGAGGTAGCGCTGTATATTCATCAGACTGCGAACCAGAATAGCTTCACCGGTGCTCGCGCTGCTACCGAGATGATGATCGCAAGTGAACCCTGTTTTGTTGATACCACCTGGCAACCGTTCACTCCAGAGCCGCGTTTCCGGCTGCCCAATGGTGAAGGTTGGCGCACCGTTTACGTCAAAACTCGTGATACTTTTGGTGCAACGCGAGTGGTGAGTGACACAATCTATGTCGGTGCTAACCCACCGATTGCTGAGTTAGCAGCTACGCTCAGTGATCGGCAACCGACGGTAACGCTGAGCGGCCTCGGTCATCCATCGTTACCACAAGTGCAGTTTAGTCCAGGTTGGTTAGTGGACGATACCTTCTCCACGTTTAGTCTGCTTTGGGGGGCTGGCGAACGGGTGACCGATCCAGATGCCTGGGGCGGCAGTGCCTTTCGCCTTGGTTTGGCAGACCTAGAGTCGTCAGCCTGGGTGTGGGAGTACCAGCCTACAGTGTTAAACAATCTTGCTCTGGTGGCGTATGTTCGCCTGAAAGTAGCGAACAATACCAGTTCAAATCAGGTAGCTCGCATATCGATAAAGAGTGGTGATACTGAATATGGGCCACTGGTGCTGCGCGGTATTGACTTTGCGGTTGCCAACCAGTACCAAGAGTTTGCATTGCCGTTCGTGTACCGTGCAGGCGATCCATTTTTGACCATTCAATTCTGGCGTAGTGGCTCAACTGAGGTATTTGTTGATGCGGTGACCCTGTTCTCAACGCCTCAACCGATCATGAACCCGTTCACCCTAGATATGTTTGGCGGTAACTATCGCGGTCAGGGGATTTGGGTGCGCTATACCGATGGCATAACCTTCTCCGATTTCGTTGAGTTTCCGGTCTTACCACATCAGGAGATAGAGGTTACTGCCCGGACAATCCTTGCTCAGCGTCAGGGTACACCACTCTCACTGATAATCACGACTCTCTGTGCACAAACCGGTATGCAGGTAACAGCAAATGAACCATGGTTGGCAGGTGTGACCGAGAGTGGTATATTGAGATTGAGTATCGATCCGGGTGGACTGAACACAGGTCTCTATGAGGGTCGAGTGACACTCACGATGCCTGGATCGATGTTTCGTTTGACAGTTCCGGTCAGATTGTGGGTGGTTGAACAGATATTCACTACCTTTACCCCCCTAGTCGTGCGGTGATATTATGCAACGCTGGTTCATCCTCTGTCTGCTTGTGTTAAGCGGATGCACACTCACGAACACACCATCAGTTTCAACGTCTACGATCATCGATCCACCAACGGTGTTAAGTGATTTCAGCTTACCGGCTAGCATCGGCGGTGAAGTGCGGTTGAGCGATTTGCGTGGTCGGCCGGTGTTGCTCTACTTTGGGTACACACGCTGCCCTGATTATTGTCCAATAACGCTAAGCGAATTTCGTAAGGCTCGCGATCAGCTCGGTATCGATGGTGAGCAGGTTCATTTCGTGTTGATCAGTATCGATCCGGCTAATGATACCCCAGAGGTGCTGGCGAAGTACCTGCAAGCCTTCGGTGCAGGGTTTATCGGGTTGCAGGGGAATGATGCAACGTTGCGCCGGATTAGCAAAGAATATGGTCTGACCTACCGTCATAGTGGTGGTCATCAGCATCATCACGGGAGCGATGGGGTTGAACACAGTACAGCAAGTTATTTGATCGATCAAAATGGGCGGTTACGGATCGTTTATCCGTATGGAACTGCAGCCGATGTGTACGTGCAAGACATTCGTGCGCTGCTGAAAGAAACGCCATGAACACTCGCCTGAGTAGACGTTCGCTCCTCTCGTTCGGGTTGCTCACCCTGAGCAGCTCATTTGTCCGTGCTCAAACTCCAGAGATGCACTCGATCTATCTTCCTATGGTCATTCGTTCGCCGCTCCCTGGAACCCTGCTCGGCCCCGCTACCGGTACGGTTGATGCAGCAATTGCCTGGCTTGCTCCGCGCAGTACGGCATACACTCCTTACGATGTCGGTGTTATTGTCAATGGCTATGCCAGTATCGGCGAGGCTGCCGGTTTAGACTGGTTTCTGGCTATCGCCCAGTGTGCCCACGAGACAGGCCATTTGACTTCGTGGTGGTGTCAACGACCACGGCGTAATCCAGCAGGAATTGGCGTTACCGGCGAAACTCGTGAAGCACCACCTGATCAGCCGCCTGGCCCTGATTGGGCTTGGGATGAGACGATACAGCGTTGGCGGGCCGGTTTGAGTTTTGCCTCGTGGGTTGATGAGTCGATTCCGGCGCATCTAGGACGTTTGCTTGCTTACGCTTTACCTACCGGCGCCGGTACGACGTATCAGCAGCAACTGATTGACTATGCACTCTGGCGGCGTCCGTTGCCTGATCATCTGCGTGGGGTGGCGGTGACGATCACCGATCTCAACGGTCGGTGGGCGTGGCCGGGTACCGAGTACGGTCAGCGCATTCTGGCTTTGGCTGAACGAATGCGCAGTGCAGGCAACGGATGACAACCTGTATCGCTCATTCCGTCATGATTTGGGTCAGGAGCTAGCCGTTGTTGGAGCATGACTCAGAAACGATGTATACATTTGTTACATCTCTGCGTCGTGCAGTCCCTATGGCCGACCCGCCAGACGCCGATGGAAATATCTAGTGGGGGGCAGCGGTGCGTCGTGCTCCTACTCGGTGTATGATATGATACTAATCCTGTCTGTGCAAACCGTGTATCATCCTGCTAACGCTGCTGGTACCCCCTTCCCCCGCAAGCGGGGAGGTAGCTAACGGAACCCGCCATCGTTCGTCCACACAGGGGTAGGATGTTGTCCAGAAGCCTTCGCACCAGGATACACGATTTTCGCGAACGGGATTAGTATGAGGATTGGTATGAGAACGATAGCCGTACCCGATTAGGCAGAATATTATGAATAACCGGTTGACGATCCGTGTAGTGCAGGGTGCATCCCTATCTGAAGCAGCGCGCAACCACATTATCGCTCTTTGTAACAAAGCTTACAATGAGGACCTTGCGCCGTTGTTTCATACGTTTGTTGGCGCCAGCCATGTGCTCGGCTACTACAATAGCCTTCTTGTCAGTCATGCCTTGTGGGTGAACCGCTATCTGCAAGTTGGCAATGCTCCTCCGCTACGCACTGCCTATATCGAAGCGGTGGCAACAGATCCTGCCTACCGTCGTCGTGGTTTTGCGACAGCCATCATGAAATATCTCGTCAACGAGATTCAGGACTATGAGTTAGCAGCCCTCTCACCGTTTGATGTTGCCTTCTACGAGCGACTTGGATGGGAGCTTTGGCGTGGGCCATTATATATCAGGACTGAAAACGGTCTATTATCATCACCTGCTGACGAGCAGGTGATGATTCTTCGCCTTCCAAAAACACCACCATTAAATCTGAGTGCGCCAATTTCAGCCGAATGGCGTGAGGGCGAGTTGTGGTGAAGACATCGTGACCTGATCCAGATTTACTGATTCATCAGCACGTACTTTAGTCGCACAATGGATCATCCTATGATAAATAAAACGACCTCTATTTTCTTGTTTTGGCCTACATTAACTTTTTTGGATAACGATGTGAAAGTTGTCATTATTTATAATGATTGGTTTAACGAAAATATTCCTTCTGACTGGATAGAAGTTGGTAGGTGGAAAATCTTGAATAACGTAGTTACCGGTGGTGATGAAATCTCATTTTATGCTCCAGATGTTTTGTCTGCGAAACGTCTGAGGAATAATCTTATTGACTTTTCCGGTACACTTCCATCAACGATAATACAATCCGGAAGCTATCTATCGCCGTGAAACGCTTAACAAGATGGGCATGCAAGTCGGCATTTCTGTTGAGGAAGATGTATGAGGTGTTCATTATTGTTGTGGAGGTTTTTAAAGTGCTCAGTTTTTGGTCATATTTCACCGATAAACGTCGTTTCAACCGTCACGACGATCTCCGAACTCCGAATCGATGCCGCTGGCCCTGATGCGCGAGCTGCCGATCCGCATCCGGCAGCGGTAGACCTGGGCCTGTCGTAGGATCCCACCCGCTGGGCGGATTGGGACTCCGCCCCTACGATACACGCACGCGCATCATCGGCGCACGACCAAGGGCCTGACCGGAGACCACCTCGACACAGAACGTAGCCTGCCTTTACCTACGCTGCGAACCTTCCTCTCACTCCTCGCTACTCGCTCCGCTCACTCTTCTCTCCTCGTCCCTCTCATCTCACGTCTGCTAGGTCGGGTGAGACTGTTGAAAAGCCGTATTATTGTTGGGATCATACTTGACGGGCAGCTAGTGTAGGTCGTATAATAAGACCGTGTTAAGAACGGCAACACTCCCACGATGGAGGCCGACTATGAAATCATGTGTGACAAGGTGGTTGAGGGGTGTATAGGGCGGTACAGACCGATGTCTGTAGCCGCCCTTGATGTTTTCCGGGCGCGCAATGAAGGAGGTTCCGTATGCACTCGGATTTGATCGGTAAAATTGAGAAGGCCCGGCGCTATGCGGCTGAACCGGAGCGGATCAAGTTCAGCGATCTGCGGGCAACGTTCCACGGTGGCAACAGTAACCATGTCGTTTCGCTGCATAATGGTCAGTGGGCATGTGACTGCTCGTTTTTCAAGATGTGGGGTACCTGCGCCCACGTTATGGCAATGCAGCGCATTCTTCACCCTATGCTGACTGAAGAGGCTCGCCAACCTGACCTGGCAGTGGCTCAGCCCGCTCTAGATGATTGACAACGTATCTCAAGGTGAGATTGACGCCGAGGCACGGCGCGGCGATACTGATAGCGGGGCGATTGGCGCCCCGCTATTGGTTATTTGGTGAGGTGATATGACACCGCTCATTATTGCGCATCGTGGAGCATCGGCTGATGCACCCGAAAATACTCTGGCCGCTTTTGAATTGGCACGACGTCAGCAAGCTGACATGATCGAGCTTGATTTGCAAATGACAGCGGATGGTGAGATTGTGGTCTTTCATGACGATACGACCGTCCGCTGGAATGGACAAAACGAGGCAGTCGCTCACCTGACCCTGGCCCAACTCCGTCAGCTCAATATTGGTGGTGAACGAGTACCGACCCTAGCTGAGACCCTGGATTGGGCGCGTCATGCTGCAATGCCACTCAATCTGGAATTGAAACGTCCGGGAATGGCTGCACGCTGCGTCCAGCTTGTTCGTGAATTTAGATGGGCCGATCAGGTGATCATTTCGTCATTTTATGAACAGGCGTTGCGTGAACTGCGGGCTGTTGATCCAACAATTCGGCGTGGCTATCTGATGGGGATTCGGACTTATCGACCCGACATACGTCTGCGCGAGTTCTGGCCGTTTCTGGCGTTGCGCCGAATTGAGGCGACTGCGTGGCATCCATATCACGGCTTACCCGGTATCAACTGGGTTTTACCGAAGGTACGACAGGCCGGTTATCAGGTGAATGTCTGGACAGTCGATGATCCGGTGCGCCTTCGCGAACTGGCAACTCTTGGTGCGAGTGGACTGATCACAAACACGCCGGCTGCAGCGCGGGCAGCACTTTCTTCGAGGATATCTGCTTGAAACGATTCTGGTTGGTCGTGCGCGGAATGGGATCGTTGCTAGTGGTGCTGGTTATGCTGATCGGTGGGCCAGCACTACTGGCCTGGTTGATCGGTGGCGGGCCATTTGATTGGCGTTACTTTCTGATCGGCCTTGGAGTTGCCGTGCTTCTGATCCTGGCCGGAGGCCTGATCCTGGGATGGGCCCTTGGGAAACGCTTGAAAGGTGACTAAGTGCCGTCAATCGTGCGCTCGAGTGCGATCAGGCGGGGGACAACCGCACGTCGTATTTCGACATACTGTTGTGACAACCAGTGCCCGATCCTGCGTAGATGAGGTGCTGGCGCCTTGCGCAACCAGCGTAGCCCAAAACGACCAATCAAGTGCAGGCGGCGGAGCAGACGATCACGCCGACCTAGCAGGATAATCGCCAGTACGTAACCAGGCCAGCCGGGAATGATGGGGAAGAGCGAACCAATAATCCCGGCAATGAGAAATATGATACCGAGCGTGCGGCGCACAGTCGGGTTGAAGCGTAAAAATCGAATAACCGTTCTCATCATGAGCATAGCCTATCCCGATTGAATGACAGAGAGTGCTTACTTGTCTACAGATATTGTAACCTGCTGGCGATACCATTGTGTAGCATACAATGTTGACAGTATGCTAAATTTTTGCTGAAATATTGTCATCTGATTAGAGGAATAATCCCTCTTCTGGCGGAGGTGAACTGCAATGGCCGAGCAATCATGGTGGCGACGGATCATAACAGCTATTGAACACGAGTATGAACGTCGTCTGCGGCGGGCGAGCCTGCTTGGTGAGTACAAGCTGGCTGATGATCATCATGCGCATACCACGCCTACGACCACGTCTACCCATCCTGTGGACGAAGAGGAGGCGGTCATCGTTAATGTACCGCGTGGGACACGTATTGAGCGTCATGAGGCACGACACGAGGAGTAGTTTATTTGACATAATCACTACACGAGGAGAGAAAGGGGGGCGGGGCTGCCCTCACCCCCGTCCCCTCTCCCGCACTGCGGGAGAGGGGTGATCTGGGTTATAAATGCGGTATCGTTGAGAGATACAGGATCGCC
>JAGHYT010000189.1:0-5976 GCA_017743535.1 Chloroflexus sp.
GGCCCCGACCACCCAGACACGGCCACCAGCCTAAACAATCTGGCGTTGCTGTTGTCTGAGCAGGGCGAGTACGCGGCGGCGCGCCCGCTTTACGAACGGGCACTGGCGATTTGCGAACGCACGCTCGGCCCCGACCACCCGCAGACGCGACAGGCTCGTGATCGCTTGAGGAAACTGAGAAGTTGAACGTATCAATACCATCTGACCAGCGTTATTTGTCGCGTACCGGTATAGTGAAACATAGCATCTCTTATGTTTCACTGAATTTCTGCTGATTGGGAAGCTCAGTAACCGCTGATCGATCATCATGTTGTTCAGACGCAGCGGCGCTGCACCCTACGTTTGCGCCCACATCTGGTATGATCATGGTGGACAAACGCCCACACTACGACACCCCGACCGATGCATCCCGATAGACGGAGGAAAAAGGAATTATTATGTCAACACAAAACGACAACCCATCACCAGCCCGCAACGTGTTAGGAGGACCGCTGGCGCCGTGTAGTATGCGGCCACTCACCGGCTTTTTTCGGACGGGATGTTGTGATACCGGACCACTTGATACCGGATTGCATGTTATTTGTGCGCAGGTAACTGCCGAATTTCTCGATTTTAGCCGCTCACGCGGGAATGACCTGATTACACCGCGACCTGAATACCGCTTCCCTGGTTTGAAACCAGGTGACCGCTGGTGTCTCTGTGCACTGCGCTGGTTAGAGGCTTACGAGGCCGGTGTCGCGCCGCCGATTATTCTGGCTGCCACGCATGAAGCTGCGCTAACGGTTATTCCGCGTGCAGTGTTATTGCAGTATGCGCTGGATGTCGTGGTGGATGGAGGAGAGCCGAACGAGGATTGAGCAGGGTAGACCTTGTCGATTGGCGAATGGCCGAAGAGGTGTCGCGGATGCATGATGCAACCCTCTCTCACCGTTAACACTTCTCTACCTTTTGTCTGATGCCCCTTGTATACAGCTATGCTATGCTATGAATGGCGCATCAGCATACATGATGACCGTCCATCCGCCGGGTAGTACCGGCTTGCGGCTGCGTGAAGCAGCGTGTGCGGTTGACGACTTCCCATCGTACAAGTGATGCGCCGAAGGGAAGGGTCACGCACAGGTGTACGGTCGTCGGGAAGAGGAGAAACGGTATGTTTACGCGCTTGATCCGGTTTTTACGTCGGCTCGGCCAGATTCACCCTGCCGTGATCGCAATTGCGCCCGACCGCACGTGGTAGAGAGTACGGTACAATACGACTAGTGTAGTCGGTTTGTTGGGTAAGGAGGAGTGTACCAATGGCCCGTGTCGGTATTTATGGCGCAACCGGGTATACCGGGATTGAGCTGATCAACGTGCTCTCCCGCCATCCAGGGGTTGAGATCGGCTTTGCAACCGCCCGCTCGGCAGCCGGGCAGCTTCTGAGCGAGGTGTTCCCGATCATCAGCGATCTGCGGCTGGCAGCAATCGATGAGGTCGATCCGGCAACGGTTGACCTTGTTTTTACCTGTCTTCCCCATAATACCCCTGAGTTGATTCCAATCGTCCAACGTGCCCTTGCGGCAGGTGCAAAGGTCGTCGACTTTTCAGACACGTTCCGCATCAGCGATCCGCAGGTCTACGCGGCACGGCGTGGGAAGGAACATCCGGCGCCAGAGTTGCTTGCCCAGGCGGTGTACGGGTTGCCAGAGTTACACCGTGAGCGGATTCGGCAGGCGCGGTTGGTTGCCAATACCGGTTGTTACCCGTTGACCGTCATTCTACCGTTGGCGCCGTTGGTACGCGCCGAGCTACTCGCCGATTCGACAGTTATTGTCGATAGTAAGTCGGGGGTTTCTGGCGCCGGTCGCTCGCTGGCGTTGAAGACACATTTCGGCGAGACACACGAAACGTTTAGCGCCTACAACGTTGGGCGTGTGCATCGGCATCTGGCCGAGATGGAGCAGGAGACCGGTTTGCACATTATCTTTGCACCGCATTTACTGCCGGTTTTCCGTGGCATTCTTTCGACGATTTATGTCAATCTAAAACCCGACGTAGACGATGCGACGTTGGCGGCAGTGTTTGCCGACACCTATCGTCACGAGCCGTTCATTCACGTATTGCCGACGGGTCGTCTCCCTGAGCTGCGTCATGTGCAGTATACGAACCATCTGGTCATCGGTCATCAGATGGTCGAACCAGGTCGAGCCATTCTGGTTGCGGTGGTCGACAATCTGCGTAAGGGCGCTGCCGGGCAGGCAGTACAGAATATGAACCTGATGCTTGGCTTCCCGGAGACGATGGGGTTGGTGTAGCGAGGGTAGAGGGTGAAGAAGAGCGGGTGAAGAGAAGATGTGGGAGAAGTCCTGCCTCTTCTCTTTAAGTGGAAAGGGCTAGGCGCCTACCGCAGCACGGGCGCCATTTCCCCCGTCCGCTCCTATCAGGGGAGCGGACGGGTGCGCGGGCCTCCGGCCCGCGGGTGCGGTGTACGGAATGGGTCCTAGGCGAAAACGTTGAACGGCGCTCGAGGCAGGGGAGGGAGGCCAGGCACCTACCGCAGCACGGGCGCCATTTCCCCTGTCCGCTCCCCTAGTGGAAGAGGACGAGGGACAGGGGGTAGGTGAGGGGGCTAAGCGTGTAACGCAGTAAAATTATGTCAACGCTTTTTCCGTCTCGCGGTCGAAGATGTGCATCTTCTCCATATCGAATACCACTTCCATCGTATGGCCGGTGCGGGCGCTTGAGCGTGGATCGAAACGACCGATAAACTCTTTGCCGCTGTTTTCAACGTAGGCGTAGATTTCTGATCCCATTGGCTCGACGACGTTGACGGCGGCACGGACTTTCGCCCGCTCATCAACGCCACGCGGTACGAAGTAGGCATCGTGCAAGTCTTCAGGCCGGATACCAAAGTAGACCGTCTTTCCAATATGGCTGCTCACGTGATCGAGCTTGCTGGCAGGTACGGGCAGAACAAACTCTTTCCCGACCACAACACTGACACCGCCGTCAGTCCGCTCAAGGCGCGCCTCGAAGAAGTTCATTGCCGGGCTACCGATAAAGCCGGCCACAAACATATTTGCCGGATGGTCGTAGAGGTTCTGAGGCGTGTCAATCTGCTGCAAGATACCGTCACGCATCACCGCAATGCGCGATCCCATCGTCATAGCCTCGGTTTGGTCGTGAGTCACATAGATGAAAGTCGTCTTGAGGCGCTGGTGAAGTTTGCTGATCTCGGCGCGGGTCTGCACACGCAGCTTGGCATCAAGGTTCGAGAGCGGTTCGTCCATCAAGAAGACGGCGGGATCGCGCACGATAGCCCGTCCCAACGCCACACGCTGGCGCTGACCACCGGAGAGTGCCTTGGGCTTACGGTCGAGCAAGTGGCCGATGCTGAGCATTTCCGCCGCCTCTTTCACCCGCCGGTCAATTTCGGCTTTGGGCACACGCCGCAATTTGAGACCGAACGCCATGTTATCGTAGACGCTCATGTGAGGGTAGAGCGCATACGACTGAAAGACCATCGCAATGTCGCGATCCTTCGGTGGTACATCGGTCACATCACGGTCGCCAATGAAGATGCGGCCTTCCGTGATCTCTTCCAATCCGGCCAGACAGCGCAGTGCCGTCGATTTACCACACCCCGACGGCCCCACCAGTACCAGAAACTCTCCATCGGCAATATCGAGATCGAAATTCTTGAGCACGGTCACTTCACCGAAGCGCTTCCAGACGTGATCATACTTAATCGAGGCCATGTGACTTCTCCTTTTTCTTCAAATCTATGCTCAGCCGCTCACCCGGAAGGGTGCAGCGGTAGAGTGACGAATAATCAGGCGCAACGGTAGCAGGGTGACTGCCGGTGCATTACGCCGTTCGATCTGCCCGATCAGATGGTGGGCCAATGTCGTGCCGAGCTCGCGCCGTGGAGCGCGGAGCGTCGTGAGTGACGGATAGGTATGCGCTGCCAGCGGCAGATCATCACAGCCCACAACCGAGATATGCACACCGACAGTCAGACTGGCGTCACGGATGGCGTGCATTGCGCCGAAAGCAAGGGTATCGGAAGCAGCCAGGACTGCGGTTGGTGGATGACGCAGTGTGAGTAGCTCTTGCATCGCCGCAACCCCATCGGTTTCACTACTCCCAGCTTCGATAACCAGCGCAGCATCACGACGTAGCCCGGCGGCATGCAGTGCGTTGAGATAGCCGGTGTAGAACGGCTCGCTGATCGAAAGATCGGAAGGAAAGTTGATCAAGGCAATCCGGCGATGTCCCAATCTGATAAGGTGATGGCTCGCTTGCTCAGCACCGGTACGCAGATCAAAGCCGACAACCGGACAGGCGATACCTGGTGTCGGTGCTCCAATCGCGATCATCGGTACCCCTGCTTCCGCCAGGAGTGATGGCCGCTCGTCGTCACGACGAAGATCAACAATGACCAGACCGTCAACCCGCCCGCTACGCACGAGACGCAGCGCCAGCTCCTCTTCCGATTCGGTAGCAGTCGGTGCGGCGATCAACAGACAATACCCTGCGGCCGTCGCTGCTTCGCTCAGCCCGGCTAGCATTTCCGCTGTGCCTGGATCGGCCAGGCGTCCGGCAATGCCGGGGGCGACCACACCGATAGTATGTGAACGGGTGCGGAGGGCGCGGGCACTGTGGTTAGGTTGATACCCTAGCTCGGCAACGGCTGCAAGCACTCGTGCGCGTGTGGCTTCACTCACAACGCCGGTTCCGTTCAAGACGTAAGAGACGGTCGCGGTCGAGACTTGCGCACGGCGGGCAACATCTTTGATCGTAGCCACGGCCCTGATGCTCCGTAGTTAAACGATTAAGCAGTTAAACGATTAAGTGGAGTATAGCACTCATCTGTGCGGTTGTCAAGGCGCGATATTCACCGAAGATCAGGGACACGATAGCGCCAGGGGGCTAGAGGTACAGCAGCACCGGAAGGCCAGAGGCGCGGCAGCCCCAATGGTCAAGGGCGCGGCAGGCACGGCAGCACCGGTGGAATAGCGATGCAGCAGCGCTGTGCCCCTACTCCGTTTATAATTCATAGGTATACTGGTTTTTCCTGCAAGCTTTACGGCGTGAGGCGCTTTATGAAGAATTGGCAGATCGCTGCTCTTTTCATGATCATTGGGCTAGTGCTGTGGCTATCGCCTGCATCAACGATGGCGCAATCGCCAGCCAGCCTGACCGGCATTGTGACCTATCGCGAGCGGGTACTTCTGCCGGCTGATGCGCTGGTTGTGCTACAAATTGCCGAAGTCACGCCTGCCGGGACCGGCGGACGGGTTATCGTCGAGCAGACATTCGCAACCGGCGGCGCCCAACCTCCGTTTCGCTTTAACCTTCGCTACGATCCGTCAGTGATCGATGCCGGTCGTGTCTACACGCTGCAAGGGCGTATTCTGTCAGGTGGACGCACACTGTTTACGACCGCCAATCTTATTCCGGTCATTACAGGCAATGCACCGCGGAGCGATATTCAGGTCGTGATGGGCGCCGTGCGCGGAGCGACCCTCCCACCTGCCGGTAGTGAACTCTGGTTAGTTGGAGTGGCTCTTATACTGGGCGGCATTGGGAGCGCAATTCATATGATACGATCAATCTGGCGGATGCGTGGAGTAACATACCGGTAGCACGGAGGACAGCATGTCGAACATAACCATCGAACTCGCGTTTCAGGCATCACCGCAAAACGGAGCCAGTTCAGCAGTGGTAGATGCTATCGGCCGACAGATAGTGTCAAACCTGATGCGACAAAACCAGCGTATCACCCCTGTCTACGACGGAACGCGAGGCGGTAGCCTGTATCAGTGGCTGGTCGAAACTACCCAGGCCGCACAGCCACTGCTTCCGCTCGCAACACTAGCGCTAACCGTTGCCCAACTCTTGAACGAGGTACGAAAGCTCAAGCGGGAAACTGACCGCTCCGCCGGTTCACCACCAGTCGTTGTAGTTGTGTCTTATGGTGACCATGCACGTGTA
>JAGHYT010000190.1:0-5913 GCA_017743535.1 Chloroflexus sp.
GGACATTGGGTCCGGCGGGCAATGCCAGCACACCATAGTCGATCAAGGACGTAATAACCGGTTGGACCCGGCTCTTTAGCTCAAGACCAACCAGCAAGCCTAATCCGCGTACTTCGCGCACTTCCGGCAAGCGCAGATCGCGCAGCGCCTGCATCAACCAGGCTCCTTTTTGTGCTGCCTGTTCAGGAATACGTTCAGTCTGATAAACTTGAAGCGCAGCCCGTGCCGCAGCGCACGCTAGTGGATTGCCACCGAAGGTTGAGCCGTGGGTTCCTGGCGGCAACGTACCGTGCCGTTCGTGAATTGCTACTGCGCCCATCGGTACACCGGCAGCAATACTCTTGGCAAGAATGAGGATGTCGGGTGTGACACCACTATGTTCAATTGCAAAGAGCTTACCGGTACGGCCAAAACCGGTCTGGACTTCATCAACCAGCAAGAGCGAACCATTGGCGGCGCAGATGGCAGCAACCTGTTCGAGATAGCCGGCCGGCGCCGGACGTACACCACCTTCGCCTTGTACCGGCTCAACGATTACAGCCGCTGTGTGCGGGCCAACTGCCGATTGTAGGGCCTCAAGATTGCCGTAGGGTACGTGGCTAAATTCGGGTACGAGTGGCAAAAATGGCTCACGGTATTTACTCTCCCAGGTGGCGCTTAGGGCGCCCATGGTGCGCCCATGAAATCCGCGCATTGTCGCCACAATACCAGGACGACCGGTCAACAGACGGGCAAACTTGAGCGCAGCTTCCACCGCTTCGGCGCCACTGTTGCAAAGGAAGATACGAGCAGGGAATGGCAGTGCTGCTGCCAGCTCGCTCAGGTACGCAGCCCGCACATCATTGGGAAAAATTTCGGGACAACTGATCAAACGTTCAGCCTGTTCACGAATTGCTGCCACGATAACCGGATGAGCGTGACCGAGGTTGGCGGCCCCCTGACCGCCAACACAATCGATGTACATCCGACCCTCGGCATCGTAGAGATGAGCACCCGCGCCACGCACAATCGCGAGCGGCCGTTTCGGGTATAGTCCGGTAGTGTACCGACTCTCTTGCGCAATAATTTCGGCATTTGTACTGAGCGTAATGTTCGTCATGGGTGTATCCTTAGATACTTGCATATCAGGTAGGTTGTATCACACCAACGCGCTCTAAGGCCGCACTGACCAGTGGCCAGATCGTGCGGTGATCGCGAACATTCTGATCGCGCCGAGTCCGAATTTCGATGAGATGCAATCCTCCGGCGAAACTGTTCTGTAGTGCGGTATGCACTGTTGCCCAATCGGAGGCAAGGGTATACTGTGCGCCGTACAGGGCCGCCAGTGGCGCGAAATCAGTGCCATGAGGCGTACCGAAGAGGAGTTCAAACTGATCGGTTTCACTGGCCTGGGGTAAAAACGAGAAGATACCACCGCCGTCGTTGTTGATGAGTAAGATGGTTGCATTGAGTCGATGGAGACGAGCGGCGATCAAGCCATTGGTGTCGTGGATCAGCGAGAGATCACCGAGCGCCATCACCAGGGGCGTAGCGTCGCCAGCCGCAAGGCCAAGTGCGGTGGAAACTAAGCCATCGATCCCATTTGCGCCGCGATTTCCAATGACATACAACGGTGTCGAACGAGGAGCAAGAAACGTGTCGCAATCGCGCACCGGCATCGAATTGCCAACGAAAAGTGTTGTTCCGTTGGGCAGCCAGGTACCAAGGCGTGCAAACAACCCCGGTTCACTGATCGTCTCCTGCGCCAGCAAATGGGCTTGTATCGTTGTGCGCGCCGTTTGCTCGGCAGTTTGCCATGCCCGCAGCCAGAGCGTTAGTCCCTCACGTTGCGATGACGCCAAAGCATCGGCCAGCGCCAAACAAAACCAGTGTTCATCAACCTGGAGATGCTCTCGGACCAGGCTGGTTGGCTCGCGCCAGCCGGCGCCGCCGTCGATTACTAGCTGACGCGCTTGCGGATGGTGCTGCAAATAGAGCAAGAGCGGTTTACTGGTTGGCATCGCACCAAAACGCAACACGACTTCTGGAGCATAATGGGTAACAAAACGTTCATCACGCAGGAAAGCATCGTAGGCACCAAGGATGTAGTCATCGGTATGCGGACCGTAGCGCACCCCTGACAGTGGATCGGCCAGGACAGGGAAGCGTAAACGGTGAGCAAGGATGGTCAGTAAAGGTCCGAGATCGGCAGGACAATCAGGACCGGCGATGATCAGACCGCGTCGATATTCAATCAAACTGCTCGCCAGCGTTGCCAGCTCAGCGCCACCGAGCATCCGCCGCGCCGGAGTTACCTGCACCGATGACGGTGTCTGAGCCAGCAGTGTTGCCATCAGTGAACGATTGGGTACAAGTGGTTCGCGGAAGGGCAGATTGAGATGCACCGGTCCAGCCGGAGCGCTCTGGGTCAGCCCAATGGCCCGGCCCAACGTGGCGCGTAGGAACGGCAAGAGCGTCATCTGCGGGACGGGTAGATCAATAAACCAGCGCACATTGCGACCAAAAATACCGATCTGATCAATTGTCTGCGGCGCACCATTGTCGCGTAGTTCCGGTGGGCGGTCGGCAGTAAGCAACAGTAATGGGACGCGAGCAAGATGGGCTTCGACGACGGCGGGTAGGAGGTTGGCAACGGCGGTGCCGGAGGTGCAAAGAACAGCGGCGGGGCGATGACGAGCACGCGCTATGCCCAGCGCGAAAAAGCCGGCCGAGCGCTCATCGAGATGCATCCAGACCCGCAACGCCGGATGACGTGCTACGGCTAACGCTAGTGGCGTGCTCCGCGAACCTGGGCACACAACCACATCTTTCACCCCATGGGCTGCCAGACTTTGCGCAATTTCAACCACCCAGTGGGTCAGCGCCTCGATATGCGCTGTGACCTCCATACCCACCTCACTCAGCCGATCATCTCATCACTTGCACCGAGGGCTTCCAACATTGCCCGCAGCTTGATGCGGGTTTCGGCTAATTCCCGTTCGGGATTAGAAGCAGCCACGATCCCACACCCGGCAAAGAGCGTTGCCTCGTGTCGCCCGATCAGTGCCGAACGAAGCGCAACAGCAAACTCACCGTCACCACGAGCATCAACCCAACCAACCGGTGCTGCGTACCAACCACGATCAAGCCGTTCACGGGCGCGAATCCAGGCCAGTGCCGTTGGGCCGGGCTTACCACCGACCGCTGGCGTTGGGTGCAACCGACCGACCAGATCGAAAATGTCGTAGCCAGGGCGGATGCGGGCAGTGACGGGAGTAAATAGATGCTGAACGTTCCGCACCCGCATTATTTCGGGTGACTCTAACGCAGACACCTGGTCACAAAACTCGGCTAACGCCGAACAGATCATCTGTACCACAAAAGCATGCTCGGTACGATCCTTTGTACTCTTCAGTAAGGCCTCGGCGAAGGCGCGATCCTCTTCAGGCGTTTTGCCACGTGGCGCTGAACCGGCCAGAGCTGAAGCTGCTACTGCACCATGACGCAACGCAACCAATCGTTCTGGTGACGCACCCAGAAAGGTACGCCCGCCACGAGCAACCGCGAAGACGAACGTGTGCGGATAATTCTTACGCAATACATCAAGTGTGGCTGCCGTATCAAACGGTTCAGCACTGCGCAGGCGAACAGCACGAGCCAGCACCACTTTTTCTAACCGACCGGCGCGCAGATCGGCTACTGCATCAGCGACAATTGCTTTCCACTCGTCTGGATCGAGCGATACATCAACTTGTACATCGGTCGGCAACCGCTGTGGACGAAACGGTAAGCCGATCAAGGCTTGCAGACGGCGGGCAGCCGCTGCACCCAGCGCCAACGTCGAACTGCGCTCATCAACCATGCCATTGACTGTCAGCGTAGTCAGGTCGCCGTGGCGCACAATCAACAAGCGTGGCACGACGAGTAACCCAAGCGGATAATCGCGCCACAACTCACTCGGAGGCTGGTCAGGATCAAAACGAAAACCGGCTACCGCCAGCGGCCCCGGCACCGGCAGATTGGGATCAACATCAATGACTGCCTCTGATACCAATTGTCGCCATGCTGCTGCACTGGCGGCAAAGCGGTTTTCCGATGGTGCTGGCGTAAAACTCCACGCTGCCCCAAGACCGGTCAGTTCGACATCAGCCGCCGGTGTGCTCCAGAAGAATCGGTTATGCGTCACTCCGGCGCCACGCGCAAACAGTGCTAGCGGGTCACGCAGCCCAACCCGAGTTGTGATACTGACCAGCACCGGTCGTCCTAGTTCACGAGCCCGTTGCCGCGCAATCTCAGCCGCAGCCTCCATCCGAGCGACTTCGCGTAGGGTAGCGGTTGTTACCCGTACCCCAATGAGAGGGTTTGTCATAAGATTGTAATATTTTCATCACCCTCCCTGATCAACTTCAGAACATCTCGAGGGGAGGGTTGCGAACTTCCTTTATGCATTGTATCACGTTTCAGGAGCATGCCTTTGGGACGGGGATGGTATCGGTGGTATAATAATCAGCACGTTCCCTGCACCTTGTTATCGATGCCAGAGATTGCAGACAATGAACACAATCGTTACTCGTCAGTACGGTTTCGTGTTTGAACAGTACCGCAAACAAGATCAACGATATCCTCTTCTCCTGCTGGGAGATGCGTATCAGGTTCTCCAAGAGATTCCTGATTCGAGCATTGATTGTGTTATGACATCACCTCCATATTGGAGAAAGCGTGAGTATGAGAATGGTGGTATCGGATGCGAAAAAGATTTCCGTGATTACATTCGTCATCTTGTCCAAATCTTTTTTGAAGTGAAACGAGTTCTCAAACCCGCCGGGTCATTCTGGCTGAACATCGGTGATAGCTACTATCGCAAGAACTTACTCGGCATTCCATGGCGGATTGCATTGGAGCTCATCGATCATCACGGCTGGATTCTCCGTAATGCGGTGGTATGGAATAAGGTGAAGAGCGGGATGGATAGTACTACAGATCGTCTTGCAAATAGATACGAGATGGTCTTCCACTTTGTCAAACAGCCGAAAGGATACTACTATAATGCTGATGCAGTCCGGTCGCATCCACGCTCTGCAAAAGTCGTGAATGGATCGGTTGTTTCAGCAACAGGTGTTTCCGGAATACGTTATCGACGTCAGATAGAACTATCAACTGCACTGTCAGAGGAAGAAAAACGCGCTGCTTATGAATCACTCGATAAGATATTAGCGGAGGTTGCTGCCGGTCAGATTTCCGATTTCCGGATGATTCTTCGTGGGCAACAACGGACAACGCACTCAGACAGTATACACGTCTCTGGGCGGGCAAAAGAGCTACACGAGAAAGGGTTTTACTTTCTCCGTTACCATCCAAATGGCTGCAAACCGACGGATGTGTGGGATATTCTCCCGGAAGATACCCAACGACGGGATAGCCATGTTGCCCCTTATCCAATTGATCTGTGCCGGATACCGATCTTAGCGACGTGCCCGCCGGAGGGCATCGTGCTCGATCCGTTTTGTGGGACAGGAACAACACTCTACGCGGCATACATCCTTGACCGTAGATCTGTTGGTATTGACATTTCACAACAGTATCTTGAGATCGCCATTGAAAGGTGTACAACTCTGCTTTACCCATCTCAATGATCCGGCCGTTATTGGTGATTCGATGCATCTTCACGTGTATCAGATGAGGAAAACAACTGATGAGTCATTGCCGATCACAATGCGTTCACGGTTGAGTACTGATGCTCGTGGAATTGCGGCCTGTTTAGGATTACAAGCAGAGGCCAGAGTCGAACTCAAGCAGATTCTTGAACTACTGCAAGCGAAAATTTCATCTGCTTCCCAATTTATGCTAGTATCATCTGATTGGATACAGCATTCATAAGGCCACACTCGCGTCTTCTCTGTGCTGTAGTAAAACAAAGGTATTCAACGTGAAACG
>JAGHYT010000030.1:0-36136 GCA_017743535.1 Chloroflexus sp.
GCCTCCGGCTCGCCGGTTGAGCAATCGCAGCTCGATCAACCCATGCTACGCATCGCCGTCCTGGGTACGCACGCCTCCGGCTCGCCGGTTGAGCAATCGCAGCTCGATCAACCCATGATACAACTGCTCAAAATGTTTGTTTGTAATGTTCAAATGTGATCGAAAAAACCGAGTTATCGATCACACTGGCAGTGCCTATCCGAAAATCGGAAACCGAGTCTCCTTGATGGAGCGGAGCTGGTATGCCTTACCGCTCATTCCAGAAGGGTGTTTCGGATCAAACCAATAGAGGGGCGGCTCAGGAACCGCCCCCCTATGGGACAATAGGTATCGAATGCGCTTGATGGGCAATGCGGGTGGTTAATCATCGCCTATACCGTTCGATCATCCCTGTAGAGGCATGGCGGCACCATGCCTCTACGAGTCGGCCATCGGGTACTATCCATCAATCTGTCCCCCACAAATACCGAATGGATCGTTCTGTGGTAGCATAGCACTGCCACACTTCTGTACCCCCATCATGCATCATGGTGAGAAGGCGCTCCTGTCGGGCGATCCACCCCTACACGCCAGCCTGAGCCGTACCGTGTCTGGTTATGTAGGCATACGCCATTCGTGGCGTGTTCCACGCCAGGCCAACCTCGCCATTCGGCGTCAGGACAATAACGCCACCACGGCCACCGGAGACCAGTTCGGCTAACAGATGAATCCCACGCTCGGCAGCCACCTGTGGAGGCAGACCATCTTCGAGTAACTCAACCACTCTTCGCGCCAGTGCCACTCGTGTGATCGACTCGCCCCAACCAGTACACACTGCCGCACCAACAGGGGTTGCGTACAATCCACACCCAACCAGCGGAGTATCACCGACCCGACCCGGCAGCTTAAACGGCGTGCCACCGGTTGAATTAGCCGCCACCAAATTTCCTTCGCGGTCAAGGGCAATCGCACCAACTGTATCGTGACCACTAGCAGGAGGAGGTGGCGGCGCACCTTGCGCTTTCCATTCGAGCCACAAGCGTCGTTCACGTTCCACGATCAGATCGGCATTATCGCAAAAGGGAATACCAACCGTTGCCGCAAACTCCTCGGCACCCGTACCAACCAGCATCGTTGCCGGCCCCTGCAACACATAGCGTGCCAGCGTGATTGGGTTGCGGATTCGGCGTAATCCGGCCACTGCACCGTAGCGCAGGGTTCGTCCATCCATCAGGGCAGCATCGAGTTCAACCGTACCGGCACTGGTCAATACTGATCCGGTACCAGCATCAAAAATTGGGTCGTCTTCCATCACTCGGACTGCTGCTTCAACCGCATCGAGTGCGCTACCTCCCTGCTGAAGAATCTGCCAGCCAGCGGTACGGGCTGCTGTACAGCCGGCGATGTGGTCCGTTACCTGATCATCAGGAATAGCCCACGCGCCACCATGCACAATGATCGCCTGTGATGATTCCATTGTCACCGGTTCACCTGCTGTTTCCTTACAAACTGAAAACAAAAGCGCCGCCACAAGGCGGCGAATTGATGATGGTGGAGCCAAGGGGATTCGAACCCCTGACCTCAACACTGCCAGTGTTGCGCTCTTCCAACTGAGCTATGGCCCCTTACCCTGGTGGAGGTGAGGGGATTCGAACCCCTGACCTCGACAGTGCGATTGTCGCGCTCTTCCAACTGAGCTACACCCCCGCGCTCACGCCGTTTTATCTTACCACGACCGCAAGGGAATGTCAAACAATGCTCTTCCGCGTAACACGTTTGGTGCCCGTGCTGCACAGCTCATCTGTCCCCCTCACTTTCCCGTGCTCCCTTCTTCCACAAGGCGAGCGGAAGGGGAGCGAGTCGCCCACATAGGGATAAGAAGGTGGTGGGAGCGGGGGAATGTGCCTCTTTTACGCACCTTCTATCTCCCGTACCCGTTGATAGGTCGCCAATACCTGAGCAACCAACTGTTGAGGTGCGAAGCGCTCACGCATTGCCCGTTGACCACCGGCTATCAATCGAGTACGTAACGCGGCATCATCAAGCACCCGCAGCATGGCGTTCGCTAACGCAGCCGCGTCGTTATAGGGCACGAGTAGCCCATCTTCACCATCGCGAATGAGTTCGTTAATCACCGGGATGTCAGTGCTGATAACCGGTACACCAACGGCCATACCCTCCAGGATGGGCAGACCGAACCCCTCGTAGCGTGATGGAAAAGGTAAGATAGCGCTGGCCCGCAAGAGCGCCAGCTTCTGTTCTTCACTCAGAGTACCAAGAAAGTGCAGATTAGCAGCCACACCAGCCTTCTCGGCAAGACGTTGTAATTCGGTGCGCTGAGCAGGATTATGAGTAACAAAGACAAAACTGGCTTGCGGGTAACGCGCAATCACTGCTGGCATCGCTGCCACCAGGAGATCGTAACCCTTACGCGGAGTTAGTTGTCCAATGTAAGGAATGATTGGTGGCGTTACATTCAACGCTAGCTCCGGTGATGGGCCGGTCATAAAATCCATGTCGAGCCAGAGCGGAATGACGGTCATTGGTTGCGTAAAACCGAGAGAACGCAGTACCTGCGCCTCATGATGTGAACAGGGAATGAAGGCAGTGACATCACGCAGGGGACGGTGAATGGCGTAGTTTCGCCAGTGATCACGCCAGTTTCCATCTTGCAATCCACGCCGGATGAGTTGCCGAAATGAGTAAATTAACCGTTCGGGGTGCACCGATGACTCATAAGGACGCTCACGGTCAGCAACCAGCCAACGATCATGATACGGGCCGAGCCAGGTCCACACTATCGGAATACCCCATCGGCGCAACCAACGCACCGCCTGCAAAGCCAATACGTTACGGGGGTGAATCACATGGGCAATGTCCGGGCGTGGAAGCGACTCAAGTGCAGCAATGGTTTCATAACCGGGCCAGAGTTGCGGACGCACCCGTCGCACAATGATCCCGTCGATTTCCTCAACCCGTGCCGAAAGACCAAGATGTGGTTGATCGGGCTGCCAGTATGTGAGCGCCATCACTTCATGACCAGCAGCGACCAGAGCCTGACCTAACGTGCGTTCAGGCCAGTTCCGAAAATTGCGGCTGACGCCACCCAAACCAATAATCAGAATGCGCATACCGTGTTCACGAGATAGTCATTCCGAAGACGTTTGACCAATTCTGTCTGTGACAACCGTGTATCATACTGCTAAACTGATATGTCATACCGATTCTGTTAAGTAGAACCGTGGATCAGAAAGGATTTTGCCGCATTCGCTGCTTCGGGATACCGAAGACGTTCCTGTCCCTGCTGCCGATGACTCTCGCTTCACGTGGTCACCTGGATGCGCGGGCCTGCGGCCCGCGAGTGTGATGAGCGGCTGTAACCCATTGGGTAGAGCATCAGTACCTATCACCTCTGCCCCCGCGCAAGTTGGGGCAGGGGGTACTGCTGGAACACGCCACGCTTCGTCCACGCATCAGGATAGCCAGTTTTCGCGGACAGAAATTGGTATGAAACCTCACGCATTCCGCTGGTAGAACCGGTTGCAGCGAACGTCAGTACTCGTGCATCCGATCCGCGTACCGACTCAGGTGGCAGAGAGAAATGTTCTGCGCCTGACTCCTCACTTGTGCTGTTGTGCTGTCTCTTGCAGCACTGCTCGATAAACAGCTTCAATCCGATCAACAACTGCCGGCCAGGCAAACTGTGCTGCCCAGACTGGTGCGGCGGCGGCAAGCGCTGCCCGTCGCACCGGATCGCTCAGTAACGAGTTTACCGCATTCGCCAGTGCTTCCGGATCACGCGGTGGGACCAGCAACCCGGTTTGACCATCGGCCACGACCTCAGGAAAGCCACCGAAACGAGTGGCCACAACCGGGAGACCACAGGCCTGTGCTTCAACCGGCCCAATCCCAAAGGTTTCACTCGCGTGGCTAGTTGCTACCAGCAGATCAACCGAGGCATAGAACGTTGGCAGTTGCTGTCTGGGTACATTCCCCAGAAAGCGTACCCGATTGACCAGCCCAAGCTCATACGCAAGCGCTGACAGGCGTGGCCGGTCTTCACCATCACCGGCAATCAATAGAATCGCATGATCGATCTGGGGTAGCGCACGGATCGCCGTCTCAACCCCTTTCCACGGCTGCAACCGACCGACGAACAGCAATAACGGCGCGGTTGGCGGCAAAGCGAGACGTGTCCGTAGGGTTGGATCGGGTGGTTGTGGGTGAAACAGACTCGTGTCGATCCCGTTGAAAACCACTTCCGGCACAAAACCATAGCGACGAGCGATGGTTTGGGCGTTGAAGCGTGAACACGAAACGGCGCCATCAACCTGGCGGGCCAACCATCGGTCGCCACGGTAGAAGTCTTCACCGTGGCACCCAAGAATCACTCGCGCCCCACTAAGTCGTCGGGCCAGTAGGGCAGGCGCCAGATCATACGGTTTTTGCAGGTGAATGATCTGATACTTCCCGCGCACCAGGGTTGGCAATGCGGCAACCGCCATTGTCAACCGCTCAAGAAGCTTGGCTTCAGCATAGGCACGCCGGAGCAGAGGGAACGCCTGCCAAAACTGACGTGAAATATAGGGGAAAGTGAAAACGTGAACACCTGGTGCAACCTCGCGTCGCTTCCCAACCCCACCGAGAATATCAACCGCATGGCCTCTTTTCGCCAGCTCACGGGCCAGATCCCAGACAAAGCTCTCAACTCCGCCAATCTTGGTGGTCGTTGTCAGATTGTAAAGGGCAATACGCATAGACTACCAGATGGTGTAGAGCGTTAACTTCATAATGACAAAGAATGCCAGAGTCAGCCCTAGATAGATGATCAAACGCCAACGGAGTTGCGCCACTGAACCATCACCGAGCTGATAAGCAACCAGTACTGCCACGAACGGATAGGTGAACATCCAGATCCGTTCGACCTCGCGATTGAACAGACCACTCAGCCACATACCAAGCACCAACGCTCCTAACGCCCCCAACAATGCAGCCCAAAGTGGCTGCCAGCCTACTGTGATAGCCTTCAAAAAGAGACTACTCAGCGCCGCCAGTCCCCAAGGAGTAAGGAAAGCCAGATATGAAACCAGATTAGCAGCCGCAAACCGTAGATAGTAGTCGTAACTCGGGGGCAGAAATGGTGTAGGCGGTGGCCCATATTCGCGAAAACGACCCATCATTTCACCATTGATCTGGGTCGCAATGCGTGATGCGCTGATCACGTTGAAACCGGTAGCCATGAAGAGGATGAGGTAGATACCGATAATGATCCCAGCGGTTATTGCTCCCTGGCGGACAACCCCGACCAATACAGTACGCCAACCCATGTGAGGGATATAACGGACAAGGGCAAAACTAGCTGCGGCTACACCAAAGAAGAAGAGTTGCGTGGTTGCGTAGGTCATAAACAATGCCGCTGCGATGCACAAACCGGCAACTACCGCCAACCATAATCGGTAGGGTGGTTCGAGGGCAAGAAAAAATGCGGCTGCGCCAGCGGCAATCAACAGGCTAAAAACGCCATCGAGTGACGTGACGCCGTAGATCATCTGACCAGGCAACACTACGGCCAACATCCCGGCAGCCAAGGCCAGACGACTACCACCGATCTGCCAGCCTAACCAGACCGCAACCAGTGGTATGAGGGCTGTCAGTCCGATGGTGATCCAACTGGTAGCAACCGCTCCTGGTCCAGACACTTGTTCGATCAGCCACAAAAACAAGATAGCGCCAGGTGGATGGGTACTGCCGTGAACCGAAAGCCCCGCTGCAATTGTTTCAAATTTGTTCAGAAACCCTAGCGGATCACCAGCGACCTGCGGTGTATCACGCAAATATTCATAGGGGCTATCACGAAAGAGCGCAATCGGCGCATCAATCCCATGAACAGTTATGTCAAATAAAACCGGTAACGCCAGTGCCCCTCCCAGTGTATACATAACAACCAACCCTGCCGAGAGCGGACGGGTCAGCCACCGTAATCCAAGTGCAAACCAGCCGATGGCTAGCACGATTGGGACGAATACCCACCAGGTAAACGACGGGTCGATCCGCGACTTAAGCGGCCAGACCCCACGATGACCGCTGATTTGTTGTAAGAGCCAGAATGTGACCAATATGACCACACCCCAGAAGAGAGTAGCCAGCAACTCGTTAAACCGGTTCTGGCGAAGACGGCGAGAGCGGGTGACCAGTAATCCAGCTCCACCGAGCCAGATACCAACAACGGTTGGTAATGACCAGCGTAGCGTACCAACCCCAAACGGCACCAGACCACTGATCAGACTATACCCAACCAGACCAATGCCGACAGCAACCATCGTCGTTGCTACCAGAAGCGGCACGCCACTCAGATGGAGAATGGTCAGCCATCCCAGCGCCAGAGCAAGACCGATCGCCAGTGAAATTGGATCAGGGATCACCGGCGCAGCCGCCGGTAGTGGCTGTACCTCCAAGCCGTAGAACGGTACACCCAACCAGCGTGGATTGTTCGGATCACGCACTGCATTGCTTTGAATGGTAAGACAGACGTGCGTAGCCGATTGTTGATCGACACCAGTTAAGAGAGTATAACGGCGCAACTCGGGCGCCAGATCCACCGTTACCGGCATCGCATGACCGGCAACCAGCGTCACTTTCTCAGTACCAAGCGAACGTGCATACGCCCCCGCCAACCGCACACTTACCAGACTCCGTGGTGCGTAGCCAACACCTTCAACGCACAACCGACTCTCGCCAGTTGTCCAGCGAAAATCGCCAAATTCACTCAGCTCAACCTGGTTTAATCCAATCAGAAGCCAGCGGCTGGCACTCGCCGGCGCCAGGGTCAACGGCTGACCAACGTTCGCCACCAACCAGTTGATACCAACAATCAGTAGTGCGATTGTCAGGTATGCCATGACTCCTTGCAGCAGAGCGATTTTTTGGGCATGGTTTAGCGCAAACCACGGGCGGATCATCTCCGTCATCAGACGTTGGTCGCCACGCATCATGGTCAATCCTCAAATCAGGCGTTGCAGCAATTGGCGGAAGGGAATACGCCACTGGAGCACTTGCGTGCGATCAGCCGGCTCCAATCCACCGAACAGGCGCAGGGCAACGAGAAAGCACAGCGCACCGATACCGACTAACATCAATAATTGCAGGGCCAGCCCCAAGCGAGCGATCAGATCAATCGTTCCGGTTGGTAAGACGATCAGGTTGCGCAAAACAGCAACCACGATGGCCATCAGGATCGTCGCCCCACTCACCCGCAAAGTAAAGCGCCACGGCCAGCGCAGCCCTAGATAACGCATACCAGCCAGTGTCACCCAGAGACCTGCGGCTATCCGCGCCAGCCCGAAGGTCAGCGCCATCCCGATCAGGCCAAACTGGGCCGGAAGCCAGAATGCAAGCACGATCACTGTGAGTAGCGCTGCCAGTCGAGCAGTAACCACCACCTTGAGACGTTCATTGACCATCAGCGCATTATGAGCAGTGGTCAGCATACTCTCGCCAAACAGACATGGGGTCAATACCCACACGATTGGCGCAGCGTCGAAATATTGCGGACTGATGACCAGTAACGCCGGTGCAGCTAACAAGATTAAACCAACTCCACCCGGCACCATCAACAACAACTGCAAGCGGATCAGCGACTGGTACGCGCCATTGGTAGTGCCACCTTCACCCTGACGTACCCGCGTAAAGAGTGGTACCTGCACGCCGACTAACGGCGTGTAGAGATAGCTGAGCGACATACGCACCAGCAATGCACCGGCGGCCAGTAACGAAACATCACGAATATCACGGTTGAAAAAGTTGATAAACTCAAAACTGGCAATGAAATCGGTTGCCGTCATTAAATACGAGACACCAGCATAGCGGATGAAGCCAGGCGGAAGAGCTTGCCGTAAGTCACGTAATCCGTCACGCAGATCGGCAAGCAGGCTTGCACGAGGTTCGCCGGTTAGACCAGACTGTAAACGCCAAACTTGCCAGCCAGCCAGCATCACGGCAATGGCCGGTGCAACAATCATCGCGATCAACACACCTGGAATATCCCAGCGGTCAGGGAGAACCAGGATGGCGATCACAACCAGCACCTGCGGGAGCAATCCGGCTACCAACGTAATACTGTTCCAGGCCTTTTGGCGAAAGAAGCTACTCAGTACCGCCATGAGCAAGTCGTAGAGTGCTCCCAGCCCCAGCAAGATAACAATCGCTGCGATGATAAACCAGTGGAACTCGGCCACAAACTGGCTCAGCTCGGCTCGTGCAGCAGCTTCGACACTCACCTCACCGCGTAACAGACCCTGTAAATACGCTTCGATCTGACGGTGCGCCAGGGCTAAACCTGTGGCAATGATAACCAGAATCATCAACTGCAAGCTAGCGACCAGAAGAAACAGACGCCGTGCTGCCCGTGCGCCTCCGGTTCGTTCGGTTTCAGGAATATACTTCGGGAGAGCACGGGCAATCCCCAGATCGAGCGCAGTTCCGAACAGATTGCTTGCGCCGCGCACCAGGGTAATGATACCGAAGCCAGCCTGCGAAAGCTGATTGAGCTTGATCAGCGTGGCAATAACTTCAGCCAGTAATCGCAACGGTGCAAAGAGGGTATTCCACCACACCGCCCGCGACACCTGAGTCGCTAACGACGGACGCTGCGTTGTCATATAGCCTCCTTGCGCAAATCTAGCTCAAACATGCCGGCGTAAAAACGCCGTTGCCAGCGATACGCAGCTTGCTCAAACCCGATTCGGCGCAACACACGCCGAATCGCCCGTCGTAGCGGTCTTCGACTTGGTAACTGACCGGCCAACAACGCCTGTTCACGTAGATCGGTGACGGCAAAACCCAATTGATTGCAAAGACGCACCAGTTCGTGATAGTGAAAATAGTGCATTTCGCTCAGCCGCTGCATATCACGAAAGGCAGCGCCTCGCTTCGTTCGACCACGTAGCTCAATCACCAGTTCAGCCAGTGGTCTGGGCAACCAGTTGATGCCCCGCATATGGTAATGTGGATCGATCCATGCCCGGCGATTAATCGCCGTAATCAACGCATGACCACCTGGCCGCAACACGCGGGCCAATTCGCGTAAGACCGCTACCGGGTCCTTGACATGCTCGATCACATCCCAGGCAACTACCAGATCAAATGCGGCATCGGGTAATGGTAACGACTCACCAGCAGCATTAATGATCGGTATAGACAATCGATAGCGTGCGGCCCGCAGCCGGATAATGCGACAGTAGGCCGGATTGTACTCACACGCTGTGACCCGTGCACCAGCCAATGCCGCAGCAACGGCAAATCCCCCCATTCCGGCCCCTAGATCAAGTACACGCAGCGATTGCACCTCACCCATTACCTGCCGAACCTGCGCCAGCCGATCGGCTTGATAATGCTCCTGATGTAACCGACGCTCTCGCCACGCCGTAAAGTCACGACGCCAGGTCATATGTTGGAGCCACGGATCAATGGCCGCAGCCAGTCGTTCTTCGATGATTGCTTTGCTCAGATCGCTCATACCGTCAAGACCCTAATTCTGTACCGGTGAAATACTGATCCGCATGATCCACAACCAGAGCGCACTCCCCAGCGAAAGCAACAGCGTCGCCAGTACGAACAGTCGGCCTGACCAGCGCTCCCAAAGGCGGTCGGCGATAATCGCCCAGGCCAGGCAAATCAGTGGAACGAGATAGAACAGTTGCTTATCAACCATTGAAATGCGATAACCGACTAGCAGAAAGAGCAGTGCAACCGTCCCCCAAGCCGAGGCAACCAGCCAGAGCAGTGGTCGTGAGCGCATCGCCCAATAGCCCGGCAAGAAGAAGATTAACGGAATAGCCAGGCCATAGTACAGGTAGTGGTTAGGCCAGATGTGATACCCAAGGTGTGGCACAAATGACCACAGATATTCCAGAAATGGCGGTCGTGAGACACCGACTGTCTCCGGTCCACGGGTGAAGACAGTTGCCAGGTACGGCAAGGTCCGTTCAACAATCGGCAGAAAATACTGCCCATAGTAGATCGCAATTGCCAATCCAATGGCAGCGGCTGAAGCAACCCAAAGTGGGCGCACCCCTGCCAGCAACACCCGCCATTCCTCCCCCCGTCGTGCATTCACCCAGACCAATAACGTTAGGACGACCAGGAAGATACCGGTGAAGACACCGGTGACCGTATAAACCAGGAAGGTCAGTATTAGCAGTGGTACAAACCAGACCTGGACTCTCCATTCACCGAGACGATCCCACGCCAGCACAATTGCCGTCTGCACAAGAAGATTGAGCCACAAGCCAGCCGCAGTCGGCACATTCCCCCAAATATGGAGCAAAAAGGTCACCGGCAACACCGCGTATGTCACTCCAGCCAGTAGTGCCGTCCGCTGTGAAAACCCACCCTTCAGCGCGATTGCTGCGATCAGCACCACCCGCGACATATCCATCAGCAGACTAACGAAATTCGCTGTTGTTTCCATCGGCCAGGGAAAGATGGCGTAGCTTGTCGCCAGGATATGAAACCAGGGTGAATATGGAATCACCGGCGGGTTCCGTCCCCACTCTGCCACCGGCATGGTGGTCTCGTTGAGCGGGCTGTTGACGCTGTAGTAGAGCGGCAACGCGCCATCGAATATGATGCGGCGCGCCTTATCCATATGCCAGAAAACATCGATCCCGACGAAATACGGGTAGAGCATGCCAACCGCTTTGAGCCAGAATCCGATCAAGAAGACGATCAACAGCGCCGCGATAAACTCCGGCGATACCGCCACTCCAGTCTGACGGAATAACCAGCGCGTAAGTGGACGCATCAACAGCGTCAAACCTAGACTCAGCACTGTCAATGCCGCCAGACGGTCGATCATTTGCCCACTGGGAAAGCGATAGCTGATGATTGCCCACCCTGCCATTGCGACAACCAATGTCAGGCCAGCCGTCGCCCAACCGGTTGCATCTAGCCACCAACGGCGCTTGATGTCAACGGTCAGTAAGGCGAAACAGCCAAACAGACCGATAACGGTAAATAGTGCCAGGCCGAGGGCGGCTGGAGGTGGGATCAAGATTGTCAACCACGAGCTATCGGCAGGAACAATCGCCAGATCGGCAATCAACACCCCTAACGGTCGCGGATCGCGGTACGGATTAGCCTGTAACGAGATCCGCAGGTCGCCGCTCCCCATCAATGACGCTGGGATCAGGAGTTGTAATCGTCGCATCTGCGGTTGTTCAGGTAAACGGGCCAGTTCAACGCCGTTTACTTGCAGCCGCGCATTCACCGGCGAACCATCAGGGTGGGCAACGACCGCATCGAGTCGCAAAATCCAGCTTCCCTGCCCTAAACGCGGAAACAATATCTCGCTCTGGTCGGTGCTCCAGCGATAAGTACGGGCAGGTGCCAATTCAACCGCTAACGGCACACCAGCAGGCGGTGTTTCGCCACCAACCAGTGCCGAAACCAACTCAAAGGTCAGAGTCGGCGCTGCCGCAATATGGGCAGGAATCTTTACGAACATCTCTCGCCCGTTCCGGCGCGGCATCTCGACACGCACGCCATTCACTGCTGCTGCCGACTCACGTTGTAAGATGATCGGGTCAGCCTCCGGCCGTGCCTCAATCCGCGCCAGCCATACCCCCTTACGCTGACCGGGGATCGTTACTGTTGCCGCACCTACCGGCCATTCAAACCGCTCAAATGGACCAGCCGCATCAATTTCACGGGCGTTAAAGCGCACCAGAAACGCGCCATCACGGTTATCCCCAACATCAACAAACACCGCTGGACGCACTGCGTAGCTCACGACGAGTACGGCAACCGTAACAATTGCCAGCCAGAGCATCGGCAGCACAACACCAGATACACGATGGGTCTGGAGATCAGCCGTAACAACAGTTCGCCGTTTTACGATTGAAGGTGTCATTGCATATCGCCCGATAGGTGCAGGTCCGCACTTGCCTCGTCTTGTTTCATCGCCGCATTGTACCACGTTCACCGCCACGGCTTTGCGGATATGGGTTTGTAACGTTCGTTTCTGGCCGTGGTAATGGAAGGTGTAGAAAGCAGAGATCATCGGAACGTACAGCGATGTGTACTCATCATTTGGCAAGAAATGAAAGACAAACTACCTTGATTGCTCATTGACGTCCACCGACATCTCTGGCACGATCGCGGTTGTATGACCAACTATCACAGCCAGGAGGAGCCGATGAACGCCACGTGGACGAGAACCGCTGGTTCTTGATCGACGCACTGATGGAACGCCTGAGACAGCGCAGGAATGTGCGGGCGCAATTCTCAGACTCGGAGATTCTGACGATTGCCGTCGTCGCCACCAAGTATTTTGGCCGTTATCACGGATGAGCCGTGCAGATGATGAACGGGTGCAGCTCTCTCCGGATCGGCTTCTCTCGCTGCAATCGTCGCCTCCATCAACGCGCCGATAGGATGGCATGGATTCGGGAAATGGTCAGGTTGGGACGCAGCACCGCTGCGCCCGTATTTCATCATCACTAGCCTTCCCCGCGCTAGTGTACCCCCGCACGCGGGGGCCCGCATGGGCGCGGCTGTTGGGCGACAACGCCTCCAAGAGTGCCGCTGATGCGGCAAGTATCCTGGCTGAGACAGAGGGCGACTGGTCCCGATGCGTCAGGCAAAGATGCATCCGCATGCTCGGTTTATGGATGCCATTGAAGTGCGCACGTATCTGAGACGGTCAACCGTCAAGGAGAAGATGGGGATTGAGCGTCTGGCTAGTCGCCGCACTTCGCACCTTCTGATCTGCGGTCAACCGTCAACTGGAGAAGAGAAGATGGGTGCAAACACGCTCCACTTCCTGTTACCGATTTGTTACCGCCGCGCAACCCGCACCTGCTACCCTTAACGGCAAATCCCCGGCGGTAAGCTGCGCATCTGCGCTATCGCGGCGGTGACGCCGCAGTTGACACATGGAAGTGATGAACCTTGGCGATTGGCTCGGTCGACGCGCCCAACTGTCACCGACCAGTGTGGCGCTGTTCGATGCCCAGCACGGTATGCGTCCTATCACGTACCGTGAGTGGAATGAAACGGCAAATCGTACCGCTCATCTGCTGCGCGAGTTGGGTGTTTCTCGTGGTGATCGGGTAGCAACGCTGGCCCAAAACTGTGTTGATCTGCTCGATCTCTGGTTTGCATGCGCAAAACTGGGAGCAATTCTGCAACCACTGAACTGGCGGCTTACCATCCCTGAGTTGCGCGATCTGATTGCCGACGGTGAACCAAAAGTCCTGGCGTATGGTCCTGAATACGCTGCGACGACGCTGGCCCTGCGCACTCAGACACCGTTTGTTGCCCACTGGCTGGCGATTGATGCGGCACCGCCAGCTGATCCGTCCGATCCGACTATCGATCAACGTGCCGGGTTGCCAGCTCAGTTCACACCAGTTGCCCTCAGTTGGGACGATCCGTGGGTGATTTGTTACACGGGTGGCAGCACCGGTACTCCTAAAGGCGCAATTCTCACCTACCGCAGTATTACTGCGAATGCCGTCAATACCGTTATGAGTTGGGGTCTTCGCCCTGATGATGTCGCGATCCTCAATGCACCCCTCTTTCATACCGGTGGGCTGAATGTCTTTACAGCGCCATTGGTTCAGATTGGCGGCGCCTCGATTGTGTGCCGTACCTTCAATGTCGATCAGGTTTTTGATCTAATTGACCACGGACCTGCAACGCTCTTTTTTGGTGTGCCAACCATGTTTATCGCTATGCAGCAGCATCCGCGCTGGCCGACAGTTGATTTTAGCCGGATGCGGATCGTGATCAGCGGTGGCGCACCATGCCCTGAACCGGTCTTCCATGCCTTCTGGGAGCGCGGCATTGATTTCAAGACCGGTTATGGTCTGACGGAGGCAGGGCCAAATACCTTTTGGCTGCCGCCTGAACTGGTGCGGGTGAAGCCAGGAGCCGTTGGCTATCCATTGATGTTTATCGATCTGCGCGTCGTTGCCGCCGATGGCCGTGAGTGTGGGCCTGATGAAATCGGTGAGTTGCAAATCCGTGGCCCGCATGTCTGCGCTGGTTACTGGCGTAAGCTGGCTGAAACAGCGGCGGCCTTCGTCGATGGCTGGCTGCGGACTGGCGATCTAGCTTGCTTTGATGCTGATGGTTGCTATCGGATTGTCGGGCGGTTGAAAGATGTGATTATCTCCGGCGGTGAAAACATTTATCCGGCAGAGGTGGAGAGTGTTCTGGCTGCCCATCCGGCTGTGGCCGAAGTTGCATTGGTTGGTATGCCCGATCCGCACTGGGGTGAAGTTGGCTGGGCGGCAGTGGTTGTGCGTCCTAAACATGCCTTTTCTGACCAGGAATTGCTGAGTTTCGCAGGTCTGCGCCTGGCCCGGTATAAGCTGCCGAAACGGATCGTGACACTGCCTGAACTACCTAAAACCGGCGCCGGTAAGATCGACAAGCAGGCCCTGAAGCGGATGTTTCAACAGTTGCAATCGTAGAGTGGAGAGACGTATGAGTAAGATTCCCACCTTGCCCGGTATTACGTCAACAATGGTCGCGACCAGCCGTATCCAGATGCACGTTTTGAGCAGTGGCCCTGAGACTGGTGAACCGGTGCTCTTCATTCATGGTAATGCTTCGTCGGCTACCTTCTGGGAAGAGACGATGCTCGCATTACCAGATGGTTTTCGGGCGATTGCACCCGATCTGCGGGGCTATGGCGAAACCGAAGACCTACTCATTAACGCGACTCGTGGCTGCGGTGATTGGGTCGATGATTTGCTGGCGTTACTCGATACGCTAGGGATCAACCGTTGTCATGCGGTTGGTCATTCGCTCGGCGGAGTTGTGCTCTTCAATCTGATTGCCATAGCGCCCCAGCGGATCAAAACGGCTACGCTGGTTGCAACCGGTTCTCCCTACGGTTTCGGGGGGTGTAAAGGGTTGAACGGTGAACTCTGCTGGCCCGATGGTGCCGGATCAGGTGGTGGTACGGTCAATCAGACATTTGTTGAACGGATGGCTGCCGGTGATACAACCGAAGAAGCAGGGCCGGCAGCGCCGCGGGTGGTGATGAACACGTACTACTGGAAACCGCCGTTCCGTCCGGCCCGCGAAGAGGCGCTGTTGGCCGCGATGTTGAGCGAGAAGGTTGGCCCCCAACGGTACCCTGGCGATTTCAAACCCTCACCAAACTGGCCAGGAGTCGCACCAGGGGTCTGGGGACCGATCAACGCGATCTCACCGCTCTACGTTGGCGATGCGGTTGAACGCTTTATCGCCGCTGATCCCAAGCCGCCAATTCTCTGGATCCGCGGCGCCGATGATCAGATCGTCAGCGATATGTCGTTGTTCGATGTTGGCACACTCGGTCAACTCGGCGTCTTACCGAACTGGCCCGGCGCAGAAGTCCATCCGCCACAGCCGATGATCGGTCAGACGCGGGCCGTACTCGAGCGTTATGCCGCAGCCGGAGGCCGATTCCGCGAACTGGTCTTCGCCGAGTGTGGTCATACACCGTATATCGAGCATCCTGATCAGTTCAATGCTGCGTTCCATGAGCATCTCCGTCATAGGTAGGAATAGGTTTCGCAGCGGCGTGCTGGGAAACAGCAGCACGCCACAAAGTCGGGCAAAAGTGTGAAAGGGCGAGCCTATGCCAACAATACAGGCTGGAGACCTTAACGTACACTATCTCGACGTCGGTGATGGCGAGCCGATTATCTTCGTCCATGGAAACTGGGCCAGTAGCGGTTGGTGGTTGCGTGTGCTTGAACGGTTGCCTGCTGGCTATCGGGGTCTGGCCCCTGACCTGCGCGGACGTGGCGCGACACAAGGCCCAGATAGCGACTATCGGATGGCGTCTATGGCTGCCGATCTGTGGCAATTTGCCGATGCGCTTGGGATCGCGCGCTGCCATCTGGTCGGTCATTCGCTGGGCGCGGCCATTGTCTTGCAGGCGGCACTCGATCAACCTGGCCGGGTCATCACGCTTGCCGTGCTCGCGCCACCGTGGGTTGATGGCATGCCAGATGAGGTCTATCAACCTGACCGACAGCAATTGTTGAAAGATAACCCCGACTTTTTCGCGCAGGCGATTAAAGCAATGGCACCCACCGCGCCCGAAGACGACCTGTGGCGTGAATTAGTCACTATCGGCCACAGTCAGCGGCTCAGCGCCGCCAACGGCGCCATCGATGCCTTGCGCGAGTGGAAACCGGGTGATCGGTTACGCACGATCGGGGTACCAGCATTGGTGATGGGCGGCGAACTTGATCCACTGGTCACTACTGAAACGGTACGCCGGGCGGCTGAAGCGCTTGGGGTTGAACCGCAGATTATTCCAGGCGTTGGTCATTCGGCGAATCTGGAAGCACCTGATCGCTTTCTCGCCTTGCTCGTGCCGCATCTGGCGCAGGCTCGTTCTTCCTGAAGGGAATACTGACAATGGATATGCTCCCGGTAGGTACACGCTATCAGCGAACACACACGATCACACAGGCGGAAATCAATCGCTTTGCAGTGATCAGTGGTGATACGAACCCGATCCATATCGATCCGGTCGTGGCAGCTACCAGCCGTTTCGGTCGCACGATCGCCCACGGTATGCTGCTATACGGCTATATACGGGCAGCGCTGCGGACGCTGGCCCCACAGGCAGTGCAGCGGACGCAAACGCTAAGCTTTACGCATCCGGTCTTTGCTGACGATCAGGTAACGATTGAGGTAGAAGTAATAGAACAACAGGCAACCACGATCCGCTGTGCGGTGAGTGTTACCCGTCAAGATGGAAAAGTGGCCTGTGGCGGGGAGACAGAACTAGAGATAAGGGCATGAATGACGCAGTTACCATGGTTGCCCATAGCCCGATTATGACACTCACGCTCAACCAACCCGAACAGCAGAACCGGCTCAATCCGGATTTGTTGACAATCCTGTTACGCCGATTCACCGAAGTACGCCAGCATCACGGTTTACGAGCTGTTGTGTTACAGGCGAACGGTGAGTCTTTTTCAGAAGGCACCGATCTGGCTGAACTGGTTGCTCAGATCGATCGCGTTGCCTATGCCGACCACGTGCTTAGGCTGTTGCATCAGGTTATGCTTGCGTGCATCGAGCTGCCGGTTCCGCTGATTGCCGCTGTACAAGGGCCGGTTAGTGGGAGTGCTATCGGGTTAGTGCTAGTAGCCGATGTCGTTCTGGTAACGCCAAAAACCTGTTTTACTTCTCGTGCAACGACCTTTGGTCTGTGCCCGGAAGGCGGTTGGACAGTCCTTTTACCCCGCCTGATCGGCTATCGCCGCACAACCGAAATTCTCCTGCTCGAACGTCCGATCACGGCTGAAGAAGCAGTCACGTGGGGATTAGCCAATCGGCTTGTGGCCAGTGGTCATCTTACAGAAGAGGCACAGGCCCTGGCCCACCAGATCGCTACCCAGATGCCGGGAAGTGTAGCCTGTACTCGCCACTTGCTCTGGGCCGAACGTAATCGGATTATCGCCGAACTGCATCGCGAACGGGAACTATTTTGCACCCACATTCGGTCGGTTGAGGCTGATATTGGGTTACAAGCGTTTCAAGATCGCCAGCGGGCGATTGCACCTACGGAGAACGCATGATGAGGCCACTGACCATAGGAATGCAGGCAAGTGTGCAGCGAGTTATTGATCAACAACTGGTAGCCGAATATGCAGCCCTCTGTGGCGATCAGCCCCTGCATACCGTGCCCGAACCACTCATTGGCGCACTCTTTTCGCAAGTGCTGGGAGTTGAACTTCCCGGCGCCGGATCAGTCTATCTCCGACAGTTGTTCACTTTTATTGATGTTGCGCAGATTGGTGAGACCTTGACCGCTACGGTCACCATCACCCACATTCGACCCGATAAACCACTGGTCACGCTACGTACTACCTGTACCGGTGGCGACAATCGCCTCATCGTTGATGGCGAGGCGCTGGTGATGGTACCACAATCGTGAATCGTCAAGTCAATATGATCGGGCAATCGGACCAGTGCTCAGCGCCGGTGTCATCCAGTTGTTGGAATACTGGCTCAACGTCTTCTTCGGGCCGAGCTGGCCGCTACTCTTCGGAATTGTTTACATTCTGATTGTGCTCTTCCTGCCTTACGGGATCGTCGGCACGTGGCGACTGCGCGGTACAAGCTGGCTTGAGCAGTGGCGTCGCCGCTGGCAGGAATTGACGGTACGGTCGTGAAGGCAGTTCATAAGGTATGGCAGCGAGCACGAATGGTTCACCACCGAGGGCACAGAGAACACAGAGCCTTGATAAAACCCTCCGCACCTCTCCGTGCTCTCTGTGCTCGCTGTGGTGCATTCTCCTTGTAGCATTCGCAGCCGACGCTGGAAAGGTACCATTACGGGTCGTTTCAAACGTCGATGCGCTACGAAGTTCGGAAAGGAGCGGCACTGATTTTACGCTTCTTCGGCTCGTAAATGTAGAAGTTCCGATACGTACCGGGGCGATACGTTTCGTTACGCAGCTCGTCTTGCAAGCGGAACAACTCATCTTCAACTCTAACCTCAAAACGGGCAACTTCTGCCCGCCCACGCTTTGCGCGCCGGGCGGCGCGGTAGGAAGCGTAGAGATTTTCAAAATCGTACACCTGCGGATACAACTGCCGATACGTCTTCATCACTGCACACTCACTTCATACCTTCCATTGCGGGTGGGGGACTAGCCGTCCCCCACACCCCCTGCTTACGATCGCATCGATCTAGTGAGGAGCAAAAACTCTTTACACTGTATCATGACAAAAAGTCAAAAAGACATAAAGACTCAGGAGAATAAACGGGCGAGACGAAAACCCCAATCGTCGAGGTCGCCATCAGGGAGGTCGTCGTAGCGGAAGGCGCAACGCGCAGCCGCAGCAGTGATGTGCCACGAGCCGCCGCGCAGCACAAATGCTCTATCCCGTGTCAGATTGTAAAAACTTTCTGGTTTAATATCTGCTCCTAATGGATACGGAACGTACCTCGTACTGCACCATTCCCAAACATTCCCCGCCATGTCTTCGGCGCCACAGGCCGCCGCACCGTGTGGGAAGATGCCAACGACCGAGGATTGGCCAATCTCACTGCCCGCAACATTTGCTTCGATACTTGATACAATACTCGATGCAGGCGTTCTTGTCAACTGCTCGCCCCATGGATAGGTGCGACGCCCGGCTCGCGGTGCACCTGCCGGTAAGACGACCGGATAGGCCGCCGCTCGCTCCCACTCGGCTTCGCTGGGCAAGCGCACTTCTTCACCTGTACTCAGCACCCCAATCGTATGGAGCCAGATGTCTACCCAGCGGGCAAAAGCGCTGGCCGCGTACCAGGTGACGCCTACCACCGGCAGATTCCCCTCACCGGGCCGGTAGCGGGCGCCAGACCAGAACCGAGGGTGTAGCAGGGCATCCGATAACTCTGCCTGACGCCATTCTGTCAATACCTGCTGGGCAGCGTTCACCGTCGGCTGATCGCCGCGTCCCGCTAGAGCTTCGAGGAAGCGCAGGTACTGCCGGTTGGTGACCGGAAAGCGGGCCAGGGCAAAGGGGCGGTTGATGCGGTAGATGAATTGCGGTTTTTCACCACCATACAGACCCTCGTCATCGCCCATGCTGAACTCACCCGCTTCGATACGTTCGGCCCAGTAGTCGGCTCTGGTTGGATCGAGGCCGGGGCGGTCGTTATCCTCGCCGAGCCGGTCAAGGATCAGCGCGGCGCGGTTACGCACCACCGGATCGGGATGGGCAACCTGACGCCAGGCCGGGGTGAGCGCGGCAAGCTCGCGGAGGCGGTTGGCTACCTCAACTCGCTGGGGAGTTAGCTCGCCCACAGTACGTGCATTCGCTTCGTCCAAACCATCGCCGGCCAGGATGATGGCTTCAGGATCGCCGGTTGCAAGCAATTGCATAATCATTTGCTGCGCCGTCTCACGCGAGCCGCTGGTCGCTTCGTGGCCAATCGCCAGCAGAATCGTCTCGCGCCAGCGCGGTTCTGCCCAGCGCTCGACCAGGCGGCGGACTTTCTCTTCCTTGTCACGCCCTTGCTCGGTGTAATAACGAGCGGCTAGGTATTCCTGTAGCGTGAAATGGGCAAAACTGAAGAGCGAGTCGATGTCACGGGCTTGCAGTAACCCGCTATGCAAGGCAAGCTGTGCGAGCAGCTCGCGGATATACGCATCACACCGCTCGTCATTCCAATCGGGGTTATTTGCCCGATAGACCGGCCGCAGCACCTCGCGGGCCTGAGTTAAGGTCACTTCACGCTGCTCCTTTTCGAGCATCGCCGCCGCCAACAACTGCAAGCGCAGACGCACACTGTCGTCACTCTCCTCGAACAGTCTGACCACGACCCCCGGCCGGTCGCGACTCAGTTGCGCCTTGCGCCAAGCTTCAATCGTCAGCCGTACCAGCTTTTCGTAGATTTTGGCCCGCTCTACCGGCAGCGGCTCACGCCCTTCGACCAACACCGCCATACTGGTCAATAGCAGGGGATTGGTCGCCATATCGAACAGCCGCGGATTACGTTCGAGACTCTGCCACAGTTCGGCAGCTTCCGGCACGAGAGTGGTGGGATCGTGATACTCATCTGCGGCTTGCTCTGCCGGTAAGCGTAGTGCCCGAAAGAGATTGTTCAGGAGACGCTTAATATCGTCTGCATCTAACGGACGCAAATGACGCTCGACGAATCCCGATAGCCGCTCACTCAACCCTTCAAACGGGCGACTGGCCAGCAGATAGCGATTATGCGGATATTCCCGCACCAGACTGTTGATCAGGTCGATGGTATGGCCGCGCTCCTCGGCATCGCCGGTCTCATCCAGACCATCGAGCATTAGCACACACCCACCCTCTTTGACCCAATCGCTCACCATGTTGGTCGGCAAGTCAGGTACATCGCGCCGCACCAGCTCGTCGAGGGCATCGAGCAATACCGAAGCCGGTGCACCGACCAGGTCCTGAGCCTGATACCGGTTGCGTACATACGTCATCAGTTCGGTCAGACGGGCGTAGATCGGGAACGGGCAGCGGTCGGTGAAGAGTTCCAACCGTTCGCGGATGAGGTGCAGCCCTCGTTTGTCACGCCACGCCTGTGCCAGCACCAGCGCCCCGTAATGGAGCGTTGTCGTCTTACCACTACCGGCCCGCCCCACCAGCAGCAGCCGGGTGGTGGTCTGTTCAGGGTCTGCCGGTTTTTTGGATTTCGTCTTCGGCAAAAGGTTTGGTTCACTCAACAGGCGGAACACCGGCCGGCTGGTATCCACCGCTTTGTATGCTTCACGGCGCGAGTCATCTTTACCAAGCAAATAGGCCTGAAAGCGCTCGATCTGCTCGCGTTCGACCACGTACAGCGGAATATAGACCTGCTCGAGGTTCAATTCGCGCTGTTCACGACCCAAAGCCGGAATCTTCGCCATCCGGCGCATATCACGCTCCAGCCGCTGCAAGTAGCGCTCGCGGCCCGCAGGCGCCTGCCGTCGCCGCTCCTTATATGAGAGCTGCTCTACAATCTTTTCCCTCTTCCATTCAAGCTCTGCATCATATCGGATGTCTTGCTTCTGCCCGCCGATCAGCCGGTCAAACCAACGCACAAACCGCGTGCGCCAGGGTTCGATTACGGCAAGTGCAATCACAACGCCGATCAATACAACCGCTAGCCATAGATTCCCAGTAACAACCAGGTTGATCAGACATACGAGCGGTTCGTTGAAGCACCTGCCCAGCTCATCGGCAGACAACGCGCCGGTCTGGGGTGTTGCTGAAACAACCGGCGTCGGTGTGGAAGGCAGCGGTGTGGTCGCAGGCGGGGAAGGGGTTTGGACGGCGGTCGGATACACGATGATTCCCGACCCCAACAACAACGCACTCACCAGCACGATCAGTATGGTACGTACAGGCATAGATGTCTTACCGTCGAGAATGAGTGATCAGCGACTATTGACGTTATTATACGCCAGGAATGCGGCAAAGCGGGCAGCAGACGTACCTCTAGTTCTGCCCCTCCTCTCCGCCAAAGGAGAACGGAAAGGAGAGAGTAGACGGGTTGGGGACCCGCTCCTACCGGTATTGTCGCGATCTTTGTTCTCTGACGATCTACCTTTGGCGTAATGGTATAATAGTTGAGATAGTATCTCAATAACCACGCAATAAGGCTTCACACGACAACGTAAGGCGAAATAGGTATTTGTCCGTGCAGTTGACTGTTCCATACGGAGGAATGGGTAATGAAACAAAACCGTTATGAACACACACAGCGCACCCGAAAAAACCTGATCCTTCGGGTTATTCTGCTGACCGTTGGCTCGTTGGCGCTGCTTATCGGAACACTAGGCATTGTGGTTCCAGGTATTCCAACCACCCCATTCATCTTGATCGCGGCCGCTTGCTACATCCGCAGCTCAGAACGGCTCTATCGCTGGTTGATAACAAACCGCTTTTTCGGACCGGTGATCACCACTTGGCGGGAAAAGCGTGGACTGACGCTTCAGACCAAAATCGTTACCTTCCTCCTTGTCTGGGGTTTGTTAGGCGGAGCAGCGCTGTTTCTGGTAGAAAGTATCTTTATGCGGGGTCTCCTGATCGGGCTGGCAATGGTGAAGACACTTGTCCTGCTTCGTTTGCGTACTGTTCAATGACCGGACAACGAACATCACGTACCCGCCGCCGATGCCTCCCAACCGCTACGCCTACCTAGCGCGGCCCTCCGGTCTGTGTTCTAGGGCGAGTGCAGTGGAAGCCACGCCTATTTCAAATGTATGCCATAAGGGTGTGCAACATTTGCAGTTTCTGCTCTGTTCGACGAACGACCTGCCCAAGAACAGAGCGACACAGATGAGCATAATGCCTCCACTTGAAGCATAGCGTTTTTCATAATACGAAAATTAATTTCAATTATGGTACACAGAATACCGAAAGCGACCGCAATTGTCAAGAGGTAAGGAGACTATCCCTCACTCCTTCCTCTCCCCGTGGTAGAGAGGAAGGGGCTAGGGGGAAGGTGAGGGAGCCAAAAGAGCAAATCCTTGCCGGACATCACCAACCAATACATCAACTGCATTTCCGACCTGGTGACGCAGACGCTGCCAGCTCGTGTCGAGAAGGGCAACATTGGTAGCCTCAGCACGTCCCCAGACCTGGGTCAAGAGTTCGGTTGCGGTAAACAGACGGGTAGGCGCTTCGGACAGAACATTGAGAAGCGCAAACGAAGGCAGGTCGAGCGTCAGAGGGGTATCGTTGAACGAGATGCGTCGGGCTGCCAGATCAAACGTGAACGGGCCAACGGTGAAGGGAGGTGGCATACTGCGTTGATAACGCCGTAAATGGGCACGCATACGCGCTAACAGTTCGTCGGCGCGAAAGGGTCGTGCAATATAATCATCGATACCATAATGGAAGGCCTCGACGGTCAGCCGATCATTGCGTGGGCCAAGAATGATCAAGATACCTTTGAAATGTCTGGTCACCTCTGGAATCTGAGTAAGATGCTCACTGCCCGGCAGGTCGATCAAGGCCAGATCAATCTGCCGACTCAAGGTGTCAAACAGTGCCTGGACGCCACGCACGGCCAGGGCGTGATAACCAGCGGTCAGACATAATGAAACCAGGTATTCGTCAGTGTATGCACCCAATCCCCCTATCAATACTCCATACGGAACACTCATTTCCGGTGCCTTGACAAGCCTCTATCAGGGTGTAACGGTACACGCTGCCGGCGGCGATGTGATGACCTCAACAACTGCCCCATCGATCAGGCCAAGAAACTGGCGAAGTGCTAATGCAGCATTACAGGTTCCTTCTTCCATGATCCCATCTTCACACGCCGCCTGTAAAATCTGCTGCTCGGCAGCCTGACGAGCGATAGTCTCCAGATGCGGATTTTCCGGCGCCAGCAAGCCCCGGTCGCGACTGTACACGCGAGTTTTGCTGTTATCAAGAGTTGCGCTAAAGACCTGCACCGGAGGTAAACGAACGGTGATCCGGCTCCCATCGGCAGAAACGGTTACTGCATCAGCCGTGATCTGGCTCAGATCAACCCCGACTACAACCGTACCGTGTGCAATCAACAGCAAGGCGTCACTGGCAAGCCAGTCACCGATAATCGGAATGTTGCTGCTCTGCCGCACATCGATCACGCGCTCAATTGTGTATTTGCTGGTTTCGAGACGACTCAGTTGCTGAATCCGCTGAACTACTGCCGCTCCACTGACAATTTGTGGGGTCGGGGTTTGAACGATCACTTGCAGGTTGGGTAGCGCCGTTCCCACGGCGTTTATGCGCTGTGCGATCCAGAAGCCACCGATCCCAACGACCAGCACGACGATGAGCAAAAGAAGGAACGACACCGACAACCCGCCACCAGGCCGTTGTGAACGGTAGCCGCGTCTAGGCAACATCTCCCAGTCATCGTCAATCCAGTCCTCTGAGCGCCGCGAACGCATGAGCGACCGGGCACGCCGGCGAATGTCGTCATAGTTGTGATCGTCATCGTAGTACATCGGGCCACCTCGTGCGAGTGAAGCGTTTGATATGCGTATAATCCTGACTATACCTTAGCACCGACGTGAATAGCCACTGCCCCCAGTCCGTACAAACGGTAAAAGACGTGTTGCCAGCCGGCATCCCGCATCATCGCTGCCAGCTTATCGGGTGGGGGAAAGAGCCGCGCCGATTGCGGTAGATAGGTATAGGCCCGGCGATCACCACCGAGCAGTGCACCGATCCAGGGTACCACCTGCTCGAAATAGATGCGATGCCCCCAGCGCAAGAGTGGGTTCTGCGGTCGAGCCACTTCTAGACACGCCATTGTTGCGCCTGGTCGGGCTACGCGATACATTTCGCGCAACGCGGCGGGAATGTCGGTTACGTTCCGTAGCACGAAACCGGTTGTGATTGCGTCGAAGGTGTTGTCAGGGAAGGGTAATTGTAGCGCATCACCGGCAACAAAGGCCGCACGACCACGGTGTACCAGATCGGCGATTTTGGGCTGCCCAGCCCGCATCATCGGGACGGTAAAATCGACCCCAATGACGAACCCTTCACGCGCCCATGCGGCAAGTTCAGGTAAAAAGTCACCCGTACCGGTTCCCACATCAAGCGCACGACCGTAGACCGGTGGCGCAACATATTCAACGACTTTACGCCGCCAACCCTGATCAAGCCCAAAGGTCATCACCCGGTTAACACGATCGTAGCCGCGAGCAATTCGGGCAAACATTTGCTCGACATACTCTGCTTTTGCCTCTGGCGGCGGTAGTACTTCCATCGTCCTCTACTCCTCTATTATCGTGTACGCCAGTAGCAGGGAAGCCGCGACCACTGACTGCGTTTCTCCCCTCAACTATCCTTACGCTCTTGGAACAGCGCCCGTAACTCGGCAGGCGAACGCGCCACCGCTAACGCTGCCATGAGCTTCAAACGGGCTTTGATCCCGCTCAGATTAGGGGCAAAAATGACCCCCAGCTTGCGCAGATCATGGTAGGCGCCGACGTACCCGAATTCATCCCCCATTCCACCGACACCAGCCCGACTGACAGCAACAACCGGAATACGGCGCTGAATGGCCTCGCTGATAGCCGGTAGCCACCACGGTGGTATCCGCCCGCTGCCGAACGTCTCGATGACAATACCGGCAACATTGTCAGCAATACTGTGGCGTAGTTGGCGATCATCGGCACCCTGGCCGATGCGTATCAGATCGACCGGTTCAACCAGTCGCGGGGCCGCAATCCATTGACGGTTCAGCGGCTGTAATCGAATGTACACCTGATCACCCTCGACCCGCCCCAAGAATCCTGTCGGCGCTGTGATCATCCCAATACCCTGACTAAACTGCATCTGCACGGCTGTTGCAGCGTAGATCGCACCATCAGCGACGACCAACACGCCTAGATTAGCAGCAGACGGAGCCGCGGCTACCGTGATCGCTGCCAGCAGCCCGTTCGCGTCAGGGAAGCCACTACCACTGAGGCGCGGCAGACCGGTAATGACAATCGGCGGGCCTTCAGGAAGCAAGAGATCGATGAGAAAAGCGGTCTCCTCCAACGTGTCACTACCGGTTGTCACCAGGATACTATCGAAACTGTCGCGCAGATTCTGGATACGCTGGCTCAGGGCAAATATCTGCTGCGGCGTCAGATGACTGCCGGGCAGATTGGCAAACTCTTCGATAGTAACCGTCAGGTCTGAGCGCAACGTGAATGGCTGATCATCACGCGCACCTAACGCCCGGCGAATCGTTAAGGCACCCCCAGTCGATAAGATCAGCAGTTTTGGCATAGTGGTTTACGGGCAACCCAGCACAGACGCTGAGTTGTTGTAGTCGGTGGTTGAAAGGTAAATCCGTCGTAACATCCTTCGATCTGCAACCCGGCAGCTTCAATCAATGCAGCAACGAGCTCTAGCGGGTATGCACGCTCGATATGCAATTCATCGAAACGTTCGTATCCTTCGTGATCGTTGCCGATGAAACCGGTCAGCCACATTGTTGAAACATCACTAGACGGATCGAAGAAGGTTCGTTCAACCTGAATATACGATGGTTGTTCACTAAACGCGCATTCCCCCCAATCGTGAGCCAGAAAGTGGCGGGTATTCATATCGGCAACAAACAAACCACCCGCCGTCAATACTCGTGCCACACCGCGTAAACAGGCTGCCAGATCGTTGCTTCCAATCAAATAGTTCAGACTATCGTAGGTACATGTCACCAGATCAAACGCATTGGCCGGTAGCAATCCTGCCAGATCGCGCATGTCTCCCTGCCACAGCTCTACGCGAGTTGGAACAGCAGCCAGTTTTGCCGCGGCCTGTGCCAGCATTGCTGCCGAGACGTCAAGCCCTGTTACCTCCCAACCGCGTTCAGCCAGAATTGCCAACAGCGTACCGGTACCGCAGGCAATATCCAGTACCCGCCGCCCTGATACGGGGTGACGCTGCAATACCTCCTCTAAATAGATGGCAGTCAGCAGTGCAAACCGTATCTGACCGCTCCCATCATACACGGCAGCGTAGCGATTGTACGTCATAAAGATATTGTACCACTGCGCCCAAGCGGAAACCAGAACGAAACGATAAACCCAATAAGCAGGTGTTCGATATTAATCAACAGAAACAGTACCGAAAGAGTGAGCGCTTGTTCCTGGGTGTAGCCATAGGCAGAGAGTATCGCGAATAACACCACATCGCGAATGCCCACACCGCCAAAGGAGATTGGTAACACCTGCAAGACCGAGATCAGTGCCGTCGCCCCAACGACAACCAATAACGGCACCGCACTTAAATCAAGAGCAAGGAAGAGCAACCAAATGCGTAGAAAGGTAAAACTGGCCGAGATGAAGGTCGCGCCGCCTACAATGCCGATTAAGCCGGTTGTCAGCGTCAGACTGTGCATCTGCTCATTCCAGCGGTCAAGACGAGCACGCAAACGAGGCGCCAATCGCGGCAAAATCGTCGTTAGCAGCCACGAGCGCGGTTTACGCGCAGTTAACAGTACGCTCATTAGCACAAGCCCGGTGCCGGTCAAGATGACAATCGCCTGCTGCAATTCACGGCTCGGCAAGAGGCGACCGAGCGCAAACACACCGATTGTACCCAGAGCTGCCATCACGATCAGGTCACAGAGTCGATCCAGCACCACCGAGAGCAAGGCCGGTGCTGTCGGGATGCCGCGTTCACGCAGATACACGGCCTTCAACAGATCACCGGCCTGCCCCGGTGTCACTGTGCCATAAAACAGGCCAACCGTATAAAGCGCACAGGCTGTCGGTAGATCAAGATCGAGTTGCATCCCCCGCATAATCTGAATCCAGCGCCAGGATTTGATGATGATGAACGGTGGAAACAACGCTAGAGACCAGATAATCGGCGCTAGCTCAGCCGAGCGAATAATGTCCCACAGTAAACGCAAATCGCTGGTAGCAATAAACACTAGCAAGAGCGCCGGACCAATCAGTCGCAGCAACCACGAGACGAGCGGACGCATACGATTCTTATCCCTCCTCGTGGTCGCGAAATGGACGCTGAAACCGGAGTGCCGCCACTTGTTCGGCGTTCAAACCAAACATAAAGATGATAATGCTACCAACAAATAAGCCGACTGCCGAATTGGGGATATGAAAACGAAATGGATCGGTGATGAAAAAGCTAATCAAAAACGACATCAAGGCTAATACCTGCATTGAAAGTGCGACCGGTAGGTAGACTCGCAGTGGGGCAAAGAGTGAGACAATCCGCAAGATAATCAGACCAAACCGGATACCATTGCGCAAGAGTTTCTGACCACTGCGACCGCCCTGTCGGCGCTGACCGGTCACCGGCACATAGCCAACGTTATACCCGGCTTTGAGCAGCGCCAGGGTACTGGTGGTTGGGTAGGAATAGCGATTCGGCAGCAGATTGATGAATTCCATAATCACTTCGCGGCGTATCGCCCGATACCCGCTGGTCAGATCACGTACTTCCGTTTCAACCAGATAGCTGCCCAGCATATCAAGAGCACGGTTGCCCCATCTACGCACCAACGAATCACCTTGCGTTTCGCGGGTACGTGCCCCAACAACCATATCATAGCCAGCAGCAATCCCCGCCAGCAGATCGGGAATAAAGCGCGGATCCATCTGTCCGTCGGCATCCATCAAGAGCACCACCTCGCCGTGGGCACGCCGAATCCCAGTCTTCACCGCTGCACCATTGCCACGATTGATCGGATGACGAATGACTCGTGCGCCGGCAGCCCGGGCAACATGCGCTGTTTCATCTTGTGAGCAATCATCAACAACGACGATTTCGGCATGGGGTAATACCGTCCGGATCCGCTCAATGACTTGGGCAATGCCGTGGGCCTCATTGTACGCCGGTATCACAACACTTACCGTAAAGGGGTATTCCGGCGTAGCAACATTCATGGCCGTTGCTGTTGTATCTACCTGTTGCATGACGATTTACCGAATTGATATACGCTGTACCATAACACTCAACGGACGTGCATCGGTATTTCCGGCAAAATGCTGATAGGGCAAGAAAGTCGGCGCTTTGAGTGCGATCCGTACCTCTTGCGCACCGCGCATCTCGGTTGGTATTGGCAGATGATACACTCGCCAGCCACCTGGTGCAACGTTGACCGCATATTGCAGTCGGCCTATTGTAACACTGAGCGTTGTCGGTTGCGGCGCGGTTAGACGCAGAGCCAGTGTTTCATTGCCACGTAAAGGTGCCGGTAGCGGCAATCGAACCTCGCCGTTGCCCTGCAACCAGCGAAACGGTTCACCGCCGGCGCGTTCACCGAATGAAAATCCATACAAATAGCCAAGATCGAGATCAGTACCTACCGTGAGTGTCGTTGTCGGCGCCGGTGACAACCAATAGAATGCCAGCCGTTGCACATCCTCACCGGCTCGCTCTTCAGTATCGCGCAGATAGGCAATGGCGGTTGCTGTATCGCCTTGCGCACGCGCCAACGCACCACGCACGAGGTTGCCGCGATGGGTAGGATAAGTTCCAATAACCTGCCAGGCTTCATCATAACGCTGTTGTGCGAGTAACCAGCGCGCAAATTCTGCCTGACCATCGGCAAAATCTGGATCGGCAGCCAACATCTGACGGTATGCCTGCTCGGCAGCCTGTACATCATTGCGCTCAAGCGCAGTTACTGCCGCAGACCACGCTTGCTCACGCGCAATCCCTGCCCGGAGAATTGCCGGGTAATCGCGGTAACTGAAAATGAGATACACCAGTCCTAGACTGATGGTAAGCGATCCCACTGCAACCCAATCGAATCGCCAGCGCTGCCGACCGATCTGGGCTAATGCTGCTGTACCGTACAACGCCATCCATAGCCAGACCGGCAGCAGGTAGCGCGGCTCGACATGGATCAACATCACCATCAGACACGTATAGCCGATCCAGCTCCATGCCAGCAATCGTATCGGACCCTCGCGCCAGCGCCCGAAAAGCGTGAAGGGCGCTGCCAGCGTGAAGATAATCCAGATCAGATCGCCCACCAGACCAAGTGGCCAAACATCTCGTAAAGGTCGGGTAAAAAAGCTAGATTTGACAAAAAAGTCTTCGATAAACTGTGCCTTCCAGATATGCTGAAAATGGGGCCAGAGATTACGGATTAGCCGCCAGGGTTCAGTCTGAACAATCCGGCGCAGTTCACTACTAACAAACCGTTGCCGTTCTGCCTGTGGCAGCGCCATAAGGATCGCCTTCGCCTCACCCTCACCACGACCTTCATGGACAGCATCGCTCATCGCGATCCACAGATTAACCGGCCCTAAGGTGTCAATCAGAATAATGTCGCGATAGACCAGATAATTGCGAATCGTCCAGGGCGCTATCGTCAGCACAAAAGGCAGGAGAAACGCCAGCAACGCCAGCATTAGCCGCTGCCCCCGGAGTTGACGATCAGACATCCACACCTGGGTCACGATGAAGATCACGGCGAACAATGCACCGTACAGACCGGGCGAACGGGCGAGAGCAGCGATTGCCAGCGTGATTCCGGCGCCAATCAACCAACCACTACGATGCTCATCACGCCAGCGAACCAGGAACCACACGTGTAGAAAGAGCATAAAGAAAAACAGTGGCTCACTGAGAATGAGAATGGGTAACTCGACTAGCGGCATCCAGATCGCCAGTACAACCGCGAAGATCAGACCGGCCCGCGGATGAAAGAGCCGTCGTGCCAGGTCGTAGCCGAGCGGGATCAACGCCAGTGATAGGCCGATCTGCACTACCCGGATGAGCGTGATACCGATTGCCGGATCACCAAACCACAACCCAATCCGTAACATTGCTGCGAAGAAGAAGATGTGTCCCGGTGGTCGGATCAGCCAGGAGTTATCGTGATACTCGCCGGTGACTGCAAATTGCAGTGCTCGCAGATAATAGTCGCCATCATCGGCTGCCGAAAAGCGTGGATCGATCTGGTTAATTGCCAGAAACCAGAGGCGCAAGATCAACCCCATTACGATGAGGATACCTACCCAGAGCAGTGGTCGTGCAAGCGTTCGCGATTGCGACTTTTGATAAGGTGTTTCGGCAATTGTTGCTTTCTCAACGGACGAAGATAGCATTTGTGCTGCTCGCTCTCCTAAATCTGGACACAGCAGATGCGTCTCTGCCGGTGTGATAGCTGCATGACCTGCACTACATCCAGATACCACAACTGCACAGGCTTGCTGCTCTCACGTGCCGTTCTAACTGTACCAGACGTAATGAAATCTGCTCCTATCACTCCTCTCCTCTTCCTCCTCTCATCGCGTACAGCACAAAGCGACCTTCACCAATTCGATGTCGCTCTGATTCGGGTATCGGTGGTGTACCTTGAGCCTGATCCCAAAGCAGATAATCGGCGGCTATGGCCTGTAATTCGTTCGCGGTAACCGTTACTGGCACACGAAACTTGATCAGATGGGCAATCGCTGAATACTTTGCCAGTGGCAAACGGTCGGGAATTGCAGCCACGATGCTCACATTATCGGTGGGTAACGATTGTCGTACCAACGCTACAGCGGCCACTTCGTCCGGCGGCTGGGCAGACAGCACAGCCTGCACCGCTGCACCTGGCCCGACACTCAAGAGGATGGCAATGATGAGCGTAGCGATCAACAACTGGCGCTGACCTCTCCATAGCTGCTGCATTGCCCACGCGGCGGCAACCGCATACAACGGCGCGAGTGGCAAGAAGAACCGGGGCAGAATAAACGCAGTGGCAATCACCACTACATACACGCCGATCAGGCTAGTCAGGGCCAACCAGCGTCTATCGGCGCGTCTGTACCACGCCAGCCAGCTTGCTATCACCAATCCCCCAATTGCCAGCCAGTTGACCGGCCAACCGAGTAAGCGCAATTGATCGGCGCGGCCAAACTCACTTACGTCCTCTGCACCGGCGCCGATGAAACCGATTACATTTCGCACCCAGTTAAACAAAAAACGCAGCGGATCACGTCCGATCACTTCGAGCAGACCAATACTGTTGGGTACTTCGTCCCATCTTCCCCAATCGGTATTGGCGTACACTGCCAGCCAGATATTTTTGGCCTGCTGATTGAACAATGGCTGACCGGTTTGCAGGATATTCACAGTGAGTTGTGGTGACGCGGCCAGGATAAATCCTGTCCCAAACACTATTGCCATTCGCCAACCGGCAGTATACCAGAGCGTGATTCCTCCCCACAAGAGCAGGATCAAACCCGGATGACGTATTAGGAAAGCTGCTCCGGCCAGCAAACCTCCAAACAAGACCATCGCTGCGTGCGTGCGCGTATTGACTCGCAACGTCACGGCTACTGCCAGTGTCATTAGGGCTGCAAATGGCATATCGCTGCCGATCAGCAGGCTGTACTGCGTCACCATTCCGCTCAACGCCAGGAAGCCAGCGGCCAGTAATGATGGCGCTGGAGCAAGCAAACAGCGTGCCAGCCAATAACCGGCGCCAATTAAGACACCTCCGGAAACCAGTGCGATCAACCGTGCAGCCAGGAAGGGATTATCATGCGTGAAAGGACGTACCAGCCAGAGCAAGAGTGGATAGCCAAGATTGTAAAAGCCATCAGCCTGAAAGATGGTTGATAACGTATCGCGCGTTGCAAAAACGCGAAAATCGTTTTCGACGCCGGGCCGGGCCAATGTTACGTGTGCCTGCATTGCCGGTAGCAGCCAACTTACCCAGCTTCCTATGAGACAGACGACAAGCCACGGTGTGGCCCACTGCGGCCAGCGTGTTACCACAATGGGCCAGTACCTGACCAGCGTAGCAGCTCCTAACACTGCGACACTGATCGGTGGCAGGTAGATAAGTGGATAAGGACTGTCGCGATAGAGCAGAAGCCATCCAATACCGTAACCGACAATGGTCAGTACCGGTTGCCATCGTGGCTGTCCAGCAAACAATACCCTGCACAGCACGCCAACAAGTCCGGCATACAACAACTGTGCCGGGTGAGGCCATACCGGTGGCAAGACCGTTATCTCAATCCGGTCAAGCAGTATTTGATCCGCTGCTGGCGATGTGATCCGTACAACGGTATCAAACGCTTTGCGCCAGCCGCCGGTTAAGACAACGGTTTGCTCTTCCCATTGCCCCTGTGCCACAAACTGTTGGCTCAGCTCATCGTTGACCTGCACTACGACCGGCATTCCCGTCGGCGCCAGCCAGCGGATCGTTACCGCAGCCGGTGTTCCAACCTGAGGTAAACGCAGCGCAGCCGTTGGTAAGACACGTCTGATCGATCCATCAAAACTGCTCCCATCTAAGATGGTGAAGCGTTCTGGTTCTGCAAAACCTTGCACTACTCCGGCATCGTTATCGCCAATATCAAATGCCCGGCGCATAGGCGCCTGGTAGAGGAGAACGATCACGATCCCGGCAAGGCTGGCCCAGCCCAACGCCGTGATACATCCAATGATCACCGATTGGCAATGCTTGATCACGATTGTAGAACCTGGTACTACATCTTGTTGCGTGGCATAAGGGATGACCACTCGCAACGTGCCGTGCCTGGTCACACACCTGAAAAACTCTTCAGGGCACCTCCGAACACCTTGCCCTCGACACACTTTGTTCCCTTCCTCCCTGATAAGCGAAAAGAGGTGCGGGAGTATGGACAAGTGACTTCACGGAGTTGCTGTTGGGATCGTAAGCGGTAACGGCTCCTGAACAGGCACTTCCACTGCGGGGGGTGAAACCAATGCCCGATTAACCCAACCGGTACCGCTTCCATCAGGATTGGCGATAAATGAATCAGGGCTACGCCGTTCGCCAAGTCGGATCAGATACCACTGATCGTTAGCAGTGCGAGCAAGGAAGATAATTTCATCGCCGGCGTTGATCCGTCCGATAGGCTGGTTGTTAGTGCCGGGCAAGGGACGCACATTCGCGACCTGTAAAGCCGTACCGGTAATCGCCTGAGTTGCTGCTGGAAGATTTGTTGGTTGCGCTGCCGTAGTTGGTCGTCGCGGTGTAGCCGTCGGCCTTGGTGTCGGTAAAACCAGGGTGGGCAATTCTGTTTGACCGGGGATATACCGACCAAATTGTTCAAGTTCGTTACGCAATGCCCCGATGACCCCAAAAGCCAAAGCCATTGACAACAGGAAGATCACACTCACCACAGCCAGTTTCACCAATTCAAGGCTCTGGGTCCAGATACTTCGCCGATTGAGCAGATCCAGAGCACTTTGGGCCGCATCGGCCACCGATTCACCCCAACTAGTACGGCCCTGATCAGAACGAGCTACCTCGCGAAGCGCCAACAGCGCACGAACATCACCAACCTGAGTCAAGGCACGTACTGCTCCCCAGCGCACATTAGCATTCTGATGTTTCAGCGCATTGATAAGTGGTCTGGTTGCCCGACCATCGCCGATTTGGGCTAACACTTCAGTCGCCCGATACACTGTTAACCAGGGTTGATCAGGGCCAACGACATCACACAACGCCGGCACAGCGGCTGCGCCCATAGCGATCAACAGATCAACCGCCTCCGCGTGACGCGGATGGCCCGGATCACCTAATGCAGCGATCAAATCATTCACCTCGGCGCGTGCTACCTGCTGCGTAGGGACCTTTGGCGCGGCTCGTAGCGATTGCGGCGCCGTCAACCGGCGTGTTGACCGTGACGTCGGCGATGGTTCAGGTGAAGATTGATTTGGTTGCGGTTCTGTCGTCATTGCTCCTCAATCTCTCTGACAGACAACGGCTGGACGTTCAGCCACTGCTCAAAACGTTCCACAATGAGATCAAGCAATACTGCTGCCGCCTCGGCTTTTGGCAGACGCGGCAATTCTACTGTGCGCGCATCATCAAGCACCGTGAGCGCAATCTCAGGCTGACCGATGCTGGCAACAGCATCATTCGCCACGATCACATTCAGCCCTTTGCGTTGCAGTTTACTTCGCGCATTACGCAACAGATCGTTTGTTTCGGCGGCAAAACCAACCTTAAAGATGTCACGCCGACCAGCCAGTTCGCCAACGACATCGGGATTCTGCACCAGATGCAGCATCATCCCTTCATCGTCGCGTTTCTTGATCTTCTCGTCCGACACAGAAGCTGGCCGAAAATCGGCCACTGCCGCATTCATAATCAGCATATCAGCCTGCTTGCAGGCCGCCTGCACTGCCTCACGCATCTCGAGCGCCGTCTCAACTGGAATGAAGGTTATTGCTCGCGGTGGCGGTAAGGCGGTTGGCCCACTTATTAAGGTTACCATCGCCCCCAAATCACGCGCTCTGGCTGCTAACGCATACCCCATCTGACCCGACGAACGATTCCCGATATAACGTACCGGATCAATCGGCTCACGAGTACCACCGGCTGTGACCACCACCCGCCGACCGCGCAAACGACCGACCTGCCGACCCAGAAACGCACGTATTTCGGCCAGCAAATCAGCCGGTTCAGGAAGACGTCCACGTCCGCTCACCGGCTCAGCCATCCGTCCGATCTCTGGTTCGAGCACATATGCCCCGCGGGCGCGCAATGTTGCCAGATTGGCCTGGGTCGCCGGATGCTCGTACATAGCCGGATTCATCGCCGGGGCAATGAGGAGCGGTGCGCGCGTTGCCAAAACAGTCGTTGTCAGCAGATCATCACACAGACCGGTAGCCAGACGGGCAATGGTATTGGCAGTCGCTGGTGCGATCACAACCATATCGGCGTGCATACCAAGACTCACATGACCGACCACCCCGTCTTCCGGTAAACTCCACATATCGGTCAGCACCGGGCGACCGGTCAACGCCTGAAACGTTGCCCTACCGACAAACCGTTCGGCTGCCTCGGTCAGAATCACATCTACCACTGCCCCGGCCAGGGTCAAATCACGGGCCAGTTGTGCCACTTTGTAGGCGGCAATGCTACCGCACACCCCAAGCACAATTCGCTTTCCTGCCAGTGTATCCATAAACGTTCTGATCGCCGGACGTCATCTACGATTGCAACTCTGCCCGCGCATTGTAGCATATCTGAATCAATCTCACTCAATCGATTCAGACAGGGCTTTCCAACGTCTTCCCCTGTCTGGCAGACGAGAGGAACGGCGAGATTCCTAATCTGCTGCATATGACCGCACCGGTAGGAGCGGGTTCTAAAACCGCCCTTGACGGTTTGCTGATGCAACAAATGACGAAATTGCGCCGTATATTGCAGAATGCGGGCCGGAGG
>JAGHYT010000191.1:0-5891 GCA_017743535.1 Chloroflexus sp.
CCTCTCCCGCACTGCGGGAGAGGAAGGGGGCTGGGGGGAAGGTGAGGGACACCAGACGCACTCTGTAGCACGTTCACCGGACCCGATAGCCAGTATTGAGGAGAATATTTGCTCTCACCCGAATACTGGCAGTATATGTTACACTGAATGTACAAATGCGACAATGCGCAGGTTCATAATCGCTCAAGCTCTTGAATTGGCCTGCGCAGGAGCGAAGCTATGACCACGACTCCGGCTAATGAACAATCAGCATCACCTGCTACCAGTACGGCTGTGTACGAACGACCAGTACTTCCACTGCTTGATAGCGTGTTGTTTCCACAGATGTTAGCGCCGCTTCTGGTAAGTGATGAGCGGGCGATCAATGCAGTTGAACAAGCAGCCGCTGGTGATCGGCTGGTGCTAGCAGTGGCTGTGCGCAGCCCGGTGGATGATACAAACATCGGACTTGAAGACCTTTACACAGTTGGGGTTGAAGCGGTCGTGCAGCGCTTACGCCGCTTGCCCGATGGCACACTCAGCATTGTGCTCGAGGGGCGCCAGCGCATGCAGATTGTCAGTGCGGTGGCCGAATACCCGGCTCTGCGCGTCCTGGCAACGCCACTTGTTACGCCGCCGCTCGATGAAGATGACGCACTGATGGTCGAGGCGCTGAGTCGTACTATTCTGACTACCTTCGAGAAGATTGTGCGTCTTTCGCGGAACCTGCCTGATGATGCGTATCTTTCTGCGCTTAACAGTGCCGAACCAGGGGAGTTGGCCGATATTATTGCCTCGCTGCTCCCCATTTCTATCGAAGACCGACAGCGTATTCTCGAACTGGTAGATATTGAGCAGCGGTTACGTCAGCTTGAGATTCTGCTGGCGAAAGAGCTCGATCTTCTCGAACTGGAAAATCGCATTCATAGTCAGGTACAACAAGAGGTTGATCGCAGCCAGCGCGAACTCTTCCTGCGTGAGCAATTGCGGGCGATTCAACGTGAACTCGGCCAGGAAGACCCATCGCGGCGGGAAATACTCCTCTTACGCGAACGAGCGGCGGCGGCTGGTTTGCCAGCCCATGCAATGGCGCGCTTCGAAGAAGAGTTGGCCCGGCTTGAACTGATTTCACCGATGTCTCCTGAACACGGGATGCTGCGCACCTATCTCGATTGGCTGATTTCGCTACCGTGGAGTAATGCCAGTCCTGAGAATCGTGATCTGCGGGCAGCAGCAGCAGTCCTTGAACGCAACCACTATGGGTTGCGGAAAGTCAAAGATCGTATCCTCGAATACATTGCGGTGCGCCAATTGGCCGGCCCGTCGCGACGCGCGCCGATCCTTTGCTTCGTCGGGCCACCTGGCGTAGGCAAGACTAGTCTCGGTCAGAGCATTGCCGAAGCACTCGGACGGCGCTTTGTTCGTTTGAGTCTGGGTGGCGTCCACGACGAGGCCGAAATCCGCGGGCACCGACGCACGTACATCGGTGCGCTGCCCGGTCGGATTTTGCAGCGGATGAAGGTCGCAGGGACGATCAATCCAGTCTTTATGCTCGACGAAGTAGATAAGCTGGGGAGTGATTTTCGTGGCGATCCAGCAGCAGCGCTGCTTGAGGTGCTCGATCCTGAACAAAACAGCACATTCAGCGATCACTACCTCGATCTACCCTACGATCTTAGTCAGACCCTCTTTATCACCACGGCAAATGTTGCTGATGATATTCCTGAGCCACTTCTCGACCGAATGGAGCTGGTTGAACTCCCCGGCTACACCGAAGACGAAAAGCTCCATATCGCCCGCCATTTTCTCATTCCGCGTCAGATGACCGACAGTGGCTTGCCACTGACGACCATTCGCTTCGGCAATGAGACCATCTACACCATTATTCGCCACTACACGTATGAAGCCGGGGTACGCAATCTCGAACGTGAGATCGGTGCTATCTGTCGTAAAATTGCGCGCCGGATTGCCGAAGGGAAGCGTCATCCGCGTCAGATTACGCCACGGGCACTGACCAAACTGCTCGGCCCGCCGCGCTTTGAGATCGGCAAAGTTGATCCGGTCGATCAGGTAGGGGTGGCAATTGGTATGGTCTACACTAGCGCCGGTGGCGACATTATGCCGGTTGAAGTGGTGTTGATGGACGGCAAAGGCAATCTGCTTCTCACCGGGCAGCTCGGCGAAGTGATGCAGGAATCGGCGCAGGCTGCGCTCTCGTTTGCACGGGCGAACGCCAGTCGGCTGGGGATTGAGATTCGTCATTTCGACAAAATTGATATTCACGTTCACGTTCCCGAAGGTGCGACACCTAAAGATGGCCCATCGGCTGGAGTAACAATTGCCACGGCCCTCGTTTCGGCATTGACCGGGCGGAGCGTGCGCCATGACATAGCTATGACTGGTGAAATTACATTGCGAGGTCGCATCTTGCCGATTGGCGGGGTTAAAGAGAAAGTCCTGGGCGCGTACCGGGCCGGTATCCGCGAGATCATCTTACCGAAGCGCAATGAACACGATTTGGTCGAGATTCCCCAAACATTGCGGCGACACCTGAAGATTCACCTGATCGAGCGGATTGAACAAGCGCTTGATCTGGTGTTGGGGCCGCCACCGCCGAAAGAGCCGCGGCGAGCGCCACGGGTTATTCCGCGCCGTGATCGCGATGAGGAGTAATGCAAGCCATCTGCTTTGCGCGCAGCGTTCTCATTCGTGGCTCACTATCGTTAGCTTTGGAGCCGGTGCCTGTTCCGGATTATCCAGCACGGCTGTTACCGCGGTTGCCAGCGCATTCAGATCGATCTCGCGATAGTGCAATGGCAACCGGTGCAGCCGACGTTGGGCTTTGGCCCAGTTGAGACGAAGACCACGATAGTTCCCCTGTTGCCACTTCACCAGCGCGGCTGCGGTCTGGATCAACGTCTTGTAAAACTCGGCGTCTGTGCCCTGCGCCGCTCGCCAGCATATTTCCCACTGTTCGTGGGCGTGCCAGTATTCACCTCGATTGAAAAGTTGAATCCCGTAGCCGAAAGGGTCTTCGGCTGCGGACGGTTGTTCGGAATGAACAGTCATAGTGTACCTCAGCCGGTATGATCATTTAGATGGTAGGGCTTTTCAATGTTATTGGTCGCATTCGCCAATAAGCGTTGTTCACCAGCGCTGTTAACCCGTGATTGTAGGCTCTGCTAGTCCGCATCCTAAAGTGGCATCGGTGGAACCGTCGCATGCCGTTATGTGAGGAGCGAAAGGTTGAGACGGAACCTACTCCTGACCTATTGGCATTATTTGCTTATGGCACGGCCAGCAACACCTCCAGCGTTTTCTTGGCACAAGCTTCCCACGTAAACAAACGGGCGCGATCCAAACCGCGCCGACGCAAGGTTTCACGCAGCGTCGCCTGATCGATCAACTGCATGATTGCAGCAGCAATCGCGTTGGTGTCAAGGGGATCAACCAGCAATGCTGCATCGCCAGCTACTTCTGGCAGCGCCGAGCTGGTACTGGTGATGACCGGCGTTCCACATGCCATTGCTTCGATAACCGGCATTCCAAAGCCTTCGTAAAGCGATGGAAAGACAAAGCATAGCGCACCAGCCAGTAATGCGGGTAGTTCTTGTTCAGGAACGTACCCGATGAAGTGGATACGGTGCGTGATCCCCAACTCCTGAGCCCGTTGTTCAATCGGGGTACTTAACCAACCGCGTTTACCAGCGATCACCAGATCGACTTCATATCCGGCGGCCAGGGTTATTGCCAGTGCTTCGATAACTCGTGTCAGATTTTTGCGCGGTTGTACGGTGCCGACATAAATGAGATAGGAACGTTCCTGTAAGCCGTAACGAGCCTGCACGTCTTTGATCAGATATTGATCGGTTGGTGGTTTGAATATCTCGCTCAAACCAAGATGGGTAACGGTAATCCGCTCCGGATCGACACCGTACCAACTGACGAGATCACGTTTCGTGGCCTGTGAGACAGTGAGGACGTGGCGGGCCGCTCGCACACTCCACCGGGTCGTCAGTTCTAGTTCAAGGCGACGCCGAGTCGTATGGGTATCGGGAAATACGCGGTACCCCACGTCGTGAATGGTAACGACCGTCGGTGGATGGATAATGGGAATTACATGGGCTGGCACAAACAGCACATGGGGGCGAGCGAGCCAGCTTGTTGGACCGAGTCGGAGATGCGTCCAGAGACGTGGGAGACGAATATCGCGTACTGTTGTGCGCGGACTCAAAGGCGGGAGTCGTTCACACCCGCCATTGGTATACAAGCGAAAGCTAACATCGGCAGGTGCGATCCGATCAAGAGCCGCAATCACTTCATAACTGTACCGTTCAGTACCGGTACGTTGGTTCATCGTCACCCGACTGGCATCAATATCGATGATCTTCATACTGCTCTGTGGTAGCATGCAGAGGGCAACATTTGTCATCTGGAGTGTACCATGAATTATCCGTTCGTCTATCCTGGTGCAATACACATGCACACGACCTATTCTGATGGCTCGGCGACCTTCCCGCAACTGATAGCGGCTGCCCGTGAAGCAGGGCTACGCTGGATCATCGTGACCGATCACGACACACTGGCCGGTCTGCCGTTTGCCGGATGGCACGACGATGTCCTGGTGATCGTCGGTCACGAGATCACGCCGGATCATAATCACTTTCTGGCCCTCAATGTGGATACCGTGATCAGCAATGAGTTGCCGCCGCAGCAGTTTATTGATGAAGTGTACAATCGGGGAGGCTTTGGTATCATTGCTCACCCCGATGAGCGAGTTCGTAATTCGTTCAAAGACATTTATCGCTGGGATGACTGGACGATTGATGGGCCGAGTCAGCGGGAAGGGCGGGTGGTTGGGCTAGAGCTGTGGAATCTGATGAGCGACTGGAGTGAACATCTCACCGACCGTAACAGGCTGGCACTGGTGTTGAACCCACGTCTTGGCCTGAGTGGACCAACGCTAGCGACACTGGCCTGGTGGGATCGACTCAATATGGTTGGACGACGTACCTTTGGGATTGGCGGGGTTGATGCTCATGGCTTCAAGCGTCAGGCCCCATGGGGTGAAATTGAGGTCTTTCCTTACCCGTGGATGTTTCGCACACTGACCAATTATCTTTTGCTGTCTGAGCCGCTTAGTCACGACGCGACGGTTGCTACCAATCAGGTCTACGCTGCATTGACAGCCGGTCGTTGTTATTTTGTCAACCGGCTTGATGGCGATGCTCCATCAATCGTCTTTCGGCTGAGCCGACCAGGCGAGCTGGCCGAAATGGGTGATACGATCAGTCTGGCCGATGGCCCACTTCTGGTCGAAGTTGATGTTGGAGCCGATGCCTATGTTCGTCTGATCGTGAATGGCGAGGTCATGACCAGTGGCATTCGGCGGATACGTCAGACTGTTACCGACGATGGGGTCTATCGCGTGGAAGCCTATTGGGGTGGGAAGCCCTGGCTCTTTACTAATCCGATCTTTGTGACTGCTTGAGACAGGCAGGCCTCAATACCCGCTGCAGGTCGTTTCAACATGTTCACCTCGCCTGTAAAGTTCATGTAAGAGGGTGATCAAAAACTTGGGCTTTCGATGAGGCTCGACAATAGTACGCAATATCGTGTTTCGGGAAACGTTGGCGGTCAACACATGTGTCTCCGCGACGCGATGGCAAAGGGGTTCGACGGTTTCAGCACCAGTGCTGCGGAGCACGGTTGGCGGCCCCTCACCTTCCCCCCAGCCCTCCTTCGCTCTCTCACGCTGAGGAAGGGGGATAAGCGGAGCAAGGGCGATCCTGTGCCTGCGTCTTTCAACGATGCCACGTCTACACACCTCATCACCCCTCTCCCGCCGCGCGGGAGCGGGGCTGGAGGTGAGGGCCGCCCGCAGCGCGGGAGCGGGGCTGGGGGCTGTCTCT
>JAGHYT010000192.1:0-5886 GCA_017743535.1 Chloroflexus sp.
GATACCGAGCGCAGCAACAGTAGCACTGCCGATAAGGGCAGCAACAACCGCTGTCAGGTCAGGGGCAAAGAAAGCGTCTACGAAAAAGATACCGCTGACAACACCCAGGGTACCTGCCCAAAACAGAGCCGGTGCTGTCCAGTATTTATACGCAGGAACATGTTTTCCGATCAAACTCCCACCGATACTCAATCCACTGGCGAAAAGCACACTTGCCAGCAGATAGTGGTCAAGATTTGCCAGCCATCCGACCCGATCCAGCATCACCCCACACAGCGCAAGCCCCGCTGCCAGGGCAGCCCATGCCCACAGGCTTTGCCGGTAACGAACAGCTCGCCAACCGTAAAGCAGCGCAGCGATCAGCGGCATAACCAAGCGCAGGGTCGGATCGAGCACAATGCTCAGGATGGTACCGACAGCGATCAGGAACGCACCACCGTAACACCAGACCGCTGGCGCGTAGGCGAGCCGATGACCAAGCGGGATCGCACTCACGATGAAGACCAACCCGCCAATGACAACCGCAATGAGACTACGAAGTTCCCAGGTGTTGACAAACGAACCGGCCCAGATAGTCACTAATCCAAGTTGAATACTTACCACAATCGTACCGACCAGAGTCCGATGCGGTTGCCAGAGAACCAGACGCCGCCACTCAATCAGCCCAACCACCAAGAGGGTGGTACCGATCAGGATCGGGTAACTTCGGACAATTGCCACGCGATCAAGTGCAGTAGCCAGCGCAACAACGGCCAGTATCGGCATCAAAACTAGAAATGGTCGCGAATATGCCGGTAAACGCTGTTCTAGCACAGCGGCCAAGACCGGATAGATCAGTGTCAGACTGGCGAAGCTAAGGTTGATCCACGTCAGCCCATCAACGGGCAAGACTACTCCCACCATCGTTGCCAGTGGCACCAAGAGCGCTGTCGCCCAAAGCCAGGCTGGTTGATCATTGAGCCATGCCAGTGCAACGCCAAACGCAGCCCCGAGGAGCAGCACCGTTATTGTGGTGGGAGCTTCAGCCGCAATGGGATTTGCCAGAAACAATCCCAGACTTACTGAGATCGATAATGCTGGCCCGGCGATAGAGACAATGCGCGGCCCAGGCACCAGCATCGACCGAGTACTTCGGTTCAATTGGTGGGCAATAATCAGGGCAACGCTCCACAGCACAAACGACCAGATTGGCTGCCAGCGTCCATCCACCGACCACCACAAAAAGCTGCTATAGAGCGCCGCACACGCCGCAGCACTGGCAGTCAGACTGTAGAAGAGCCGTCGGCTTTGCCAGGCAGCGACCGTATACACCATACAACTCAGGACGCTTACCACAAACGAGGCCAGCCGTCCGTCAAGATCAAACAAGCCCGGTCGGGTAAAAGAGAACAGCACGACCGGTAACATCAGCATCGCGACCGAACTGAGATTACGACCGGCAGTTACGAGAGCGGTACGTCGCTGCATCCAGTACCCGCCCCCCCAGAGGCTACCGGTAAAAACACTCAAGAGTCCAACCTGTACCAGCGGCGGAAATCGGTTCCAGTTAAAGATTACCAGTACCAAGCTAGAGATGAGGATCAAAAACGAACCAATTATCAATAGCGTTCGTCGTGCTTCCATCGAGAGCAATGCTGTCAGCAGTGGTGGTACGGTTTGTGAGTCATCCGCAGCATCTGTAGGTGGCGCCGTAGATTCCGGTGCTGTCGGCATTGACACTGTAACTGCCGGGGCAACCGGTGGTGGGGGTAATACCTGGTCAGCTTTAGGCAGGGAAACCGGCACAGGCATTGAAGGAATCGGTGGTGATGACGGCATTCCTGCCGTCGCTGCCAATGGTGACGTATGATCGGCCACAGTCATTGTAGAAGCCGGTTGCGCAGCCAGTTGTGTGGTATCAGCAGATGATTGCACGCCGGGCTGTTTATACAACAGCAGCAAAATACGTTCGGCGCTGGCAGCATCGATCTGTTGGGATTGCTGCCAGAACCGAACCAGATCGGCGAACTGACGACGAGGATCGGCAGAACGAGCCAGCGCCCGCCCAACGAGAAACCCGACTCCGGCACCAATGAAGAAAATCATCGGTGCGAGACAGAGGATGAGCAACGCAAACTCCATGATAGCCTCACTCTTACACGCGACCGGTTCCAGATGGTTACTCGTCATGATAGCAGCTTACCATCCCAGATTCGGTAAAAAATTCCGCACAATTTTTGGACGAGTGCCGCGATCCGAGCAAGGGCCAGATCAATACTGGCCGTGAATACCGTGGATCAGACCGCTGGCCTGCGTCGTGCAGTGCACGACCAGAACTTATCGGTTGCCCGGCAGACCCACAAGCGGGCAGGGAGAACGTTGCAAATTGCTACACTGTTCACTCCTCGTGCGGGAAGTCTTCCAGGGGAGAAAGCGGGGAGAAACTTCCCTGGCCGTGATGTTTTTTCTCCCTTGTTAGACACCATATCAATTTACTATTATATCTATATCCGAAAACAAACGAAACCTAGTGAGGCAGTGATGCAACAAGAGCAAGTTACCTCTGTAAAACCCCAGGTCAGCCGATTTGAGATGCCATATCGGCTGGCACAATTCATTGCAGTCTTGATCACCGTTAGCGTAATGCTGATTATTGCCGCAGCATGTAACGCAATTGCGACAATGTAGTTCGGTATCTTCGATGCAAATCGGGTAAAAAAGGCGATGCGGGTTCCTGACCGCATCGCCTTTTTGCCTTGAAACGCTGTGCAGCCAACGTGGTACAATAGAATTGAAAATATTGCCTGATACTGTGTTGTTATTATTTGTGATATTATGAACAAACAATCGGCTAACCCTTCATTACTTCAAGGAGCGGGCGAGGCATGAACGAATGGAATGGCTTCTACGGACCCAACGCCGGCTATTTGATCGAATTGTACGAGCGCTACTGCGCCGACCCACATTCGGTCGATGAGGAAACCCGGGCCTTTTTTGCGCGATGGACACCGCCAGACGATAGCACGGTACCAACTGGCGAATCTGGTCAATTACCGTTAGACGTAACACGCATCGTAGGCGCAGCCCGCCTGATCCGATACATTCGTGAATTAGGACATCTGGCTGCCCGCATCGATCCCCTCGGAAGTGACCCACCTGGCGACCCCGGTCTGGAACTGGCGACCCATGGTGTCACCCAGGCTGATCTGGCAGCATTGCCAGCGCACATCATACGCGGGCCAATCGCTACGCAGGTACGGAACGCCGCCGAAGGTGTAGAACGGTTACGGCAGGCTTACTCTGGCTCAATTGGGTACGAGACCGATCAGATTCAAGATTACCGCGAGCGGGCCTGGATTCGTGAAGCTGCCGAAGATCGCCGCTTCTTCCGAGACCTCGATGCTGATCGACAGCGTGAATTACTTGACCGCTTAACCGAAGTCGAATGCTTTGAGCGCTTTTTACACAAGACCTTTCCCGGTCAGAAGCGGTTTTCGATTGAAGGTTGCGATATGCTCATCCCGATTATCGATGCGATCATTCGTAATGCGGCAGTCAGCGGTACGAAAGAAATCGTGATCGGTATGGCGCATCGTGGTCGGTTGAATGTTCTGGCTCATATCCTTGGTAAACCCTACTCGATGATTCTGACCGAGTTTCATTCACCTGACTACACCAAAGACACCTATGAAGGTTGGACGGGTGATGTGAAGTATCATCTTGGCGCCCGGAAAGCCTATCGCGAGAGCGGCGTTGCTGAGATGCCGATTACGCTGGTACCGAACCCCAGCCATCTCGAATTTATTAATCCGGTAGTTGAAGGGCGGGCGCGTGCGGCGCAGGAGCGACGCAACCGACCTGGCTTCCCTGAAGAAGATGAGAAGGAGTCGCTGGCAATCTTGATTCACGGCGATGCAGCATTTCCCGGTCAGGGAATTGTAGCCGAGACACTCAACCTCTCCCGTCTGAAGGGGTACCATATCGGTGGAACGATTCACATCATTATCAATAACCAGATTGGCTTCACCACCGATAGCAATGACTCACGGTCAACGCTGTATGCCAGTGACCTGGCACGTGGTATGGAAATTCCGGTTGTCCACGTTAATGCCGACGATGTGGAGGCCTGTATTGCCGTAGCCCGTATGGCCGCTGCCTATCGTGAGAAGTTCCAGAAAGATTTTCTGATCGATCTTGTGGGTTATCGCCGTTGGGGACATAACGAAGGCGACGAACCGGAGTTCACTCAGCCTAAAATGTATGAGCGGATCAGGAATCATCCGACGGTACGCGAAATTTGGGCGCGTGAACTTGAACGGCGTGGTCTGATCACCCGTGAAGAGGCGCAGGCCCGTGTCGATGCCGTGATGCAAAAGCTGCAACAGGCATTTGAGAAGGTGCGCGAACGACAGCGACTGGCCGCGACCTTACCACCAGCGCCACCGCCAGCTAATCCGCTCCCTGTGCGCCGTCCATCCATCTTTGCGCGACCGGTTTCAGCGAAAACCCTGATTGAACTGAACGAGGCGCTCCTCGACCGTCCAGAAGGGTTTACCGTCCATCCAAAACTGGAGCGCATGCTGCAACGCCGCCGACAGGCAATCTACGAAGAAAACGGTATCGATTGGGGTCACGCCGAAGCACTAGCGTTTGCCAGTATTCTCGCTGATGGTACGCCGATTCGCTTGACCGGTCAGGATAGTGAACGCGGTACGTTCAGTCATCGCCACGCAGTATTGCACGATGTCGTTACCGGTGAGCGATTCATTCCTTTGCACGCGATTCCACAGGCACGTGCCTCGTTTGCCGTTTACAATAGCCCGCTTTCGGAAGCGTCGGTACTGGGGTTTGAGTACGGGTATAGTTGTCACGCACCGGATACACTGGTGTTGTGGGAAGCGCAGTTCGGCGATTTTGCCAACGGTGCTCAAGTCATCATTGACCAGTTTATCGTTAGTGGTCACGCGAAATGGGGACAGAATCCTTCGCTAGTCATGCTGCTCCCTCACGGTTATGAGGGTCAAGGCCCAGAACACTCGAGCGCACGGCTCGAACGATTTTTGCAGTTGGCAGCGAATGACAATATTCGCATCGCTAATTGTACGACGGCTGCCCAGTATTTCCACCTCTTACGGTATCAGGCGGCATCGTTGTACGCCGACCCGAAACCGCTAATCATTCTGACCCCAAAGAGCCTGCTGCGCCATCCGCGCAGCAGCTCCTCGCTCCGCGATCTCACCGACGCTCGTTTCCAGCCAATCCTTGATCTGGGGAACGAAGCGCCAGCCCCTGAAGGCGTGACGCGCTTAATCCTCTGTTCAGGCAAAGTTGCTATTGACCTGCTCTCAAGCGCCGAATGGGAAAAGAGCGGTGGACGCATCGATCTGCTGCGCCTGGAATTGCTCTATCCCTTCCCGGCAGAAGAGCTGCAAACGGCAATCAGGCGCTACCCAAACCTGCACGAGGTGATCTGGTTACAGGAAGAGCCACAAAATATGGGCGCCTGGACATTTGTCTGGCCACGGCTGCAAAAGCTGCTCCCAGAAGGGGTGACGCTACGTTATGTCGGACGCCCCGAATCGGCTAGCCCGGCAGAAGGGTTGCACAGCATTCATGTGCGCGAACAGGCTCGTATTCTACGTGAAGCAGTAGCTAATTTGCCGGAATCGCCAATACCGGCCATTCAGGGACAAGAAGTGACTAGCAGCTAGGCACATTAGCAACGCAGACGAGCACCCCTGACCACCTGCATCCCCCTGCCGTTGTTAACGTCAAGAGCGGCAGCGGGGTATTATCAGATGAGGGCAAAGACTGAAATGGGCAAGCAGACGCGATAAGGATGAGAGCATCCGTTTAATATGAGGTAGGTTAGAGTATGGCATACGAAATTCGAGTGCCGTCGCTCGG
>JAGHYT010000193.1:0-5855 GCA_017743535.1 Chloroflexus sp.
GCGGGAGGCCCTCACCCCCGGCCCCTCTCCCGCGCTGCGGGAGGCCCTCACCCCCGGCCCCTCTCCCGCGCTGCGGGAGAGGGGTGATCTGGTTCGTGAGATCGCTACTGCTACGCTAATCCCCCCTTCCTCTCCCCGTGGATGAGCAGAAGGGGGCTAGGGAGAAGGTCAGGCGGAATAATCCCCCCTTCCTCTCCCGCGCTGCGGGAGGCCCTCACCCCTAGCCCCTCTCCCGCACTGCGGGAGGCCCTCACCCCTAGCCCCTCTCCCGCGCTGCGGGAGAGGGGTGGTTCGTGAACGCGGTATCGTTGACAGCCGCAGGATCGCTGCTGCTACGCTCATCCCCCCTTCCGCTCCCTATGCAGGAGCGGAAGGAGACCGGGGGAAGGTGAGGGAGTATAATCCCCCCTTCCGCTCCCGCGCTGCGGGAGAGGAAGGGGGTTGGGGGGAAGGTGAGGGCCGCCACAAGTTTTCGATCACGCTCTCGCACTCCTCGCGCTGGCTTGACGCTCGTTCTACACGTCGGCTACAATAGTTACCCTGACAACTAGTGTATCTGCAAGGGAGCACATCAATGACGACTCAAACTGATACGGCGCGGTTGCCGAGCGATTACATGCCCGAAGCAGTGCCTGGCCCACGTGCCCAGGCCATTGTCACCCGTGACAATGAAGTAATTGCTCCGCTAGGGCGGGTATACCCTCTGGTCATCGATCACGCCCAAGGTTGTGAAGTATGGGACGTTGACGGGAATCGCTTTCTCGATATGAACGCGGGGATTGCCGTCCTAGCTGCCGGTCATTGCCATCCACGCCTTATCCGCGTCGCCCAAGAGCAACTCCAACGGTTTACGCACATGGCCGGCACTGATTTCTACAATGAACCAATGGTACGTGCCGCCGAAAAGTTGGTCTCGCTCATGCCCGGTGGCAAGGGCTGGCAGGTTTTCTTTACCAACAGCGGGACGGAAGCAGTTGAGGCGAGCATCAAACTCGCACGCTACGTCACCGGTCGGCAGAATATTATTGCTTTCTACAACGCTTTTCATGGACGTAGCTATGGCAGCCTCTCACTCACTGCCTCTAAACCGCGCCAGCGCATTGGCTTCTTCCCGCTATTACCCGGCGTAAGTCATACGTACTACCCGAATTGTTACCGCTGCCCGATCAACCTCCAATTTCCAGCATGTGACATTGCTTGTATCGACCTGATCGAACACACTCTATTCAAAACCACTACTCCACCCGAAGAAGTAGCGGCAATTATTATTGAGCCAATTCAGGGCGAAGGTGGGTACATTGTACCACCAGCCGGTACCCTCTCCCGCCTGCGCTCTATCTGTGATCGCTACGGTATCTTGCTCATCGTTGATGAGGTGCAGAGTGGGGTTGGACGAACCGGCAAGATGTGGGCTTTTGAACACGAGGACATTGTGCCTGATATTGTGGCCTCGGCCAAGGGGTTAGGTGGCGGTCTTCCACTGGGGGCAATGATCGCCCGTAGTGAACTAACCCGCCAGTGGCAGCCCGGTTCACACGGAAATACGTATGGTGGCAATGGTCTAACGTGTGCAGTTGCCTACGAGCTGCTCACGATGGTCGAAGAGGAATTAATGGCGAATGCCGCCACCGTTGGCGCCTACCTGCTTGAACAACTACAGGCCCTTCAACAGCGCTTCCCACAAATCGGCGCGGTTCGCGGACGCGGTCTCATGATTGGGGTTGAATTTGTCGATGAGCATGACCATCCCGCCGCTGCATTAGCCAATGCGGTGATGGTCGAGAGTTTTCGTAAGGGATTACTGGTTCTTACCTGTGGTACATCCACGATCCGTTTCTGTCCGCCGCTCATTCTCACGCAAGCGCAGGCCGATGAAGCAGTCGCTCGCTTTGGATTGGCAATTGAAGCATGCGTGAATATGAAATAGCTGCCGAACGGGCAGTGCACATTTTGGGCGACGGCGTTATACTAAAGAGTAGGGAATCGTTGTTTGCCATATCTTTCCCGGCGCCAGCTCATATCTGACCAGTTTGAGCTGGCGCCAGGTGAGTGATAATAGTATTGACCGGTCTGTCTCATGACCTCTCCGGGAACAACCAAGCCACCGGTCATCTTTGGCCGTTATCAGGTGCACGAAGCACTCGGTGAGTCACGTCTTGCAGTCGTCTACAAGGCGACCGATCTGCGTCTTCAGCGCCCGGTACTCGTGCATCTTTTCCGCAAAGCGTTGCTTAATAACGAGCAGAAGCGCCAGCAATTTCTCAGCGAAGCCGCCCAAAGCGCCCGCCGCTCGCATCCCGTATTTCTGGAAGTGTTTGATAGCGGCGAAAGTAACGGGCGCCCCTTCTTGATAACTGAGGCTGTAGATGGTCGTCCATTATACGGGATCGGCGCTCTCAGTGTGGCACAGGCGCTCAGTATTGTGCGGCAGGTGGCCGACGCAGTCGCGCTCTGCCAACGTCACCGATCCGCTGAATTGCCGGTTGGTCTTTACCATCCTCCAATCAGCAGTGCGAACCTGCTCCTGGTTGGTGACGGGCAGGTTAAGCTCGTCGAGAGCTGGCTGTTACTTCCACAGCTTGTTCCTGCCGATCTCGCCCACTATCGTGCACCTGAGCTGAGCACCGGTCAGGGGCTACAACCGGCAAGCGTAGTATATGCCCTTGGCATTCTGCTCTTCGAGCTCATCACCGGTCAGCGTCCAATACACGGTGATGACGCTCAAACAACGGCACTGGCCCATCTCACCCAGACCGTACCACCCCTGGTTCGGGTACGGCCAACCATATACCTGCCCTCGGTTGATCGGCTCATCGCACGTGCTACGGCTCGTGATCCCAATCAACGCTTTGCCGATGCTCAGACGTTTATGCTGGCAATGAATGAGCTATGGCATGAATTGACTGTCCCAACCCGAAAGTTAGTGATGAAGCCGGTCGAGACTCCTCGTGCGGCAGAGGCCGTACAGACCGATAATCGCTCACCAGTTCCCACAGTGAAGCCTTCAGCCCTTGCATTATCCCAGAATAGCCTTCGCGATCGCGTGGGACGAGCGTTAACGGCTTCATTCGATGTTGATCAATTTCGGCGCCAGAATTGGCAACGAGGAGTAGCTGGTTGGCTGATCATGATGTTGCTGCTGCTGGCCGTGGCCGTCGGATCGTTCTGGGCCGTCAATTGGGCCATTAATCGGCTGAATCTCGACGTGCCGCAGCTTGAATTACCCTCGTGGCAATTCCCTGATCTGAACCTGCCGGGTCGTGCTGGTGCTGAACTCTACATCGTGAATATCAGCGAAGGCTTAAATCTGCGTTCGGCGCCAAATGCACAACCTGATAACATCCTGATGGTAGTGCCCAACGGCACCGTTGTTCGTCGCCTTGATGGCCCTGTAGTGGCCGATAATATTCCGTGGTTAAAAGTGCAGTTTGAGTTGAACGGTCAGGTCTTTGAGGGTTGGATGTCGCTCAATTATCTCCGTCGGCAGGAGTGAGTGGGCAAGAGCAACATTTCAGACATATCTGCTGTAGCCTATCTCATCATGACTGCACCCTCATAACGATGACAGTAAGGGAGGGTATGTGAAACAAGAAGCGGAGATGCGCGAATTGCTCGGCGAGCGAGTACGTATTCGCCCATGGCGACGAGCCGATACGCTGATGCAAGAGCGCTGGCCGCGCTACAGTGAACCGTTTAGCTCGTTGTGGAACATTCCGCGTCCGTACCAGCCGAGTTATGACGACCAGTTCTGGACAGGAGCAACTGAAGCATGGGCGATTGAACTCAGGTCAGGGCAACTCATCGGTCGGCTCTCGCTACGCGAGATCAACCGTAAGCAGCAATCGGCGCGGCTGGGCATTTCGCTCGCTCAACCGTATGTTGGTCAGGGACTGGGAGGCGAAGCATTACGGCTCTTTCTGGCCTACTACTTTGGATCGCTCGGGTTTCAGCGCATGGTGCTTGATGTGGCGGCGTTTAATCAACGGGCGGTTCGCTGCTATCAACGGCTGGGGTTTGTTGAGTTGAGGAGCGAATGGCGCTCCACGGGTAATGATCCTGTGCTACGATTACTAGATGAAGAGCAGTATCAGCACTTGCGCCCATTCTTCCGCCGCAATCGCTTTGATACGCAGGTTGAGTTTTACGAGATGGAATTAACGCGCGAGGCATGGCTGGCTGCTGGTGGCGCATTGATTTAAGAGGAAAGATTCATGTCACTTATCGCCGGAAATCTTGCTATCGTCCAACGCTTGTTAGACGGCGACCAGATACCGTGGGTGGTTATTGGCGGTGCTGCTGCCCATTTGTACGGTGATCGTCGCCCACTCAACGACATTGACATTCTGATAGAGCGTCGCGCATTACCACGAGTTGTCACCCTGTTACAGCAATCTCACAAGGCGGTACAATCTGATGGAACACGGGTCATCTGGCGGGGTATCAAGGTGTTTGCCGATCTCACCGTGCGGCTAGATGGGGTAAGCCATCCATTCTGGCTTGACGAGCCGATGCAGCAGCGACGACGACGAATGCCATTGCTAGGCACACAAGTATTTCTTGCCGCACCCGAAGACATCGTTGCGCATAAGTTACTACTGCGACGTGGGCCAGAACAGGGGAAACACGACGTAAACGATGCCGCCGGCATTATTCGTCGCCATCGGCTTGATGTAGACTATCTGATGATGCGATTACAAGCGATGAATGCCCTCAATATTGTACAACCGCGGCTGAGCGAACTGGGGGTAGTCTTACCGTTATGAGGAATCCAGTCAGGAATCATCGATCCGGCGAGTAAAAACGGTTTCTGCTTCAATTCGCCCGGCACCGGGCACAACGCCCAAACAACTGTAAGAGATGACCTTCAATGCTAAAACCGGTTGCCGCAGCAACTCGGTTCAGAAGGCTATCGAGATCACACCCTTCAAAACTGGTAACAGCCCCGCATTGCGTACAAACGAGGTGGTGGAGATGACCAGGCTGACAGGGTACATATCCCTCTTCGCCTACCGGCCCATGAATACGAGCCAGCCAGCCACTGGCGTGAAGCTGCTCAATAGTACGATATACAGTTGCGCGCCCCGGTGCTTCACTGTGTGCACAGAGATCGGCGTAGAGTTGTTCGGCACTAAACGGTGCCTGATACGAAATTATCGTTTCAATCACACGCAAGCGTGGCGCGGTAATCCGTAATCCAGAGCGCTGCCAGGATGCCCGGACACCGTTTAGCCAGGCCTGTGTATCAAGAGGAGTTTGAGGTGATGGCGAACTGTTTGTTGTCATACGATCTTACGAAATACGAAAGAAGATGCGACCCACCCGTAGGTGTGCCGCATCTTCCAGCCTCATTTAGCGCGTGTGCGCCGGAGCTATCGGCAACATCGCAAGGTGGCGTGCGCGCTTGATCGCAACTGCTAGCCGACGTTGCATTTTGGCCGAGACACCAGTGCGGCGACGGGGCAGAATTTTGCCCTGCGCTGTCAGGTACTTCTGCAGACGCTTTATATCTTTGTAGTCTGGCTCGATACCGAGTTTCGTAAACTCACATTCGCGACGACGCGAACGTGGCTTCCCTGAACTTTTTGAACGACCCATTGATGTGTTCTCTCCTTACCCATACCAACTGTTCGCTCTTTGTTTAAAGCCGTTTAACAGTATACCATATTCTGGCAGAATCCGTTTCACACCCTCTTACCCATAATAGGGGCAGATTCCCCGTGACGCGCTAGCATCTCGTGCATACGACCTGACGTAATAGTTAGATCATCGTTCCGATACCAGGCGGTGGCGATATCCCATCCCAACGGCACGCCATCGGCCCCATCGCCCCCACCCCACCGCGTCTGCCATCATCC
>JAGHYT010000031.1:0-36014 GCA_017743535.1 Chloroflexus sp.
TAGGCGTAATCGGCCAGGATGCGGTAATCGGTGGCAAATGGCTGCTCGAGATAAATTTCCCGACGTACAAACCAGACCTGCTGACAGATCATTTTGCGATACAGCCAGAAACGGTTCAGGCGGTCGGGATAGCGGATCAAGCGTCCTTTGCCGTTGCCGGTGCCGAGATAGGGATGGTTCACCAGGGAACGAACATCACCGTACAGAAAATCCGGTTCGTTGTAGCGTTCGATGGCCGTCGCCACGTCACGCAAGACATTCGGCCCCGCAAAGCGATCACCAGCATTGAGAAAACAGATGTAACGTCCAGAAGCGTGCGCAACGCCCTGATTCATTGCATCGTAGATACCTGTATCCGGTGCAACGATGACGCGAACCCCCAACTCGGTCAGTCGTTCTGCTGTGCCGTCGGTTGAACAACCATCTTTTACCAGATACTCAACCGTCGCACCATCTTGTGACAGCACATTTTGCGCTGTTGCTACCGCATCATCGGCACAATTGAGCGTAACGGTAATAACACTAAACAACGGCTGATTCACCCCATATCTCCTGAACGGATCGATTGTTGATAACGGGCAAGCTGTTCTTGATAACGGCGGCGGTGTTCCGGAATGAACTTACGTTGCAAGGCAGGCGGCAAGTACTTGATCAGTGCTGAAGGAGTCCGTTCGCGCACCAATTGTACCAATCGCTGACGGTGACGCCACCACAGCAGATAGATCAAATGTTCTTGCCATGCCCGCAATCGCTCTTGTCGAGCAGCTACTTCGACCATCGCGGTATAACGTGGGTCGGCCAGCAACCGCTCAATATCATCAGTTCGTCGCATGTCGACTGTGATCCGACCTGCGGCAAGATCGGCACGCAACGCTTCGATCTGCGTTGGGTGTTGACCCTGAAAGCGGGTAAGCCAATTGCGTGTACCGTACTGATCCATAATCTGCAACCCGTTTTGCAAATTGACTTCGTGCAACAAAGCCAGATTCTTCTGTAACCGACCACGTTCCCGTTCCCAGGGCTGATTTTGATAGTAGGCACCCTTTACCGCAAACTGGTGTGGAAAGACCATATAGTAATGGTACATACGCACACCCAGCGTATCGGCGTAGCGCATTCGTCGGCGCGTCACCTCGCGGCCTCGTTCATCAACAATGGTCGGTGGGCGATGGCTATCGTAGCGATACCCTGGCCGCCAGCGGAAGACGCGCCGATACCGGCCCCACGGTTCGCCCTGGTACTGCCGATTCCAGAACAAACCACCATCGGCAAGGTAATCGAAACCACCCCAAAAGTGGTACGCCCGAAAACAGAGGCATGTCGTATCAGGATGCTGTTGCAAGAAATCAATCACCCGTTCTATATCTGTCGGATGATAAAACTCATCGACATCAACTTGCCATAACCAGTCACCCGTGGCCCGTTCGGCATACGCACGGCTCTGTTCATCCTTCTCGCCTGGCCAGAAGCCGTCTCGATGCCCGCACATCTCAGCGGTGACGATCACCAATTTGTTGTCAGGGTCTTCTTCTGCTTTAAAACGGTAGAGTGCCTGCAAGGTGCCATCCAGCGAATGACCGTCGGCGGTTGCGGCATGGGCTGCTCGCGGACTGGCTCCCTCGGCAACGATAATCTGATGCGCGTAAGGGTAGATTGCGCGCAGGTTGTAACGTAGAAATGGCTCGCCGTTGAGCACAATCATCCCAAAGGTGATTCGTGCGTTCCTCATCGCTGTGCTCCTGCAGCAACGGTTCGCAGACGTGTGCGTGCTGGTAATGGTAAGGGTTTCCGGGTGGGGATCATGACCACCCCCGCACTAAGCGCCCATACTGCCCAAAGTGGCCAGTGCAAATGGGCAGTTGACATTGTGTTGCCAGAGGCCTGACCGTGGACAACGGCAAAGACGAAGAGAGCGAAGAAGACCACGCGCCAAACGGCGCGATCATCGGTTGGGGTTTGGACCCAGACCGCCGGTAATCGGCGGATTGCCCATACAAAATAGCCGATCAAAAAGCTCATTCCAACGATCCCCTGATCGGCGAGCGTGCCGATAAAAATATTGTGCGACCAGAGTTTTTGTTCAAATCCCCAGCCCCACACTGGCGAAGCGAGAAAGTAGTTCCAGCCGATCAACCACAAGCCGCCCCGATCTTCAAAAACGTTGAACGACTCGCCAAGATCACTCTCTCCTTCACGCACCACCAGATGAGGTGCTACCTGGTAAAGCAGAACCACAATGATGACAATAGCAGCGATTGCCAGTGGTACTCGCCACGGTTTCTTTCCGCTTCTTGTCAGCGCCCACGTAAAGATTAGCGCCGCAGCTATTCCCGCTCCACTCAACGACTGACGGGCGCCGGTGAGAAAAATGCCGTAGCCACAAAAGAGTGTGAGCGCAAGAATTGCTGCCATTGACCATAGGCGACGGGTCTGCAAGAACAGACCAAGCCCTAACAGAAAAGCAATACTCAGGTGGTGTGAGAAATAGTTGTATTCGCGAATACCCAGATTGCGGTAAGGGAGAGAGGAAAGGCCCGGATCGCTCAACAGATAACTGAGCGGCACATCGATAAAACGCAACGCTGCATACAGACCATAGGCACTGGTAAGTATGTACGTGATTGCAAACCGCCGCGCTGCTGCCGCATCACGGATGGCAATCAGCATGACGAGGGAAGCTACGATAATGTAGAGTATTAATGGACGGGCAATCGACATTTTGTTCGGCAAATCAAACTGGAAGAGAACGCACAGCGCCCATCCCCACCATAACCCCATCCAGGGCAGGATCCACGTATCAGTCGCCGGTACGATCTGCCGGGTTGTCGCATCAAGACGCTGCGGTAACAACGACCATCGCCGCACGATGTGCAAATACCGAATGAGGGCCAGCATGATCATAGCAAGCAACGGCCAGGTCGCCGCACTCGGCCCGACAAAGACCGTTCGTGTCCATAAGGAGACTGATAGATAGATCGCTAACGGAATCTCTGGTCGACCACGCCAGATCGCATAGAGACATACCAGTCCGAGTACGACTAATTCGAACGGGTTGAGGATGATTGGCCCGGTAACAATCATCGTGTCCTCTTCCTAGCATTCAATGCCATAAGCGTGATAGAGTCGATTGCGAAAACTGGCGTGTTTTTGCCAGAGCCACCAGACCACTCGCAAACCTGCATAGCGATAGGCATCCATTGGTTGGGCATAACGACGCTGTAACAGTGCATGTTCTCGTTGCCAGACGGTCTGTAAGGTGGCAGTTTTGGCCTCTTCATGCAGGCGAAAATCACCTAACGGCGGACCAGGAATACGGCGACTGGGGCCAGCACTACTCAGGCGAATGAATAGGTCACGATCCATACAGAAGCGCAGCCGTCGATCAACACCTCCCACCTTTTCGTAAACACTGCGCCGCCAGAAACACCCTTGTTGTGGCCAGCGGTGGACACCCAACTGGGCAGTCAGTGTTGCGTTGGGCGGTAAAGCGAAGATACGAGCCGTTACTCGTCCGTCAGCGTCGATAAAGTTGACATCACCATTCGCGAAGGCCAGCCAGGGCCGACGGGCAAAGAAGCGACCGACACGCTGTAATGCACCGGGCTGTAACCGGTCATCCGAATTGATCCAGGCCAGAATCTCCCCGGTTGCACGGGCAAAGCCATCGGCCAGTGCCGCTGACTGACCTCCGTCAGGTTGTGACTGCCAGTAGCTTAGCCACGGTGCGTAGCGCTGAATAATCTCAACACTGCCGTCCCGACTACCGCCATCCATCACGATATACTCAAGATTCGGATAGCCCTGTAGCAACACTGAACGCATCGCTTCTTCGAGATAAGCTGCCTGTTGGTATGAAGGGGTGACAATCGTAATACGCGGCCAAGGCCGCCCATCAGGCAGAGTTGGTGCTGCCGGTGGTGTAGCCACCGTCCAGGGCCAACCGACTCGATCAGGCGGGGGTGGTGGCAGATCGGTAATTGTTGGTAACGAACGAAATACTACCGACATATCAGTGTGCCTCACCTACTGCACGCATTGCGGCTACCGGCTCACGATGAGCACGGTACCACTCGATCGTTGCCCGTAACCCATCGGTAAAAGTTGTCTCGGCCCGGAACCCAAACCGCTCCCATGCCCGGCTCACGTCTAGCTTGCGCCGTGGCTGACCGTTTGGTTTGGTTGTATCCCACACAATCCGACCACGAAATCCCGTTAGATCGGCAATGAGTGTCACCAGATCGCGGATACTGATCTCGTAGCTACTCCCAATATTCACCGGATCGGGATCGTTGTAGCGTTCAGTTGCTAGCAGAATACCTTCGGCGGCATCAGCGGCGTAAATAAACTCGCGGGTTGGGGAACCATCACCCCAGACGATAATCTCATCGTCTCCACGCTCGGTAGCCTCGATGCACTTCCGAATCAGTGCTGGAATCACGTGTGAGGTTTCCAGATCGAAGTTATCACGTGGGCCGTAGAGATTCACCGGTAGCAAAAAGATAGAGTTGAAGCCGTACTGTTGGCGATACGCTTCGCCTTGCACGAGCAGCATCTTTTTAGCCAGTCCGTAAGGTGCATTTGTCTCCTCCGGGTAGCCGTTCCAGAGATCGTCTTCTTTGAACGGTACCGGTGTATGCTTAGGATAAGCACAAACTGTGCCGATCGTGACAAATTTTTTCACTCCGAACTGCCAACTCTCGTGCAGCAACTGGACTCCCATCATGAGGTTATCGTAGAAAAACTCTGCCGGATGGTCACGATTAGCGCCGATACCACCTACTCGTGCGGCCATGTGGATAACAATATCTGGCCGGGCATCGTGCAAAAGCTGGCGGATTGCCTCGCGTTGACGTAGATCGTAAACTCGTGAACGCGGCACAACGACACGACGAGCACCACGTTCGTGTAGTTTTTCAACCACGTAGGAACCGAGAAATCCAGCGCCACCGGTGACCACCACACATTTATCTTGCCAGAACTGATGGCTATCGGGCCAGAGACGTTGATTGGGATACATGGCTACCTCACAGCGCAGGGACTATTGAACGATAAACTGAGCGTTCCGATACTGACTGTCGAGTGCATCTTTGATGACACCGTTGAGCAGTACACTGGCTACCTCGCGAATGCCCTGTTCGACGCTGATCCGTGGTCGAAAGCCGAGTCGCTCGCGGATTTTGGCAAACGACACTCGAATATCACGCATATCACCACCGAAGGTCAGGTCTTTGTATTCAACGACCGTTCCTTCAACGTGACGTTGGACCAGTGCTACGATCTCATCTTTGGTGTAGTTACCTTCGTCACTACCGACATTGAAAATCTCACGATTCACAATCGCCGCTGGTGCTTCCAAACCGAGCAAAATTGCATCACATACATCGCGTACATGCACGAACGAACGTGCGTACCCTCGCTGATAAATGATCAATTTACGGCGCGTAATCGCTTCAAGGACAAACTGATTGATTATCAGATCGAAACGGGTGCGTGGTGATACGCCAAACAGGGTCGCGAAGCGGAAGAGGATCGGCGTTGTCACTGAACCGGTCGTTTGATCGCGTAAATATTGCTCAGCGGCAATTTTCGTTTCGGCGTAGAGTGATTGTGGATTCAGTGGCGATTCTTCGGTTACCGGCGACCCGTCAGGCGAGAGGCCGTAATTGCTGTAGGTCGAGGCAAAAATGAATCGTTCAACTCGTCCGGCATCGGCAGCCGCGAAGACTCGCTTCGTTCCTTCAAAGTTATAGCGCCAGGCCACCTGCGGCCCTACCATCTGACAGGCTGGGAAGCCAACAATTGCCGCTAAATGAATAACCGCATCGAAGTGTGTTGTCGGCAAGTCACCGACTGCAATACCTCCAGCATTGGCGCGCAGGGTTGCCGGATCGCAAATATCTCCCTTGGCAAAGCGAAACCGTGGGTGATACCAGTATCCCAGGAGTGAAGTGCCGCCAAACAGCAAATCGTCAACTACCGTTACCGACCATCCCTGGTTGAGCAGTACACCGGTTAAGAGAGAGCCAATGTAGCCGGCGCCACCGGTGATGAGCGCATGTGGGGTTCTTGTGTCCGTCATTCGTTACCTCCTCTAGGATGGTTATTTACTAGTGGCAAAGACAACCTGAGCGTTCATGTTCCACCGGAGACGTTGATCCCAACTGTCAGGGATAATCCGTACCGTGTAAGTCGTGCCGATGCCTGTCTCTAAACCGACCGGTTCGATATACTTCACCCTGCCGCTCAGGAGCACATCGGGCAAGGCAATAAACTTGATTGTCACCGGATCATTTTCTTGTACCAGACTGACGTGTAACTCGCTCAGGTTGGTCACCACAATTTGCCACTGATCGAGGGTTGCCAGGGTGATCACCCGTTGATTGGCCTCAACCGTTTGGCCTGGTTGTACATTCACGGTGACAACGGTGGCATCAATCGGTGCCCTGATTTGGTAGCGCTCGCGATTGAGTTCGGCTCGTCGTAGCTCAATCTCGGCTCGTTCAATACGGGCCTGGGCAATCGCAAGTTGGGCACTGGTCGGGTCGGCGGTCAGACGAGCCAAATCGGCTTCTGCCTTACGCAACTCCGCCTCGTATACCGCTACTTCGTTGGGATGGTTGATCGTTAATTGTGCTAGGCGGGCCTGAGCCTGCAAAATGCGCTTTTCGGCAGCCGCGATCTGATCAGGTGTCGCCGGACGTAATGCGTCAGCCAACAGCGCTTCCGACTGTTCTACCTCAGCTCGGTAAGCTGCGATTTCGCTGAACTCGTTTTGACGGACTGTTTCCAGGGCTACTCGTGCTTCCTGTAATCGGCGTTCAGCATTTTCGACGGCTCGCAGCAGGCGTGTCTCATTGTCAATTTGAGCCTGGGTTAGTTGACCACCACCAGCAACAATCTGCTGATTCGTCCAGGCGACTCGCGAATAGTCGTCTTGGGCATTGCGTAACTCATTCGCCAGCCGCTCAATCTGTGATTCGAGCTGCGTCTTTTCACCGGCCAGCGTGTTAATGCGAGTTTGCAGACGGGCCTTGTTCTCGGCTATCGCAGCTTCTAATCGGGCACGATCTTCAGGTGTGATGCCCTTTTGCAAACGCTCTAACACAGCGCGTGCCTCACGCAATTCGGCCTGAACAGCGGCTATATCACTCTGAGTCACGTTTGTTTGGGCATCGGCCAGACGTGCCCGTGCTCGCTCGATTTCAGCCTCGGCTTGTGCGATCTGCTCTGGAGTTGCCCCACTACGTAACTGCTCGTAATTCGCCTGGGCCTCCGCAAGCGCAACTTTTGCCTCAGCAATCGTGAGATTCAATAAACGCACATCGAGACTAGCCATCACGTCGCCAGCGCGCACCCGATCACCTGGTCGTACCAACACTTCACTGACCGATCCACCATTAACAAAGCTGAGATCGATCACGGTCATCGGTTGGACACGCCCATGCGCAATCAAGGTTCCATCCACAATTGCTGGGGCGGTAGAAGGTGATTCAGCCGACGTTGACGCTGATGTTGGTGCCACGACAGTCGGTGCTGGTTCTGTATCTGGTGTTACTTGCTGAGCGCATCCGCTCAAGATCAACCCCAGCGCTGTGATGACAATGAGCCAAAAGCGTGGCATGGTTCAATCTCCTGCATCACCAACGATCTCACTCCGGTTGGCAACTACCACAGGAGTAGCCGGTTGGGTTGGTCGCATATTGGGAAGGAACAGACGACGTCGGCGTCTGGCAACTCCATTGAGCACAATACCCAGGCAGGCAATTTGAGTCTGGCGTAAGAGTTCGAGCATCTGGCGCAGACGATCTTCTGTCGTTTGACCAGAACGCACAACCGCTAGCGTGGTATCTACCGACCGCAAGAGCAATGTTGTATCAGCAAAGATCAGCAACGGCGCGGTGTCAATAATGATAACCTCGGCATACTGCCGTAGCGCCTTTAAAGTCTTGTCCAGGTGGTGACTCCCCAATAACTGAGCCGGTAGACCGGCGACGTTCCCGGTTGTAAGCAGGTAAAGGTTCGATTGAGCGGTTATGCGCAGAAACGGCTCAATAGCCTGAGCTGTGCCGCTAAGTAAATTGGCGAAACCGCCCTGGTTGGGGATGTCGAACAGTGTATGTAACGTTGGCGCACGGAGATTCGCATCAACCAACAGTACCCGCCGTCCGGTTTGGGCCAGCCCTACCGCCAGGTTAGCCGCCGTCAGACTACGACCTTCGCCGCTGTCGGCACTGATGACGGCGATCACGTGTGGACGTTCATCGGCAGGTAATGTATCGAGGTACAGCCGGAACATTCTGTAGGATTCTGCATCGAGTGAAGTAGGGTCATGTAACGTGACTAGTTGCGCAGTTGGTGTTGTGCCTTTGAGTTTCCCAACCGTCAGCAATGGGCGTCCCCCACCACGGCGGTCGAGATCGTTTTCGTCGCGGATCCGGGTATTGAAATAGTCATACAGAAAGCCAATGACAATTGCGATCAAAACCGCAATGAATGCGCTGAGGATCATATTGCGGGTGTAATCAGGACTGACCGGAGTACGTTTGGCATACGCCGGATCAACGACGATAAGTGTGGATGCTTGTGCATAGGGGTTATCAAGCAAATCACGTTCCAGAGCCTGGAATGAAGCTACAATTGCATCGGCTAACTTGATAGCCCGTTGCCGATCAGTATCGCGCACTGAAAGGAGGAACAGTTCAGTCTTACCAACCTCTTTAGTACTGCTACGAACTGCCAATTGTGCAGGTGTTACTCCTTCCACCATTCCCGCAGCCCGTTCGAGCACTGGCCGAACTAAAAGCAATTCTCGTACCGTTAGAGCGTAGCGTTCACGTGCCCGTAAATCTTCGAGCGTTGGCGAAGGACGGGCAAAGATGCCCTGATCCTGATTGACCATCAGCATTGTTGAGGCTTCGTATAACCTTGGCTGCGTTTGTGAATAAGCGTAGCCGATACCAACACCAATGAGCGCGAACAGAATAATTAACCATGCCCAACGCCACGCGAAAAGAAGATAGTTCTTGAGTTCCAAAATGCCCCTCCACGTTATGCGACTGCTTGATAGTAACCGTGTAGATATGTTGTGGCCTGTAAGTCGTGAATGCATGTCTGGTAGAGGAGACGACCATAATTCATTGTATAGACACTGCACCACGTCGCACAATAGTTGTAACCAGGACACGTGACATTGTAATGTCATGGGCAAGAAATCGCTATGACAAAACGTTCATAACCTGCGCCGCCGATCACAACCTCACTCCCTGTATCGGCGGTTCGCGAACCGCTCCTGCTTTAACAATGGGATGTTTCGGATAGGCTTTCAGTGGTCTGCGACTGCCGCCTGTTGTCTCGCCACTGATGCTCGTCACCACGCGGTAGAGGTGGGTTCCAAGTTCGCCGCTGTGGACCAGATGCCCGCACACTAAGTTCCTATTCGGAATACTCTGTCGCAGAAGAAGATCGGTTGGGGCACAGAGCCGCTGTGCCCCAACCGTACATCTATCAGGTTTCATCCGCCGTATCGTGAGACGATTATTCGGATAGGCTCTAAATGTCTTATCCGTGAAGTGACTATGTTGCTGAAACACGCTCAGCAGTAATCTGATGGTAGAGTTCCAGATAACGTTGTGCCTGTAGGTCCTGACGGTATTCGGCCAAGGCTATCGCACGACACTGGCGGCTCATATATAGCCGCTCATCAGGGTTGTTTAAGAGACGCTGTATCGCTGCACGGAGGGCATCAACATCACCGACCGGTGCTAGCCAGCCAGTTTGACCGGGTCGCACAAGCTCGCTTATCCCGCCGGTATCAAAACCCACAACCGGTGTACCACACGCTAACGCTTCCAGCACCGTACCAGGCATATTATCTTGCAGCGAGGGGATGACAAAAAGGTCAGCCGCGCTATACACTAATGCCAGCCGTGTATCATCATTGATCACACCGAGGGGATGATGCGCAATCGCTGTCGTGATTGGCGGTGGATTGCGGCCAATTGAAACGAGCAGAAGATTCGGTTCATCTCGCATACCGGCCAATGCTGCTGTCAATTCAGCAAAACCTTTCCGTCGGTTATTCACCGACATAGCCACGAAGAGCACGATATGCGCCTGTTGTGGTAAACCGAGGGTGGCTCGTGCATAAGCCTGATCGTAGGGCATAAAAACCGTTGTATCAAGACCGTTGGGTATGATATGTACCGGCAATTGACCAAATAGCGAACTCCGTCGTACTTCAGTTGCCATCCAGCGATTGAGAGCTACAATGTGTAGTCGGCCTGGTGGTACTGCGGCCAGGGCATCCCGTTTACGTATCCAAATCTGGCGCGAAAGGTCGTGTTCGTTCTGTGAACCAAGTTGTGGACATGCGCCACAAGCTGTTGTATAACGATCACATCCCTCATTGTAGTGACATCCTCCCGTGAATGGCTGCTGATCGGATAATCGCCAGACAATTGGTACCCGGCGCGGTACGGTACGAAAGAATGTGGTGTAGTCAACAAACCCGGCTACCCAGTGCAAATTGACAACATCACACGGTGGTAATGCCCGTACCAGCTCTGCGCCATACCGACTGCGATCATCACTGAATGGCTCAAGCCCTGCCGGACGTGTTTGCTTGTAGGGTTGCATTGCCCGCCGGATGCGCCAGTTCCGCCAGCGTCGTTGTAAGTTCGTGATCAGGTTGGTTGCTGGGGGTATTGCCTGCACGGTTGGGTCATCGCTCCGCCGGTTTGCCACCAGCATGCGCGATTGACAACCTATTGCCAGCAACGCCCGATGAAGCCGATACGCAGCTCGTGCTGCCCCACCGCTTATATCGTTGGTGCTGAGATGCACAACTCGCATACGCTCACCGTATTGCCAGGCGCCGACGCGCTAATGGCCCAATTGCCGGTAATGAATAGAACATTTCGGGCAATGCCCGTCGATAGTAGGCCGGAATAAACGGCAAGGCAAAACCGGCTTTCAACCAGTCAATGTACCGTTCCCGCCCCCGATAGAGTTGACGCCAGCGTCCGTAATACGTCGTCCAGATCACGCGAATAATGGCCTCACGGCAGGTAGCCCACTCTTGCGGATGCTGCTGGGCATACGCCCGTAATACCGGATGTTGGTCAAGAAATGCGAGAAACTGGCGCGAAGCACGGGCCAGGCTCTGGACGCCAACCGATTTGCCGAAGCTGGTATCGTAAATGCGATGGCGGAAGATGGCTTCATCGCAATAGATAATGCTCCGATTGATACTCAGCACTACCAGAAGTGCATTATCCACACCATTCCCACCATCGAAATCAGGATACCCACCCACTGCTCGTAGCTCAGCTGTGCGTGCCAGATTGGTGGTGAAACAAACAAACTTGTGCTGGTAAGCCCCCCATCGGCGAATCCAGTCTGGGCCACTCATCAGTCGCGGTGGCAGTGGGCGGTCGGCAGTTGAGCCGATGACCTGGTTGTGTTCATCGATCACTTCTACTCGTGAGATAACCGCTGCTGCTTCGGGATGGGCTTCAAGCGCCTTGACCATTGCCGTAATGTAGCCGGGAGCCAGCTCGTCATCATCGCTCAACAGGATGAAGTAATCACCAGTTGCTGCGGCCAGCAACTGATTAAAGTGTTCCACAATGGGTACTGAAGTTTCGTTTTGGCGAAAGACAAACGGTCGTGGATAGTTCGCACGCACCAGATTGACAACCGCATCACCGTTACAACCGTTGTCAGAGACGATGAGTTCAATCGCCGGGTAGTCCTGCGCCGCTACCGATTGAATTGCCTGCGCAACATATGTTAGACGTTTATAGACCGGGATCGCTACCGTTACCGTCGCTCCCATAATGTTTCACCTTGGGTAATCAATATCTTGTGCGGTACGTTCACGGATAATCCGCGCCGGTACACCTACAGCGATGACACCGGCCGGCAGGTTGCGCGTAACAACACTGCCAGCGCCAACCACCGTACCGGCGCCAATGGTCACGCCTGATAGCACCACCACACCGTAGCCTAGCCAGACATCATCCTCAAGCACAATTGGTCCGCGACTGGTCAGCGGTTGATTGTGAATGGGTTGACCGGCAGCGGTACCATGGTCGTAGGGGTAAAACGCGCATTGGGGGGCAATCTGACATCTACACCCGATGATGATCTGTTCGACATACGCCGACAATTGACAGCGGGGCTGGATTCCGGTTCGTTCACCGATGGTTAGGCTCCCGCCACGACCACATTCAATAATGGTATCGCGATGTAACTCGACAAAGTCACCGAGTTCGATCTGACCTCCATCTTGACGTTGGTATATCACGACACCGTCGCCAATGAAAGTATGACGACCATGCTTAATGCGGCGACCACTAATCTGGGCCGATGGCGCAATGTATCCCTGGACGTAGCGATGAGCCAGTGCGACACGCGCTTTGTAAGGTGCATACGGCCAGGCGGCCAGCCAGCTTGCCACTTTCCCCCATCGATCAGGGCCGGCCCGTCGCATCCACAGATCGGTCCAAAGCTGTACTAATTTTTGCCGCATATCAGTTCCCAAAGTCACCAATTAGAACAGCGGGTGTATATCCACAGATAGCGTAAAACCAGTGCTTGGGCTTGCCGGCAGTTGCGCTGGTTCATCGAACGCGGTACATGTTGCTCGCTACACGTTCACGACACGCGATCACCGTATCCGGCAGCGATCATGCCTGCACGGTGGTATTGCCAGAACAAGTCTTCATCAGCGGGTGAAAAGAGGTTTCGCCAATCGCCAGAGCCACCTTTGCGAACGAACAGTGGCGTTTCTGCACCCTGAGCAGCTTTTTCTTTGGCTCGCATGCGCTCAAACGACGAGGCTGCGACTGCGGCAGCAATCTGTTCCTCGCTTGCCTGCAAGTGACAGAAATTGAGAATACGACGTAACTGTCCGGCCGTATCGGCGTAGAGATCTTCGTACTTCACGACAAGCAACTCACAGCCGCTGTTGAGCCAACCCAGCACGTGATCCGACCAACGTCCCCAGTAAGTTTCACCGACGATAATCTCACGTAGACTAACCGGTTTACCGGATCGTCGGTTACGCCAGTGGTAGAACGAGGTCATCGCATCACGGCCATCACGCACGATGTAGATTGCACGGCGAAAGATTGGTCGATAATAAAGATGGGTCTTCACGAAACGTGGCCGCATCTGGTTGAAAGGTGTAGTCGGATCGGCAATGTAGGCCAGATCGCCTTTGATATGGCTATCGGGGACATAGCGGCCAAATCCCTGCAACTCCAATTCTCTGCCGGCAAGCAGATTTGCCAATAAGAATCGTACCCATGTATTGCCCGATTTGGGAAACGAGGCCAGGTAGTAGAAATCGGGTTGGGGTCTAAAACCGAGATCGGCATGCGGGCCTTTCAACCACTGACGTAGCGTGCGCCGTACTTTCGTGAAGACAGTGCTCATTTATGCCTCCAGAAATCCCTTCTCTTCCAGATACCGAATGATTTTGCGCGCATTCTCTTCTGGGGTCACATCGATGGTAGATAAGGTCAATTCAGGGTTTACCGGTGGTTCATACGGATCATCGATACCGGTAAATCCGCGTATTTCGCCGCGTCGGGCCTTGGCGTATAAACCCTTGACATCCCGTTGCTCACATACTTCAAGAGGGGTATCGACAAAGACCTCGATAAACTGATCGCTCCCGATCATCGTGCGACATTCGTTTCGAGCTGCTCGGTACGGACTAACCGCTGCACAGATCACGGCACCACCGGCTTTTACTACAGCGCTGGCGACAAAGCCAATGCGTAAGATGTTGGTATCGCGATCTTCACGCGAAAAACCTAACCCTTTCGAGAGATGGGTACGGACAACGTCTCCGTCAAGAACGGTTGGTGTTCGACCACGCTCGAGCAACAACACATTGAGAATGGCAGCAATGGTTGACTTACCGGCGCCGCTCAGACCGGTGAACCAGACACAAAAGCCCTGGCGGTGTCGTGGTGGGTACATCTGCCGCAGAATCTCTGCCGTCTCTGGACGTGTAAACCATTCTGGCAACAAACGTCCTTTAGCCAGGTACTCATCACGCACTTGCGAACCGGAAATAGTTGCAATTTCAGCTCCGGGTGGAACTTCATCAATCGGTACGTAGCGACCTTCACGTTTGAGATAGACAAGCTCGGTGAAGGGGATCATCTTCACCCCGATTTCCGCTGCGTGATGTGCCAACAGCTCTTGTGCTGCATAGGGTTCATAGAACGGTTTTCCGTTACTGTCATTGCCAGGTCCTGCATGGTCGCGGCCAACGATGAAATGATTGGCGCCGTAGTTGCGGCGAATAATCGCGTGCCAGACTGCTTCGCGGGGGCCAGCCATACGCATCGCCAACGGCAGTAAACTTAATAGGGTACGGCCAGGATCGTAATATTTATCGACCAATAGCCGATAGCTGCGCACACGAGTGAAATGATCAACGTCGCCGGGCTTGGTCATCCCTACAACGGGATGGATAAGCAGGCTGCCATCGATCTGCGCGGCGGCGCGCTTAGTGAGTTCTTCGTGAATACGGTGCATCGGGTTGCGGGTTTGAAAGGCCACCACGTTTGGCCGTCCCATCGCCTGTAACAAACGACGGACTTCAGCCGGTGTGCGCCGTAGATCGGTGAAGTCATAGTAGCGCGGCAGATTGAAGACGCGCAAACGGCCAGCGGCATAGAACTTCCCCCAGCGCGCCATTTCGGCTACCAGTGGGTGGCGCGGATCGGTTGTTCCGACTACTGCCAGGGCTTCCCGTTCAGCGTCCCAGCGGTATATTTCACTGACTTCCATAATTGCCAGCGGATTATTGTGCACATCGCGCAAGACGATGCGGTCACTGCCAAAATGACTCTGCTCGACCGGAAGTGTTACCGGTATCGGCCAGAGGGTGCCGTCGGCCAGGCGCATTTCTTCGAGCACTCGCTCGTAATCAGCCCGTCCCATGAAGCCGGTCAGTGGCGAAAAGCCACCGGTGGCGAGGAGTTCCAGATCACACAGACTGCGCATCGAGATTTGTATCGAGGGTAAGTGTGAGGCTTCGGCGAGTAGTTCTTCTCGCTCCTCAGCCGATACAACTAGATTGATCAGGCGACCACCATACGGTGGAATTAGAAACGTGTCATTGTGCATAGAGAGATGTGTCCTTCCTTAAAAACTATTGTTTGCCCGTTACAGCGCCGGACGAAACCATGGTACGCGCACCGGCTTACCGGCGTGGATCAATTCGGGAATAGTAACGAAACGGTATTTGCGGCTCAAGGTGGGGAGTACCATAGCTAACGCTGATACCAGATTGGAACGATCGGCAGCGTTTGGATCACGTGGGTTGACCAGCCGATCATGTAACAGAACAATACTCCCCGGACGTATCTGCTCTACCAGCCGGGTCGCTAATTGCTCTGCCGGTTGGTGTACCCAATCTTCAATGTGGAACGTCCAGGCAACCACTTCATAACCAAAAAGGAGTGTATCGAAACGTGAACCATAAGACTGACCACCATACGGCGGTCGAAACAAGCGTACACGATAGGGCAACAGTACCTGCTGCGTCTGCCACAATTCCTGCCAGCGCCGCCAGCGTTGGGTTTGTGGCATGCGGATGTGGGTGAACGTGTGATTGCCAATCGCGTGCCCCTCAGCTCCGATCCGCCTAACGATGTCGCGGTGCGCAACCGCATGTTTCCCAATCACGAAGAAGGTTGCCCGGGCTTGAGCAACGTTACATAGTTCAAGAATCTGCGATGTATAAACAGGGTGTGGCCCATCGTCAAAAGTCAGGGCAACCAGAGGTTCTGTCGTCTCAACTCGTACCAGTGTTCCGAACAACCGTCGTCCTATCGATGCCAGCAAGCGTCGGAATGACCAAATGCCGGGTGATATGTCCATTTGTGATCGAGATGTCAATGCTTCCTCTTTATCAACGTGGATCGGCAAGATTAAATGGCCAGCGGTGGGCAACGGTATTGCAGACTGCCCTGAAGTAATCCGATCAGCCATGCATTCATTCGTAACCATTCGGCAAACTGCTCACGCTGCCGTATCTTTGTCAGGCGCCCCAACTGACGCAGCCAGCGCCGTGCATATGAGAGCCAGGGCGAGAGTGAACGTTTGCTCTCACCCTGTTGTTGGCTGTAACGACGGGCTAACGCTACGTTGGCAATTGCCCGTTCACGAGTCTGCCGTAACATCCCACGCAGGGTATCGCGATAACGAACGTACACGAGCGCTTCAGGCACGAACGTCAGTGGTACCTGACATTGCAACTGAACACGGAAGCAGTAATCGGTATCCTCCAATCGCGGCAATGTCTCATCGAAACCACCAATCTGCTCGTGTAGCTTGCGTTCAATAGCCAACCCTGAACCACCAGCGTGGGGCAGGTACGGCGGATAACTTACGCGCTGTAAACTATCAGCCTGCGGATTGCGTCGCGTCCGGCTCAGCCATGAATGCTGGTTGAGCCGTTCAATATCGAACCGTGAAGCGACAAACGGATACCGGTCGAGAGCCTGACCAATTGCGGCGACCCATCCGGGTGCAACCACATCATCCGCATCGACGAACGCCAGTGCTGTTCCACGGGCCTGCCGAGCTCCCTCGTTGCGGGCAAATGCACTTCCTCGGCGAGCACCGGCATCGACGAGGCGCAGGTTGGGCATACGTGCCAGGAAATTGGCTGCTACTCGTCGTGAGTCATCACGAGAACCGTTATCGGCAACAATAACTTCCCAGGATCGCTCCCATGTTTGGTTCGCAAGTGCTGTCAACTGCTCTCCCAGGGTTGCCGCTGCATTATAGCAGGGAATGATAATACTAAGCCGAACCTCTCGCTGCACAGTCTCCTCCCCATCACTCATCGTTTGTTATCTGTTATGCCAACCCTGGGTGAATCTATGATGATTGGTCATACGGAATACAGGCTACAATACTGTAATCTTTGCTCGCAATTCACCCTGAATGTGGCGGGTTGCATTGCGAGTATCAACCACTGCCGGAGCCAGGGTTGCAATTCGTTCGTAATCAAAAGTGCTGTGATTGGTGATAATGACTGCACAATCGCACTGTTGCAGCAACTCATCGCTCAGGGGTATTGTTTGCATCCGACGACCATCGTGCAATTCGAACTCTGTGATATGGGGATCGCAGGGAATGACCGTCGCGCCATCGGCTGTCAGCAGGTCATAGACTTTGAAAGCCGGAGACTCGCGGTAATCATTTACATCGGGCTTGTACGCAATCCCTAACAACAGGATTGTGCTGCCGTTCAGCGGTTTGCGGGCACGGTTGAGTGTCCGCACGACCAGATCGTGAACGTGACGGGGCATCTGGCTGTTAATCTCACCGGCCAGCTCGATAAATCGGGTCGTCAAATCATACGCACGTGCTTTCCAGGTCAGATAAAAAGGATCAATCGGAATGCAGTGCCCACCCAAGCCAGGGCCTGGAGTAAACTTCATAAAGCCGTAGGGTTTGGTTGCTGCGGCGTCGATGACCTCCCAAACGTTGATCCCCATTCGATCACAGAGCAGTGCTAATTCATTGACCAACGCAATATTCACGGCCCGAAAGATGTTCTCGAACAGTTTTGTCAACTCGGCTACATCGGGTGAACTTACCGGCACCACACGAGTCGTAATGTAGCCGTAGAAGGCACTGGCTAATTCAGTGCAGGCGGGTGTCACGCCACCCACAACTTTGGGGGTATTTTCGACACTATATCCTTTACTACTCGTCTGACCGGGATCAATCCGTTCTGGTGAAAAGGCCAGGAAAATTTGCTCACCGACGCGCAGTCCAGAACGCTCGATACGGGGCATGATTAGCTCGCGAGTCGTCCCTGGGTAGGTAGTACTCTCCAGAACCACTAGTTGACCGGAGCGGATACTGGCGGCCACCTGCTCGCTTGCCGCTTCAACGTAGCGCATATCCGGCTCGCGAGTTGCGTTCAGTGGCGTTGGTACGCAGATTACCAGAATATCACACTCACCCATCCGCTTGACATCGGTTGTTGCTTCGATCCGCCCCGACTGACGCAACGCCGCTAGCGCTGCGCTGGAGACATCGCCAATGTAGCTCTCACCTCGGTTGACCTGTGCGACCCGCTCGGCGCTGACATCAAATCCCAAGACTCGAAAACCAACCCGACCGGTACGTTCTGCCAGGGGCAAGCCAACGTAGCCAAGCCCAATCACGCCGATGACTGCGGTGCGCTCGTGAATCCGATTCATCAATTCGTGAAACATGATCTATGATCTCCGTGTTGTAAAGAGAAACGTTGTTCCCGATGGTATTATACGCGAGCGCGACGTTTCCAGAGCCACCCACCTATCCCAGCCACTGCAATCCCTCCAATCAGACCAACACCAAAGGAAAGCCAGGCCAGTCGTGAACGTAATACCGTGTTGATCCGGTTGGTCCATCCGCTATCAGCAGGAGGTGCCAATAGATAGTCAGCGATAATCGCTGCTTCAGCCGGTGTTACCCCAAGGTTCGGCATCTGCGATCCACGGTTGTCCCAGCGTGGTTCAACAATCTGGTTGATAATCCACTGTCGTACTGCTGCTTCACCTTCTAGTTCCAGCACTGCCGCCCGCGCCGACCGGGTAGAAACCCATGGCTCTTCTTCGAGTTTATCTAGTTCGGCTAGAAGCTGGCGGTACTGTTGATTGTTCAGCCGAGCCTGGACATTGGCGATCAACAATTCGCGACTGAGTGGCGGGCCGGCAGCGCCACCAAAACCTCCATCACCTCTAATCTGATGGCAGCCGAGACAACCTCGTTCGCGAATTATCTGGCGGGGGTCTTCAACTTGCAGCGGACGGTAGGGATAGCTGTTGGTTGGGTCGGGAACGATCTTATACACCGCTGTTTGACCGGCCTGATTCGCGTACAAGGGTGCAAAGTAAAGCCCATCAGGACCTATAGCCACCGCAACCACCATCTGCTCTTGTTTGCCGCGGAAGCGCAAGAAGTAGTCGGGTACCGCCATCACCCGACTCTGCTCCATATCATAAGTAATTCGCACGATACCTGGCATTTTGCCACGTCGCACCGATCCGGCCATACCGAGAAAGAACTTACCGGCGTTATCCGCACCGAGTAGCATGTTGTCGGGTGGCAGATATTGTAACGTTGTTGGGGCCAGGCTTGGTACCCAGACATACGCTGCCCGTAGGTGAATACTGTTTTCTTGACCATTCCAACCGTAATCCTCACCACGCTGTACTTCGACGAAGCGATCGGTACCTACACCGTTGTCACCGACGAAGACCCGCCCATTTACGATTTGCATCGCGTAGGGATTACGGAAACCGCTAGCCCAAACATAATTGCGTGCTTTCGTGACATCATCATCAATGTAAAAGGGATTATCAGGAAGCGGTTTGCCATCAAGGCTCATACGGTAGATTTTGCCAACCATTTGCTCAATATCACGCGCCAGATGCGGTTGCCAGGCTTCTCCTATACCGACAAATAGCTGATCATCAACGACCTGACAGGCGCCTATATGGTGCGCTAGTCCTGATTCGTAACCGGCGAAGACCTCGGTGAACGCGATGAAGCCTTCTGGTTGGAGGCTGAACGTGCCCGGTTTCGATTGATAGCGCACGATATTGTTGCGCATCCGACCATTTGCGTCGGTGTAGAGGAAGGTGACAAAGATGTAACCACGCGCTGGATCAAGACAGATGCCTCCCATGCCACCTTGTCCCTGACCCGACGGTAACTCCTCTGTCGGTTTGAATTGAAAAACGTTTTCGGCAAAGGTGAAGATGCTGCGATCATTGGTGACAACCTTGAGCGTTCCACGTAGTTCGGTCACAAAATAGAGCGGATCCTTCGGATCAGGACCGGGTTCCGGTACGAATGCTATCGCACTTGGAAAGTGATAGCCTGTTGTATCCTCCACAATCGTGAACCCATCGGCAACTGCCCAATCACTGCGCCAATCAAATGTTGTTTGCGCCGAGACTACTGCTCCCATGGAAAGAAACAGTATAGTACCGGTTAACAACATCTTTAGCCAGAGCTTCATTCTTACCTCTTTCTAGTCAGTGGTTGAGTGAGCCAGAAAAGCAGAAGAGTGCTTATCACAATACTGATCAGGTTGGCTATTAAGATACTGCTGGCAAGCGAGGGTGTTACCACGTATGCCGCTAGACTGACCCACCCGCCGACCAAGATCGTTATCAACAACGGTCGGTGTATCCCTTGCCACGGTACTCCAATTAGTCCAAATGGCAGACTTAACATAAATGTTAGCGCAATACTCCAGCCGCCGATCTGATGTGTTTCCACTGGTAGCCAGCGGTTAAGCAGTGCTTCGCCTGGGCCAAATGTGTATTGTTGCCGGTGTTGCTGTCCGTCTACGAATAAACGGGCAACGGCGCCATCGTAACTGAGTATCAGTACCTGTGGCTGTGAGCTGGTAAAAACGTCGCTGAACCGTAATGGTGGGCGATCATTGGCGGCGCGTGTTAGCGGTAAGCGCATGCGTACCAGGAGATCAGCACCGGCCTGGATGAGACTCACATTGTGACCATCGATCCCGCGGCCATAGTTGACGATAAAGCCTTCCGTATGTCTGCTTGGTTCTCCCACTGCCACTCGTGCCACTAGCGTAAAAGCACCGGTCTGCGCAATTGCAGCAGCAACTCCTCGTAATGGCTCACGGCTCATCAACCAGCGCTCATAGCCTACTCGCATGCCTTCCTGAGTTAAAACTGGTTTCCCGTGAGCTACTAACGGTCGGCTAAATGGCCCATTCGGCATTGGTGGGAACTGATTGAGATCGTAAGCTAGCAACGGCTGTAGGGCGACTGCCTCTTGAAATGTGTTGACCTTATGCGCCTCACGTTCAGTAAATGCTTGATCATACAGCGCAACAAAGCTCACATATCCCGGCCAAAACCGCCGTCCATCATCAGCCGCCCCGATGTGTAACGTGTAGCGATCCGACCAGTTTGTCGGCAAGGTTGCTCGCTGCCAGTGCTGCAATAGCCATCCGGCACTACCGAGCCAGATGGTCAGTCCAATGACTACCACTGTGGCTGGTGTTTGTCGGATAAGATGCACCACCCGGCGCGCAATTTGGTCAACAATCGGTATCAATAGAGGGGCCAGCCACCGACTACCCAGCCCGGCACCGGCCGTATTCGCCATCACATCGAGGATGGCAGCAGTACGACCAGGGATGATTAGCTGAGCGATTTCAATGCCGAGTGCCAGCAGACCAGCTAGTATCATTGACCCAACAATTTGACCGCGTTGACGTATCCCATACCCTGCCAGGAACCAACGTAACGTCACCCCCAGCGGTATGAAGAGAATCACGTTCTGCATCAGATCAGTGCCGTGGCTGAGACCAGTCAGTAGCCGAAACCAGGGGTTCGTCGGCCAGGTCGGGGTAAACGCAAAAGGGTATAACGTCAACACGCCGATCCAGCTCAGTATCGGTAGCGCCAATACGACGCCGTACCTTCGTACTGCATACGGCGATAAGCGACGATCAACCAATCGGCTCATAGACCGTTGACCAGGGCAGCAAGGGGCGGACAACGCCAGAAAGGTTGCCAGCCCAATCACCACGGGCCGTATCACCTTCCAGGCTATCAATGACTTGAAACGCTACTGCATCACGCTCGGCAAACTGCCCAATCGGCGGATCAAGTGTGGTAAGCGCTGCTTCTACGTACAACGAACCCTCAGCCAGAAAATTGCCGGGAATCGTCACCCGTGCAGTGTACCGTCCGGGCGGTCGTGGGCGTCCACGCCATTCCGGATCGAGGTCAAGTGTGGTGAAAACGGCCACATTGTCTTCGTTGTAAAGTCGAAAATGTGGCATTAACACATAACCACCTTTGCTGACAACGAACTCCATTTCAAGCGTTACCGGTGTCCGAATATCAATCGTATCGGACACATCCCCATCAACATCGCGAACCCGCACTGCTCGCAGATGCGCAACATCTTTACCGGGCGCCTTTTCGCGATCCGGCCAAACCCGTTCTGCAATCGAATGCGCGCCCTTGCCTAGGTAGACCCCTACCACCTGTTGAGCTGGGCCATCGGCAATCACCTGTCCCTGGTGTAGCAGAATTGCCCGCTGACACATTCGCAAAATCGACTGCATACTGTGCGAAACAAACAGTACTGTTCGTCCCTGTTGACCAACGTCTTGCATCTTATTGAGGCATTTCTTCTGGAAGCGAGCGTCGCCTACAGCCAGTACCTCATCGACGATCAAGATTTCTGGTTCCAGGTGTGCAGCGACAGCGAAAGCCAGACGGACATACATGCCCGACGAATAAAATTTCACCGGTGTATCAATAAATTTCTCAACCTCGGCAAAGTGCACAATGGCATCGAAATTACGGTCAATTTCGCGCTTACGCATGCCAAGGATGGCACCGTTGAGATAAATGTTTTCGCGTCCGGTCAGTTCAGGATGAAAACCGGTACCAACTTCGAGTAATGAGGCAACTCGCCCGTACAGTTCAGCCCGTCCGCGAGTCGGCTCGGTAATTCGGGAGAGAACCTTCAGCAGGGTACTCTTCCCGGCGCCATTACGACCGATAATTCCGACGACCTCCCCTTGCTGGATGTCAAATGAAACCCCATTGAGCGCCCACAATTCGGTTGTCTCCGCCGACGGTTGACCACGAAACCGCTCGACAATTGCATCGCGCAAGGTGGCATATCCTGGACTGCGCTGCTTGATCGCTCCAATCCGGTACTGTTTTGCTAAATCACGGGCACGAATTGCGTATGGCATAGGCTAAATAATGTCGGCAAACTTACGTTCCACCGCCTGAAAGTAGAGCAAACCAGAACTAAACAGGGCTATTGCCGTTGTGACCGAAATGAACATCAAAAGGCTGGGCGGTTGGGTGCCCAGTAATGCCCAGCGAAACCCTTCGACAACACTGACCATCGGGTTAAGGGCATAAACAATCTGCCAGTGCCCTTCGATTAGGTTACTTGGATATACCACCGGTGTCGCGAAGAGCCAGAGCTGGATCAGGAATGGAGTGGCATGGCGCACATCACGGTAACGGGCGTTGATTGCCGAAAGCCAGAAGCCGACACCCAGCGCCGTGATCATTCCTAGGAGCATAAATAGCGGTAAGAGAAATACTGCCGGCGTGGGTGCCCATTGATACCAGAACATCAACGCTAGCAAGATCAAAAACGACAGGCCGAAATCTACTGTTCCGGCCAACACGCTGGCTGTTGGGATGGCAAGCCGCGGAAAGTAGACTTTACGGACAATACTGGCACTCCCAACTAGGCTGTTGGCCGCCTGGGCGACGGTGTTGGCAAAAAACTGCCACGGTAAGAGTCCGGCCAGATTGAAAAGCGGATACGGAATACCGTTGGTATTCACTCCGGCTAATCGCCCAAAGATGATCGTAAAGACAACCAGTTGCAGCGTCGGTTGGATAAGCGCCCAACTTGCACCAAGCAGTGTTTGCTTGTAGCGCACCTTAATGTCACGCCAAACCAGGAAGAAGAGTAACTCGCGATAGTCCCATAAGTCGCGCCAGTTGAAATGCCACCATCCCTTACGCGCCTCGATAATGATTGGTTCGTGTATGCTGTCTGGGACAGATGACACTGCACTGGCGTCGTTCACCGAGGTTGAAGGTTCAAGTATCGCCATAATGCTGGTGTTGTCCTTACATTCGGAAACGGTAACGTCTGTTGATACGTCAAATCAGTTAGTCTGACAAAGATCTCCCTTATGTAGCATAGTCGGTTCACGGCTATCGTGCAATTACAATTTCTTCAATTGCACGCCTAGCGACAACACCACCGTTGCCGATCAGATGTTTCAGCTACTCACGAACGGCGCAACGAATTCTGGTATCATATTCATAGTACGAGTGTTATCACACAGGGTTGACAAAAAAGAAAGGTAGTCGAACGATGGCTTATGCAGCCCTGATGGGTGCCGAAATTAAGCGCCGCGAGGATCCGCGTCTCGTGCGAGGGCAGGGCACGTATGTGAGCGATCTGCGTCTACCAGGCATGCTATACGTGGCAATAGCTCGCAGTCCCTATGCTCATGCCCAGATCGTTGCTATCGACAAAGCTGCGGCACTGGCTCATCCCGACGTGGTTGCAGTGTATACCGGCGCTGATCTGGTCGATTTCTGTCGGCCACTTCCCCTCGCGAGTTCTGGTGAAGGCGGCAGTGGTGCTCAACGTTATACGGGCCGCACGCGCTATGTCCTGGCCGTTGAGCGGGTTCGGCATGTCGGTGAAGCAGTTGCTGCAATTGTTGCCCGTACCCCAGAGGCAGCCCTCGATGCTGCACTTTCGCTTCCTATCGAATGGGAACCATTACCTGCTGTCATTGATCCATTGGCGGCTATCGCACCTGACGCACCGGTCATCTTCGATGGTCTGCCTGACAATATCGACCATCGCCGCCGCCGCCAAAAGGGGGATGTCGAAGCGGCGTTCGCTTCCGCTTATCGTATTATTCGCCAGCGTATGGTCAACCAACGTCTGCTCGGCTTCCCTATGGAAGGACGTGCGGTAGTGGCTGCACCTGATCCGGCCAGCGAAGGTATCACGCTTTGGACGAGCACCCAAACGCCACATCAAGTGCGTAGTGAAGTTGCCAACGTTGTCGGGCTGAACGAGAATCAGGTGCGCGTGATTGCTCCCGATGTCGGTGGTGGTTTTGGGGTTAAGATCGGTATCTATCCCGAAGAAGCTCTGCTCGCCGCCCTTGCCCGTCAGCTCAATGTCCCGCTGCGCTGGGTTGAGCATCGGCTTGAGCATGTTCAGGCTACTACCCATGGCCGCGGTCAGGTTTGCGATATTGAAGCTGCTATTACCGCCGATGGCGAAGTGACTGCATTGCGCATGCAAATTGTGGCCGATCTCGGTGCGTACCCACTTGCTCCCGGTCTGCCCGATCTCACCACCGCGATGGCGGTTGGCGTGTATAAGATTCCGGCTGTCGATTTAGAGGCGATTTGTGTCTATACCAATACCACGCCGGTCGCCGCCTATCGTGGCGCAGGTCGGCCCGAAGCTGCCTACTATATCGAACGACTGATGGATCTTGTCGCTGCTGAGCTGAACCTCGATCCGGCAGAGGTACGACGACGCAATTTTATCCCGCCTGATGCGTTTCCGTATAAGACGCCAACCGGTCTCACCTACGATAGTGGTGAGTATGATAAGGCGTTGAGCAAGGCGTTAACTCTGGCCAATTACGAGCAGCTCCGCACCGAGCAGGCGGCGCGTCGGGCTGCGGGTGATCGTATGTTACTCGGTATCGGGATTGCCTGTTATGTCGAGATGTGTGGGTTTGGCCCTTATGAAAGTGCGCAGATTAAAGTAGAGCCGAGTGGTAGCGTCACGGTCACAACCGGTATTTCACCTCACGGCCAGGGTACGGCAACAACTTTTGCCCAGATTGTGGCCGATCAGATCGGGGCAGATTTCGAGCGTATTGTTGTGAAGCATGGCGATACAGCTATTACCCCAATGGGCATCGGTACCATGGGGTCACGTTCGCTTGCCGTCGGTGGTGCGGCCCTGATGCGCGCCGCCACGAAGGTGCGTGAGAAGGTACGTCAGATTGCGGCTGCTATGCTTGAAGCGAACGTGGCCGATATAGAGCTGCATGAAGGTCGTTATCAGGTGCGTGGTGTGCCTGATCGAGCGCTGACCCTGGCCGAGATTGCTCGGCGGGCGTACAGCAATAAACTTCCTCCCGACATCGATCCTGGCCTCGAAGCAGTTGACTATTTCCGTCCTGCTGACCTAATTTATCCCTTCGGCACACATATTGCCGTGGTCGAGGTAGATAGCGAAACCGGCCAGGTATACATTCGCGCTTACTACTCAGTTGATGATTGTGGGCCACGAATAAGCCCACTGATTGTCACCGGTCAGATTCACGGCGGCTTAGCTCAGGGAATCGCTCAGGCGCTCCTCGAAGAGGTGGTATACGATGCTAATGGTCAGTTGCTCAGTGGGACGTTGATGGATTACGCCTTGCCACGCGCTGATCTCTTTCCACCTTTTACAGTTGACAAGACTGAAACTCCTACGCCGCTCAATCCACTCGGTGTAAAGGGCGTGGGAGAGGCGGCTACCATCGGCTCAACGCCAGCCATTGCAAATGCTGTCATCGATGCACTTCAACCGTTTGGGGTGCGACATATCGATATTCCGCTACGCCCAGAAAAGGTCTGGCGTGCGCTCAGCAACATACACTCTGCTAAAGGAGCATAATGTATGACTGATATGCTGCGCGAGTCTCCATACCCGATGGTTAGTATCGCTGAAGCAACAGCAGCGATTATGGCTCATGTTCAACCGTTGGGAAGTGAAGAGATTGATGCGTTGACTGCTCTCGGCCGTGTCCTGGCTAGTAATATTACGTCGCCTGAAGATATTCCCGACGTGCCAAAATCGGCGATGGATGGGTATGCTCTGCGCGCTGCCGATGGCCTCTCTCCTCGTCGTGTTGTTGGTGAATTGACGGCAGGTGGTAGGGCAGCAGTTACTCTTGCCCCCGGTGAGGCGACGCGCATTATGACCGGAGCGCCATTGCCAGACGGTGCCGATGCGATGATCCCGGTTGAGCTAACCGAAGAGCGCGACGGCATGCTCTATATTCAGCGCGAATTGAAGCCCGGTGACTATGTGCATGCGGTCGGTCAAGATGTTCGTCGTGGTCAGATGGTCTTGGCCGCCGGCACAACGCTTGGCGCTGCCGAGATCGGACTCCTGGCTACACTCGGTATTACTCGCATTTCAGTGTATCGCCAGCCACGAGTAGCGGTCCTGGCTACTGGTGATGAAGTGGTCGAACCGGGAAGTGAGCGACCTGGTGGGGCTGTGCGCGATAGCAATCGTTATGCGCTGATGGCGGCTATCCGCGAGGCCGGCTGCATTCCCATTTCGCTCGGTATCGCCCGTGATGATCTTGATGTCCAGCGTCAGGCCATCTTGCAAGGTCTTGATCAGGCTGATGTTCTGATCACGAGCGGTGGCGTGAGCATGGGGACGCGCGACCTGATCAAGCCGCTGTTAGCCGAGCTTGGCACGGTGCATTTCGGTAGGATTGCCTTTAAGCCAGGTAAACCAACCACCTTCGCTACCATTGGCGACAAGCTGGTCTTCGGTTTGCCGGGTTATCCGGTTTCCTCATTGGTCTCGTTTGAAGTCTTTGTTCGTCCGGCGCTACGTGCTTTGCAGGGTGATGCAACACCGTTCCGACCTCAGATCGATGTAACGCTGGACGAACCGGTTCGCCCTTCACCTGACCGGCCTGAATATCAGCGGATTATCGTGCGTTATCGAGAAGGTCGCCTGTTAGCGATTACTACCGGCAGTCAGAGTAGCTCACGCTTGCTCTCGCTGCGCGGGGCAAATGGTCTCCTGCTGGTGCCGGCTGGCGAAACGGTTTATCCGGCCGGCAGTACCTTGCCGGCGCTACTTACCGGTCAATTGCTTTCGTGAAGGGTACTAGTTTGTGGAATCGCTCATACTGTTGCGTACCCTGCTCCAGGAACCTGAACCATGGCCCGGCCCATTAACGTACCTGGGTCTGGCCCTCTTGCTAGCTGCTGTGCTGATGACAATTATTAACCGCCGTCGTAAACCATAACCGAAGCTTATCATGACAACGACGCTCACCGTAACAACCAGCACAACCTCTTACCCCGTTATCGTTGGGGCTGGTGTGCTATCAACGCTCGCCGGGCATCTGGCTGCCCTCGAATTGCGCGGAACGCTCTGGCTGATTGCCGATGAACATCTGCTTTCTACAGCCGAACAAATTGCAGGAATGCTCAGTGCAGCCGGCTTTCGTGTCCAAACCACAACCATCCCATCAGGTGAACAGAGTAAATCGTTTAACGAACTGCATCGTCTTTACGATTGGATGATCGAGAATGGTATCGAGCGGCGTGATGCAGTGTTGGCCCTAGGTGGGGGAGTGGTTGGTGATCTGGCCGGTTTTGCGGCTGCCACCATCTTACGTGGCGTAGCACTCGTGCAATTGCCGAGTACTCTCCTGGCAATGGTTGATGCTGCGGTTGGTGGTAAGACCGGTATTAACCATCCGCTGGGCAAAAATTTGATCGGTGCTTTTCACCAACCACGCCTGGTATTAGCTGATACCCACTTGCTGGCAACCCTACCGCCGCGCGAACTGCGCGCTGGCTGGGCTGAAGTGATCAAGCACGGTGTAATTCGTGATGCCGACCTCTTTGTTGCCCTGGAAGAGCTTGCGATAACCCAAGGCTGGCACGCCACCAATGCTGCATACTGGGATGCGCAGAATATTGAATTGACAACGAAACTCACCGCGATCATCGCTCGTGCAGTCGCAGTAAAAGTTGAGGTTGTTTCACGTGATGAATTTGAACGCGGCGAACGAATAACGCTCAACTACGGTCATACCATTGGTCATGCAATCGAGCAATTGCTCGGCTATCGCCTGCTCCATGGTGAATGTGTGGCGATTGGCATGGATGCTGCTGCCCGGATTGCTGTTGCCCTCGGCTTGTGTCCACCCGCGCTCGTCGAACGTCAGCGTAAGCTGCTTGCAGCGTATGGACTATCGACCGCCTTACCAACAGACCTCGACCGCGATGCCGTGCTGGCGCTCATTGGGCGCGACAAGAAAGTACAGGCCGGCAAAGTACGCTGGGTGTTGCCAATAGCTATCGGGCAGGTTGTTGTGCGGTCTGATGTGCCGTTTAATGTCGTCGAGTCAGTGCTGACCGGCGATCAAGGTTGAACGATAATATTCTGTAACCCCTTCCTCATCTTCAGGGGAGTGAAAGGAGGCTTTCTTTGCCCGCTGCTGGTCTGTGCTCTTCACATCGTACACCGTATACCTTTCTGCCTCACACGGGACGAAGAGGGTAAAGCGTGAGACTAGGTTGGAACTAGCTCAGATCGCTTCCGCGCAGCGCAAAACGCGGGCCAGAGGCTCGCGCTAGAACCTCTACCCGCACAACCCTGCTATCGTTCAACCAGCGGCAACATCACCCGGTACACTGTTACACGACTATCCACGCGAAAACGTAGCCCGACGATCTCTGACTCATTCCCGTTACTGTCGATTGCCTGATAGCGCAAATGATACTCGCCATCAATCAGTGATCCAACTTCGATAACCGGTTCGGTTGTGCTCACCCACGTCTCACCGTCCCATGAATAGCGCAAGATAGTATGACCACCGCCCAAATCTGATGCACTCAGACGCAGACCTTGTAGTGTGCGGAACAGTGGCCCGACCGTCTCACCTTGGGCCAATCCCTCACGGACCAGCGTAAAATCGCTTGCCCCCGGTTCTTTTACGCGGTACCCCACTGCTGCACTGCCGTCGAGTTCAAAATATTTGATTGCAAGCCTATGGAAACCAGCCGATAGCGTAATGGTACCGGTGATTGTCCGTAGGGGATGCACGCCAGTATTCGCGACGACTAGTTGATCGTTTACCCACAGCCATGCGCCGTCGTCACTCTGTAGCTCGAAGGTATACTCGCCACTTACCGGTGCGATAAAAGTACGAACCTGTTCAATCAAAAAGTAGTCGTTACGGTTGACTATCGGGCCATCAACCCCCCAATCACGCAGTTCACCGTACCAGACAAAGCTCCCCAGAAGCGAACCACGGCGTATCGAGAGCGGGTTTTGCGTTCGTGATAGGAGCCGTGCAGGGGTGTTCGCCAATTCGTAAACCATTGCCAATGGCTGAAGCAGCTCGTTGTAGCGGGTTACCTGCGGCGGTTGCCGTTCAGGTGTGATCGTAATCTGCTGCTCGGCCTGGTTGAGCGATACATACGCCACGTATTCGTGAATAGCGCCCGCTCGTACCGTTACTACCCCTGGCAGACGGAACCGCACATAGCCGACAATCGTCTGGGTCTGACCAGGGTCGAGCCGACCACTAATACCCCAGCGCCACGGATAGCCACCGGTTTCGCCGGCACAGGGCACCGTTCGGCCCTGCATTCCCAGCATCACCCGAAAACGACCTGCCTCTTTCGGAAAAGTCGGATAGTTCTGATCCGTTGCGCCGAGAAAACATTCACCTTCATCGTAAACATAACCCTCGCGCTCGAATTCGCTGCTACTCAGATCGAAGACACTGCCACCTAATGGGTCTTGGCCGTAAATCGGTTCGGCGCCTACATTCCGCACTGTAAAGCGGATCGGTAAAACCTCACCTGCTGCCAGTGTCGTTGTACCGTACTCGACAGCCACTAATTCCAGACGCTGACGGCTGCTATCCAATGCCTGCCATTGCACTGCATCGAAGAGCACCGCCCGTCGTTGGCTCAGCGGCTCGCCGGTGAGATCCGATAGGGATAGACTAGCGGTGTTGGGGGCAAAGTTGTAGGTACCAAGATCAACCCAACCGGCTTGCGTTGCCTGATTCACCACGCGCTCGACAATGCCGGTAGCCGTCGTAATCCGGTAACGGGCCTGTTGACTCGGATTGAGGCCAGGGCAGTTGTTGGGAACATACACTAACACACGGTACACGCCAGCAGCCGGGAGATTGGGACGCCATGTAGCCGCGTTCGTACTTTCGGCCGGTTTGTCGGTGGCAAAGGTGTAGAGGGCTGTGCCACCGTATCCACAGGTAGCCAGATACCAGTTGGCATTGCTGCGCGTAAATCCACTCTCATGTTCCTCAATGATCAGATCACCGTTATCGGGTTGACTCTCACCTGCCAGTCGGGCCTGCACACGCTGGCGAATGCTGGGTAGCAGATTGAAGAGGGCATCACCCGGACATGTCGTATGGCCAGGCGTTATTTGGCGATGACCACTGATATGGTCGATGACCGATCCGGGGTTAAACGGGGCACAAAAGCGTGAAATCGAACAACCGTAGTAGAAGCTACGACCAAGTGGATCGATCCGCTTCTGATCGGCTTTCCATGCTAATAACGCAACCAACGAATCGAGTGCAGCCGTGGTGGGTACAGCACTACTGTAGGTGCCAATCAGTGCCACTCCCATCGAACCGTAATTGGCAGTATCGTGAAAACCAACTGCATCATCACCACCGGCCCGCCCTTCATAAATGACACCGTTCGGATCGATCAGATAGTTATAGCCAATATCACCCCATCCCCGTGAATAAGTGTGGAATGACCAGATAGCGCGTACCCGGTCAGCCCAGGTTTGCCCTTCGGCCAGCGTATTGGCGTCAGCCGTATGATGGATCACGAGGTGACGCACCGGATAATAGGCCGGTGGCGCCAGTGGGCTTTGTTGACCATGCGGATTGCCCCAGGCTGTACGACTGACTACCGGCGGTCGGGCAATGGCTGCCGGAGTTCCTGAGAGGGTTGCCATCGGTGCAGCCGGACCAAACCGACTATCAACGGTGCTGACCTGGAGCGAGCGAAATCCGGTTGTGTCGCCAGGCAACTCGACCCGTACCTGATACCAGTGCTGATCAGGTCCGACAAAGATCACATCACTCCAGTGCAGATCGGGGCCATCCGTCGGCTGCCACAGCTCCTTATCTTCATGGATAACGACCCACTCACTCCAGGCAATTCCATCACGACTGACCCGCAGCGATAGGAGTGGATCACGATCGGCCACAACCGACCAGCGCAAAAGCATGTGCGTAAATGGACGTGGTGCTGGAGTCGGTGGCGTCAGGAAACCGTTGGCAGCAGTCAGGAGTGGGAATGCTCCTTCGGTGATAACCTGCTCGTTCACAAAAAGCTGTTCGTCAGGGCGACCATCAGCGGTGCGCTTCACATTCGCCGATGCTGACGTGAATGGCATGATGAGTGTCAAGAGGATGCTGAGACACGTGATAAGACGAAACCGGTAAGTCATTGCACACCTCGGCCAATAATTCGCTTCTCTGTCAGCAATTCTAACGATAGTGCGTCGTAAAACCGAGAGCAGCAGGTGACGAAATGATGACATCGCAACGATGACACCTCTGTAAGCCATCCGTCATCTGGTGTTGATTGCGATCTACGGCGACTTCTGCTACCATACATAAAGATTTCATTAACAAACGGCTGTGCCGTAAGCTGCTGATATATCTACCGGCGTCTATGAACGCAATTCGCTCAAGCATTCAGCTCAAAATCTTACTCCTACTGCTCGGTCTAGCCCTACCACCGTTGATCGTCGTTGGATGGCTTGGACTGAGCAGTTTAGCTATTGCTCGCGAAACAACGGTTCAGGAAGGGGCGAATGCGCTGCGGCAACAGGCTACTGCCAGTCTACGCCAACGTGCTGCCGATAAAGCTCAGTTCTACGATGCTGCCTTAGTGGGAGTGCAACAACAGGTCGAAACAGTGGCCGGATATGCCCTGCAACAGTACAATGCACCGGTTGTCGCTTTCAGCAACGAGCGTGTGTGGATCGCACCACGACCTAATGAAGCACTCTTGAAGGCATACGCGGCGGAAGTGGCGTATGCGCGTCGCATTATTCCCCTCTTGCGGGAGATGGTCGCACATAACCCGCTGGTGAACATTGGCTATATTGCCTTAGAATCCGGCGGCGTCATCGCATTTGATAATGAAGCCGTTGTCGACCAGTTACTGACACTCGATTCGTTTGATCCGCGAGTACGTCCCTGGTACGTCAAGGCCCGCAAAGCCGGTACAACCGTATGGACTGAACCGTATGTCGATGCAAATACCGGCTTACTAGCGACAACCTGTGCCCGACCAATCTACGATATACAGGGGAAATTTATTGGGGTGGTCGCCTTTGACCTCTTATTAGAGACTATCCAGCAAGACCTGTTAACAGTCGATGTGGGTTCAAGCGGCTATGCGCTGCTCATTAATGAGGGCGGCGATGTGGTAGTACGGCCAAATATGCAGGCCAACGGGCGTTGGGATCAGCCTTACCGTACCGAAAATCTGCTGAATTCAGCCAATGCTGATCTACGGGCAGTGGCCGAACAAATGGTGGCCCGGCAGTCGGGTGTACAACTCATTCGCGAGGGTGATCAGCTAAGCTACGTCGCGTATGCCCCGATCACGACGGCTGGTTGGAGTATCGCGTTGGTTATTCCTGCCGACGAGATCGATGCCCCGGCCATCGCTACCGGTCAGCGTCTGAGCGAGAGCCAGAGCCAGTTGTGGAATCAGTTGGTGTCAGTCTTGTTAGTTATCATCGTTGTTATCAGTCTGCTAGGTCTCTTACTCTCGCTATCGTTCACGAATCGGATCAGTGTGATTCGGGAAGGCGTGCAGGCGGTTGCCAGTGGCGATCTTTCGCAACGCTTACCCGCCGCCGGCATCGATGAAATTGGTCAACTCGTTGCAGCTTTCAATCACATGACTGATACGCTGCAAAGTAAGATCGCCGAACTGGAAGAGAATGCCCGTCAACTGGCAACCCTCAATGCTGTCTCGAATGAACTAAAAAGTATTCTTTCGTGGCCTGTTTTGCTCGACACGATTCCCAAACTCGTCTGCGAGCGATTTGGCTTTGATCGATCAGTTCTCTACCTGGTTGATGGTGATGTTTTGCGTGCAGTCAGCGCATCGTTTGGGCCTGGGAATGAAGCGGAGACCCAACAGTTTCTGGCGGTGGCGAATGCACATCCGTTGCGTATTAATGGGAAAAGCGTTGAAGCCGATGTTATTCGGAGCCGGAAAGCCATCATTGTCGATAATCCCGAACAGAATCCTCTCGTGAGTAAAGCCAAGCAAGCGGTCGCGGCTAGTCAGTCGTATGTGCAGGTGCCAATCTTTGGCCGAAATGACGCTGTGATCGGGATTATCTCTGCTGACTACAAGTATAAGCAGCGTTCTGTTCAGGCACGCGATGCAGCTCAGTTGCTCACCTTTGCCAGTATGGTCGGGTTGACGATTGAGAATGTTCAACTCTACAATGACCTTGAACAACAAGTTGCGCGTCGCACTGAAGAGCTACGAGCGGCGCTCGAACGGGCACAACTTGCCGACCGTCGGAAGAGCGATTTTCTTGCCAGCATTAGCCACGAACTGCGAACACCGCTAAACGCGATTATCGGTTTCTCAACCGTTTTGCTGGATGATACCGAGCAATCTCTGTCCCCAACGCAACGCGAAGACATCCAAAGTATTAATCGCAATGGTCGCTTCTTGCTCCATCTGATTAATGAGTTGCTCGATCTTGCCCGTATTGAAGCCGGTCATCTCAATCTTGATATTGGCAGTGTTGATCTGTATCACATTGTCAGTGAAGTCTGTGACACAGTACAAACCCTCTTGCGTAACCGACCTGTATTGCTACGGAATGCTGTTCCGGCAACTTTGCCAGAAATCGCTGCCGATAGTGACCGATTGCGCCAGATTCTCTTTAATCTGCTCTCAAATGCAATCAAGTTCACTGAACGTGGTACTATTACCGTAAGCGCCCAGGTGTATGATGAGGTTAATGAAGAGGGTAAGGTTGGTCGCTTTGTGGCGGTGAGTGTTTCGGATACCGGTATCGGTATCCCTCTTGAGCGACAACACGAGATCTTTAGCGAATTTGTTCAAATTCACGGTCGGCGGTCGCGTCTTGGTGGAACCGGCCTTGGTCTGGCAATTACCCGTAAATTAGTCTTGGCCCAGGGTGGGCGTATCTGGGTCGATAGTACACCCGGTATCGGCTCAACCTTTACCTTTACTATACCGATAGCGCAACCCGTCTTGCTGGCAGCCCAGGTTGATACCAACGTTAGTGCATCATGAACCAGTTGCCACAAATCCTGTATATCGAAGATAACCCCGATAATCAGCGCCTAGTACAGCGCGTGCTGAGTGCGCGCGGTTATCAGGTAATGATCGCCGAAGATGGTCCAGGTGGATTAGCACTGGCTCGCACCAGTCATCCGGCGCTGGTATTAGTTGATCTTGGTATCCCCGGCCTCGATGGCTACGAGACTACTACCCGTTTACGTTCACTGCCTCATATGCGCGATGTGCCAATTATTGCCCTGACCGCCGATGCTTCGCCAGGAGCACGTGAACGAGCATTAGTCGCCGGGTGTGATGGGTATCTGAGTAAACCAATTGATGCGCGTGCGCTTCCAGCCCAGATCGCCGAGTTCATTGAGGGTCGACGTGAACGTCTGCCCGAGGTCATGGAGACGGAGTTACTCCGTTCATACAATCAAAAGTTGGTCGAACGGCTCGAAGCACGGGTTCGCGAACTGACACAAGCCAACGCCCAACTACAAGACCTCGACCGGATGAAGGATCAGTTCCTGGCTACCCTCTCGCACGAATTACGCACGCCGCTGACTTCGCTGCTTGGCTATCTCGAACTCTTCGAGCGTGGTATGCTTGGCCCACTAAGCCCGCAACAAGAAGAAGCGATACGGGTTATGCGGCGTAGCAGCGAAGTATTGGCGCGCCAGTTGAACAATCTGCTCTATTTTCAAGAGATACGGAACCGTTCTCTTCATTTTGTTCAACTCCAACCACTCGACATCCTGCGTCCACTGGTTGCTGCTGCCCGCGAACGTGCTGCTCAGGCTCAGTTGCAGTTTGAGGCCATCTTCTCGGAGATGCGACCGATTGAAGTTGATCGCTCCGCTTTCGAGCATCTGATCCGTAATTTGCTCGAAAATGCTTTCCAATACACTGAACCAGGTGGACGAGTACGCTTGATCGTCCGTGATGAACCAACGCGCCTGATTATTCGGGTCGAAGATACCGGGATCGGGATTGCACCCAGCGAGCACGAAAAGATATTTCTTCCCTTCTATCAGGTTGATCACTCGTTGGCGCGGGGGCATCCCGGCAGTGGGCTTGGCCTGGCAATCGTGCGCCATATCGTCGAATCACATGGCGGGCAAATTGCTCTACGCAGTACCCCCGGCGAGGGGAGTGCGTTCACGGTTGCTCTTCCTCGTCGTTAGTCACCTCTGTGTCGAAATGAGTTTCTCTACCTTTCTCAACGACCAAAGCGCTTCTCCGTGCTCTCTGTGCTCTCTGTGGTGATTCCAACCGGTTACTGTACTGTTGGATGCC
>JAGHYT010000194.1:0-5770 GCA_017743535.1 Chloroflexus sp.
GGTAGGCACTACCAGGACGCGACGGTGGCATCCCCCCACAAAGACTTATGGAATACCCATCGCTGCCCGAACCTGGTCGCAGATTACGGGATGGGGATCGTTCGGAAGCGTACCGAATCTAATGAACAGGCATAGTCAAAATCTTCTGTCTGTTGTTTTTCGTCGCTAAAAACCAACTCAATACCCTTGACTGGCAGGTAAAACTATGGTAAAATAGTGTCAGTTTTACACTAAACACAGGAGGAAGGTCATGACCGCGATCAAAGACCTAGCAACGCGCAGCGCCTCGTTCCTCACTTACCTCGAAGAGTGGTACCACAATCTACCGCACGTTGATCTGGCAACCATTGTTGATAAGACCCCCGAACGAGTCGCGCTCTGCTCGATTGATATGATCAATGGCTTTTGCAAAGAAGGACCACTGGCAGGGCCACGAGTCGGCGCATTGGTCGAACCGGTCGTGCGGCTTTTCAACCGCGCCTACGAACTCGGCGTCCGTGCATTCATTTTGACGCAGGACACCCACGATCCGAACACGCCTGAGTTTGCCTCATATCCACCGCATTGTCTGGCCGGTACTGCCGAAAGCCAGACCATCCGTGAACTGGCCGAATTACCATTTGCCGAACAGATGGTCGTCATTGAGAAGAACTCACTCAGCTCACACCTCGGTACACGCTTTGGCGCTTGGCTGTCTGAGCATCCGCAAATTGACACCTTCGTTTTGGTTGGTGATTGTACTGATCTGTGCGTATACAGTGCCGCAATGCACCTGCGTTTGGAAGCGAACGCTCTGAACCTCAAACGCCGGGTGATCGTGGCAGCCAATGCGGTCGACACCTTTGATACTCCGGTGGCAACAGCACGCGAGCTAGGGATTTACGCTCACGACGGCGATCTCCACCATGTCCTTTTCCTGCACCACATGGCGCAAAACGGGATTGAAGTGATGAATATAGTGTAGGCTGTCGAGGGGAGCGGAGGGGCAGCCGTGCAGGCTGCCCTATGCGTTTCATGCAATCTTGCGCGAGCGCTTCGTCGAACGTGAAGGTGGCGGTGCAGACGATTCCTCTTTAGGTTCAGCCGATTCTGTCAATGGTGCTCCCGCCTGAGCCTCATCGAGCGAATTAGTAATGTAGTCACACTTTGGATAGCGCGCACAGCCATAGAAGGGGCGTCCAAACTTACCTCGCCGCCGCAACAATTCTCCTTCACCACACTTCGGGCAGATCACGCCAGTCGGTTCGGGAAGTGGTACCGGCTTCCCATCACGACCAATCCGACGTGTATTGGTGCACTCAGGATACCCCGAACAACCGAGGAAGGGGCCGAAGCGGCTCTTCTTCACTACCATTGGTCGCCCGCAGACATTACACAACACATCACTGGTTTCAGGGGCGCTGGTCTTGTCGATAACAATCTGACCATTCTCATCACGGTGAAAATTACTGGTAAAGTCGCACGATTCACCTTCGCCATCGCGATTGTAGCGGGAACAGGCCAGAAACTCACCGTTACGCCCAAAACGGATCACCAGCTTTGCCTGACCACACTTCGGGCAATCGAGATCGGTCACAATCTCTTCGCGTTTGACATTGCGCATCTGGTGCTGAGCCAACTCAAGTGTGGATCGGAATGGGCCATAGAATTCTCGCAAGACCGGCACCCACTTCTTTGAACCTTCAGCAATATCGTCAAGTTGTTGCTCGAGCGCCGAGGTAAAATCGTAGTCAACGATATTCCCGAAGTGCTCAACCAGCAGGTCGGTAACAATGCGTCCCAGGGTAGTGGGAATCAGCTTCTTGTCAACCATCTCGACGTATTCACGCTCCTGGATGGTCGAGAGGATCGTCGCATACGTACTAGGACGACCAATCCCCAGTCGTTCCAATTCCTTCACCAGACTGGCCTCAGTATACCGTGGCGGCGGTTCGGTGAAGTGCTGAAGCGGCAACAATTCAACCAGTTGCAGCGTTTCACCCTCGGCCAAAGGCGGCAACCGACGTTCACTGTCCTCGTCCTCTTCACCTTCATCGAGACTAACGTTATAAACGGCGAGAAAGCCGGGAAACTTGAGCACCGATCCGGTAGCACGGAAGAGATACGACGGTGCACCGGCAATCACCGGTGATGCTGCAATATCAACCGTTGTGCTATCGAACACCGCTGGCGCCATTTGCGAGGCAATAAACCGTTTCCAGATCAGATCGTAAAGCCGCCACAGATCACGTTCGAGCTTTTCACTTAGCAGCTCTGGCAAACGAGCACTGCTGGTCGGACGAATCGCCTCGTGTGCCTCTTGCGCACCTTTCGCCTTCGTTTTGTACACCGGTGGTTGATCAGGCAGATATTCGTTCCCAAAGCGCCGGGCAATAACTTCCCGTGCCTCCGCCTGCGCTTCTGCGGCTACCTGCACACTGTCGGTTCGCATATATGTGATGAGTCCAACGATACCGTCCTCACCACCAATATCGACCCCTTCGTACAGACGCTGGGCCAGCATCATGGTCTTCTTGGCGCTGAACCCTAATTTACGCGCCGCCTCCTGTTGCAGAGTACTGGTGGTAAAAGGAGGTGGTGGACTACGCCGCTTATCGCGACGTGTGACACGAGCAACGGTATAGGTTGCGCCTTGAAGTTCGGTGACAATCTCTTCAGCTTGCTCGCGACGCTCAATAGAGAACTTCTCCAGCTTCTTCCCACCACGCTCAATCAGGACCGCCCGGAAGAGATCACGCGGCGCAAGCCCGCCCTCTTTGAGCAGATCGGCCTCAATCGTCCAGTACTCTTGGGGTTGGAAATTCTCAATCTCGCGCTCCCGCTCGACAATCAGCCGCACTGCTACCGATTGCACACGACCGGCGCTCAGTCCACGCTTGACTTTATCCCACAGTAGCGGACTTAACTGATAGCCGACCAGCCGATCAAGGACACGACGCGCCTGCTGTGCCTCAACCAGGTTCTGATTGATCTGGCGCGGTTGTTGTAACGCCTGTTGCACTGCATTGCGGGTAATTTCTTGAAAAACAACCCGATACACCGGAGTTTTTTTCGGGAGTTTTACTGCCTGCGTAATATGCCAGGCTATCGCCTCGCCTTCACGATCAGGATCGGTAGCCAGATACACCGCATCGGCATTACGCACAACCTGACTCAACTCGCTGACCACCTTCGGTTTTACGATCTCGTATGAAGGCGTGAAATCGTGCTCAATATCGATAGCAAGACCGCTTTTGGGCAAATCACGCACATGCCCCATACTAGAAGCGACCTTGTACCCTTTGCCCAGATATTTTTGAATCGTCCGTGCTTTTGCCGGCGACTCCACAATTACAACTTTGTCACCCATCGTGATTATTCCCGTGGTTGAACGACACCCAAATTATGCCAACATTCTTTTCTGCTTTCGCACTATACGCGGCACGTGTCAGCTTGTCAAGAAAAAGTTTTATCAATAGCTGCACAATTGGCGATGGATGGGACCCCTAACCCGTGTGCTGATGTCGCTACAATCGGTTCCACTCGCTCATCCCGAGTCAGAGATTGTTAGACGTGCGCCCCTTCTCGGGCAAGAGATGCATTTTTTAGACACACACCGCAGAAATAGGGTATCATACGATTACCGGTATTAGTTGCGAAAAGGAGACGCCCAATGCTCAGTGAAAAGATTCAACAGGCTCTGAACCGCCAGATCACCTACGAATATGCCGCCTCGTATACCTACCTGGCAATGGCGGCCTACTTTGAATCGCTCTCCCTGACCGGTTTCGCACATTGGTTCCGCGTTCAGAGTGAAGAGGAGCGCGAGCATGCAATGCGCTTCTTCGATTATGTCAATGACCGCAGAGGACGGGTCACACTCGGCGCCATTGAAGAACCGCGGAACGAATATGCCTCCCCGCTCGATGCCTTCGAGCACGCCCTGGCCCATGAACAACGGGTGACGGCTTCGATCCATTCCATCTATGCCTTAGCCGTGCAAGAGAATGACTACGCGACGATGAGTATGCTGAAATGGTTCATCGATGAGCAGGTCGAAGAAGAGAAGAACGCCGATGAGATCATTCAACACCTTAAACTGATTGGGAACGACGGTGTCGGCCTGCTGATGCTCGATCGCAAATTAGCCGAACGACAAGAGGAAGAAGAATAGCAGGTATCTACGACGATCCCTAACCGACATCGCTTGCTGGGGGTAGGAGTTTTCAGCGTTCTCAGCTTCTGGTCACATTCGATGACCGGGCAGTGCCGCGGAGGGCACTCGCGAATATTCCGTGCCCGCTGCCAATGCCTCTCGACCAGCGTGGTCACCTGGGTGCGCGGGCCTCCAGCCCGCAGCTTTTGGTCACATTCGATGACCGGTCAGTGCCGCGGAGGCCACTCGCGCCTATCCCGTGCCCGCTGCCAATGCCTCCCGACCGGCGTGGTCACCTGGGTGCGCGGGCCTCCAGCCCGCATCGTGCGAGGTGCAGAAATCCATTGCTTGGTACATCAGCCAACATTCCTCTTCCCTTCCCCTTCCCCCGCAAGCGGGGGTGAACCCGTCTCGACAATACGCTAACAAGCATGATCGGCAAGCCAACAAGAGGTTGGGCAGAACACCATCGAAACGGAAACCCGCCTCTCTTGCGCACGTTTCTCCTCTCTTTGCCCTCCCCTCCCCCTTCACCTCTGCTAGATCGGGTGAAAACGTTGAACAATCCCAAGCAAAGACTCCCTCAGTTGCAGATAGAGCGAGATTCGCATATTATAAGCGTTTGAAGCGCTTGTAATCGAGGTTGCTCATGCAAACAACGCTTAACCAGATACCAACACCACTCGCGATTGGGTTGATCGTTCTCGGTATCGTCATTATTCTGCTGGTTGTGCTGATTGTGCGGCGGCGGCGTGCATCACAGGCGCCTCCTCCTGTACCGGAAATTCCGCCAACAACAATCGACTATACAGCCATCCCGCTCGAGGAACCGCAAAGCTGGCAGGATCGGTTGCGCAATCTCTCTCTGGCAGCGAAGCTGCTCTTCATCCTGATCCCAATTTTGTTCTGTATGGGGATCGGCATTCTAGTATTGAGTCTGAGTAATGATCAGACTGCTGCACCACCACCCACACCGACCCCATCACCCATACCGGTTACGCTCACCATTGAAGATGCAACCATTGTCCGCGCCAACCCACTAACCTTAAGTGTGCGTGTACGCAGCACCGGCCTACCCGATAACACCGAATTGCAGGTTGAACTACGCGCCGATGGTCAACCGCTGCGCTGGTTCGATCCAGCAAGGAGAATCCAAATTCGTCGTGATCGTGGTGATTTCCGTGAAGCAAAACTTCCTGATGGCGATCCAACGCCAGAAGGCCGAAAGTATACCGTTGTTGTCACGACTCCCGACGGTAGCCTCAGCGCCGAAGCTGAACTGGAAGTATTGCCAACCTTTGCCGCTGCGTTTTACGGTATTGAGCCAACGCCCTCTCCTTCGCCGACGCTGTCGGCAACCGCAACGCCAACAGCAGTCATTGCCCAGGCAACTCCGACACCACCGCCACCGACGGCCACCCCTACGCCAGCGCTGCCAACCGGACAACGGGTAGCAGTGATCAACGGTGGTAATGTGCGGAAGCTTCCCTACACTGGCGTGAACAACGTGATTGGTGGCATTAACGCTGGCGAACAGGTGCAGATTCTGGCTCGTACTCCTAACGCCCTCTGGTATTATGTACGAACCGTGCGGGACGAGGTGGGTTGGGTCAGTAGAACGCTGATTGCCGTCAC
>JAGHYT010000195.1:0-5760 GCA_017743535.1 Chloroflexus sp.
GATTTGTGATATTTCCGGGAGTATGGAGCGTTACTCACGGATTTTGCTCCAGTTTGCCCACGCCATCTCAGCCGGTCTGGGTAATGTCGAAACATTTGTCTTTGGTACCCGTCTTACCCGCATTACCCGTCAGTTGCGACACAAAGATATTGACGACGCCATCGATGCCGTGAGTAAGCACGTCGTTGACTGGAGTGGCGGTACGCGCATCGGCGAGGCAATTAAAGAGTTTAACTTTCGCTGGGGGCGACGGGTACTTGGGCGGAGTCCGGTTGTATTGCTGATCAGCGATGGTTGGGATCGCGGCGATCCAGAATTGCTGGCCCGCGAGATGGATCGCTTGCAGCGTTCGTGTCACCGCCTGATCTGGTTGAACCCGCTGCTGGGAACGCCCGGCTATGAACCATTGACGGTGGGGATGCAAGCAGCCCTCCCATTTGTTGATGATTTTCTACCGGTACATAATCTGGTAAGTCTGGAGCAACTCGGCGCGAAGCTGGCTTCACTCGGCCCACAACGCCCGCTCCGGCGCCAGCGTATGACAATCACTCGAGGCGAACAATGACCGATCCTGCTCAATTGAAGGCTGAAGCTGATGCGTTGATTGCGCGCGGTAAAGCACTGATTGCAACCGATTTACCCCAGGCAACTGACCTGCTCAATCGGGCGGTTAAGCTCTATTGGGCTGCTGGGGAGTATTACAGTGCTGCTGCACAGACCGGGAATTATGGGTGGGCATTGCGGCGGATGGGCCGCCCCGATCTGGCGCGTCCCTATCTGGCGCGGGCTGCCGAGATTTTTGCCGATCTGGGCCTGACCGATTTCGCCGAACGGCATCGAGCCGCGGCTGAAGATATTGCTGCCGATCTAACGCCGGAGTTGTTAGCTAGTTTACCACCAACAGTACGATCAGCGATTGAACGACAAGATGGTGCAGCGCTGCAATTCGCACTTAACGCCTTGCCACCCGCCGAACAGCAGACTGTTATTGATCGTCTGACGGCAATTGGTCTCATTAGCCTGGCAGACAGCGAAGAGACGACGGTGCAGGCCGTTCAGCAGTTCGAGCCACTGTTACAGGCAATTGCCGCAATAGCCCGTGGTAATGAACACGAACGACCTGACGTCGAACAGACCCTCCACGATCTCGAACGGAAGGGATGGCACATTCGTAAGGCGGTGCATCGTATCTGGAATGGCGAGCGGCGCCGTCAGCGGTTAACGCATGACCTTGACGAGGTTGATACGGCGCTGGTCAACCGGATTCTCGATATTCTGGCGTCGCCGACGTCCTGAGAGCCAGGTCAGCTTAAGAACGCCTGCAATGCGGCCAGAGTCTCGGCTGGCGCTTCTTCCGGTAAAAAGTGACCACCGGGCACGCTATGGCCCTGCACGTCTGACGCATACTGCCGCCAGACCTCTAACACGTTGTACTTTCTACCAACAAACCCCTGTGCTCCCCATAACACCAGAAGCGGGCAATCTACCTTCCGTCTGGCGCGCACATCAACCTCGTCGTGTTCCAGATCAATCGTTGCTGCGGCACGATAATCGGCACAACTAGCAGCAATAGTCGCCGGATTGCGGAAACAACGCAGGTACTCGGCAACTGCCTCTTCTGTAAATGCGGTCGGAGTTCGTCCCCAGTGAGCTAGCTTACTACGCAACCAAAAATCCGGATCGGCACCGATCAACGTTTCCGGCAACGGCGCCGGTTGAATCAAAAAGAACCAGTGATAATACGCTGTAGCAAATTCGCGGTCGGCTGTCAGGTACATATAGTGAGTTGGCACAATATCAAGCACTGCCGCTCGTACCACCCGATCTGGATAATCAAGGCACATCCGGTGGGTCACGCGCGCACCACGGTCATGACCGACGACAAAGAAGCGGGTAAAGCCAAATTGCGTCATCAAGTTAACCATATCGGCAGCCATTGCCCGCTTGCTGTAAGGCGTATGGTCAGGATCGTCCGCCGGTTTTGCGCTGTCACCGTAGCCACGCAAATCGGCGGCAATAACGGTAAATTGCTCGGTCAGCTTTGGTGCTATAGCGTGCCACATAGCATGCGTCTGCGGATAGCCGTGGAGTAACAACAACGGTTGCCCACTACCGCCAATCGCCCCGGCAATCGTGATACCGTTAACATCACGCTGAAATGGAACACAACGGTTAAGAATCGTCAAGCTGGCACCTCGTTTCGTTGATAAAGTTTCTTCTCAGCACGAGCTAAATCAAGTATAATCTATTATAATCAGTTTACTCGGTTGCCATAAGTAAAGGAGGAAACAAAGTGGTTTCGCGTATCGGTGTGCTATTCCTGGTAGTAGCAATGCTGCTAGTCAGTGCCTGTGGCACCACGACGCCAACAACTGCTCCGACAGCAGCCCCTGCGGACGGTCAATCGGCTCCTGCCCCCGCCCCTGCACAGACTCTCCGTTACGCATTTGGTGGTGGACCGGTTGGTGGTGTGTTCCAGGTATATGCTGATGTCCTTTCCTTGATTATCAAAGAGAAAGTGCCCGGCGTCGACATTACGGCTGAGGGTACTGGTGGTTCGGCCGAGAATCTGCGCTCGGTCAATGCCGGTGACCGGCAGTTTGGGATTGTCTATTCAGGCGACGTAGCGCTAGGCGCATTGGGGCAGTTACCCGAAGATCCAACAGTGTACGATAAGGTGATGCCGGTTGCTCCCCTCTACGGTGGCGTGGCACATCTGGTGGTGAGTGAAGCGAGTGGCATTAACTCAGTTGCTGATCTGGTTGGGAAGCGGATCGCGCTGGGCAATGCTGGCTCGGGTGCGGCTCTCAGTGCCGAGCGTTACTTCAAAGCGCTAGATCTCTTCGATAAGATCAGGGTTGAGTACCTCGGTTATTCGCAGGCAGCCGCTGCAATGGCCGACGGTCAACTCGATGGATTCTGGGTGTTGGCCGGGTTCCCGAACGCTTCGGTACGTGAAGCCGCTGCAGCGACGAAGATTAAGCTGATCGATATCTATACCCCCGGTGTGGAAGCTGGCTTCTTCCAACAGTACCCATTCTATTCGCAGCGGGCGCTGACCGGTGGCGCCTATGATAACGTGCCGAACGATGTGATGAGCTTCCAGGATACTGCTCTCTGGGTTGCTAATGCTGATGTACCAGCAGACATTGTGTATCAGGCACTCAAGGCGGTGTACCTTGAAGGTGGTCTGGATCGACTGCGCGAAGCGCATCCTTCAGCCAAAGAGATGGGCCTCGAGGTTGGCATCACCGGTATTGCCAATAAGTTGCATCCCGGTGCAGTTAAATTCTGGACTGAACAGGGTGTGCAGATCCCTGATAATCTAAAGTAGTCGTTCACGTTGGGTGGCAACGGGGAAGCTGAGTCGGTACTAGAGGAGGCCCTGTGCTTCCTCTAGTAACATCTGGTGAAGAGGGATCTATGGCTGATCTGAAACCATCGAACAACACTGGTATCACGCTAACCAGCGACGAGATTGATCAGGAAAAGGTGCGCAAATACCTTGAGCAAGAAGAGAAACCGACCCGGACCTTAGGACGCTTTTGGGGCACAATTGTTGCTCTCATTGCAGTCAGCATGGCCGGTTTTTATATTTACACTGCTGGAACGCTGCCGGCGCCGGTGCAGTGGCAGCGTGGTATCTATGTGATGTTGACCTATATCCTGGTGTTGTTGCTCTATCCGGCGGTTGGGAAGAAGAACCCATTGCAGCCCTGGCTAAACAGTCTGGCCGAACGATTACCGACACCGTTGCGGGTCATTATCGTACCGCGAGGTGGGCCTACGATTCTCGATCTTGCCTTAATTGTTATCACCGTCATTGTGGTAGGTTACTTTATTCTCAATTACCCGTCTCTGCAACGGCGAGCAGGCGCCTATAACCCTACAGATTTTACCGTCAGTGTGATTGGTCTGATCATCTCGCTGGAGATTGCCCGGCGGGTCTTAGGCTGGTCGATGACGCTGATCGGTCTCTTTTTTATTCTCTATCTGCGATTTGGTTTCGTTCTATACGACATTCCAGTCCTTGAAACCTTTGCACACCGTGGTCAACCATGGCAGCGGGTCGCCACCGTGCTCTTCCTTGATCAGGAAGGTGTGTTCGGCGTGATGGCCAACGTGCTGGTGAGCTACGTTATTCTGTTTATCTTTTTCGGTGCGTTTCTCAACAAGGCTGGCGCCAGTCGCTTTTTTATTGATCTGCCGTTGGCATTAGCTGGCAAAAGTACCGGTGGCCCAGCCAAGGTGGCTGTGCTGTCGTCGGCGTTGTTTGGTTCGATCTCCGGCAGTGCAATCGCCAATACTGTTAGTACCGGTACCTTCACGATTCCAATGATGAAGCGGGCCGGCTTTCGTCCGCACGTGGCGGGGGCAATCGAACCGTCGGCTTCGATTGGTGGTGCATTTCTGCCGCCGGTGATGGGGGCTGGCGCGTTCCTGATGTCGGAATTGACCAATACTCCCTATTCGGTGATTGTCGCGATTTCGGTTGTCCCGGCAGTTCTGTATTTCCTTTCAGTTTTAACGATGGTGCATTTTGAGGCCAAGAAATTTGGCCTCAAGGGGATCAAAACTGAACATACGGCTTGGGAGATTATTCGTAACGAATGGTATCTGTCGTTACCGCTGTTTGTCGTTATCTTTATGCTGGCCCGTGGCTTTTCGCCGGGATATGCGGCCTTCTGGTCAATCCTCTCTTGTATCCCATTGATGTATCTCTTACCCGAAAATCAGGCCGATTTCAAAAATCCGGCAGCACAGGGTGGGACAATCGTTCACGCTTTTCTGCGCAGCACAGTGCGGGTGATGAAGACCATTAATGAGGCAATTCAGAAAGGTGTGCGTGATACCCTGGTCATTGGTGCTACGGTAGGGGTCATTGGCATAATTGTTGGCACAATTTACGCCACCGGCGTTGGACAGCGGTTTGCCAACATCATCGTGAGCCTGAGTGGTGGCAACTTGTTTGTAGCGGTGCTACTCATTGGAATTGCCTCGCTGATTCTAGGTATGGGCGTACCGGTAACAGCAGCATACCTGATTACTGCCGTGATCGCGGTACCCGCATTGAGTGATCTGGGTGTGGCAATTCTGGCCGCTCACATGATCGTCTACTGGTTTAGCCAGGATAGCAACATTACTCCGCCAGTATGTGTGGCTGCGTATGCCGGCGCAGCGATCGCGGGCGCCGATCCCTGGAAAACCGGATGGACATCGTTCAAATTTGCGAAATTACTCTATGTGATGCCACTGCTCTTTGCCTTTACACCAGAGATCCTCATGATCGGAGCAAGTGGGCAGCCTCTGGTTGATGTCGAGTGGAGCAAAGTGGCAATGTCGTGGTTCTCAGCAACGCTCGGTACCATCGCCTTCTCGGCAGTTTCGATGTTTTACCTGGTACGTAAAACCACGTGGTGGGAATGGATTATCGCTGCTTTCGGGACATTTCTCTGTTTCTGGCCCAGTCTGCTAACAGATATTATCGGAGTCGCTATTGTGGGCGGGGTCTGGCTGTGGCAGTGGTACGATGTACGTCGCCAGCGTCAGCCTACGGTGCAGTCAAGCGTAGCCGATTGAGGTAGAGCAAAGGAGTGGTAAGACAATGCACGATATTCTCGATGCGATAGATCGCTGGTTAGCTCGCGGTGAACAGGTGGCGATTGCGACGGTAGTACGAACGATGGGGTCATCGCCACGTCAGGTTGGAGCTAAGATGGCAGTCTCATCGAGCGGCGCAATGATTGGCTCGGTGAGCGG
>JAGHYT010000196.1:0-5735 GCA_017743535.1 Chloroflexus sp.
CCCCAAATCGGATGCCACAGATCGGGGTTGAGCGACCGTATGCCAACCATCAGTGCAAAGCTGACCAGGAAGATCAGTTCACCAGGCATAATCGCCCGCATGGATGTCCAATCGGGCCGTACCCCACGCCACCAGAGCACGACACTTACCAACCCAATGATTGCCAGCCCACCTGCAACACTGAGGTTGTCGTATTGCCATACGCCAAGACTGGTCGGTAGCCAAATGGCGTAACCGAGCATGATCAGCCCGATCGGACGCGCCCATGCCAGGCCGTGATGACCCAGGGCGGCGTATGCCGGTAAGATACCCAAGCCAGCAATGATATACCAGACCCCCAGCCAGGCAATAATTGCCAGCCACTGCTGCTCGCTTAGCACGGTATTCCATCCCAAGCGACCAACTGCGGGAAGTTGTTGAACGGGTTGCATCAATTCCAGGGCTGGCGTTGTGTGCACGGTCGGCGGTCTGATCGGGAGATCGTTGGTGAGCATCTGGGGTTGACCAGGTGTGAGTACTCGGTACAAGACGCTCTGGCCTGCCCGAAAGACGCGCTCGAGCGCACCACGCTCGACCAGTGTTTGAAACTTTGCTAATCCCTCTGCGCTGTAAAGCTGTCGCTCAACACCACCAACATAAACGTATTCAACGCCATAACGTCCTAATGCTGCCAGTGCAATGTCTGGATCAGGTGTATTGTAGATAGTGGCAATGATCTGTTGGCGATAATTGATCACCGGTGTTGCATTCACTGCACTTCGCTGCTGAATCTGATGCCATTCCCAACCGAGCAGTGTAGGCAGGCCGGTGAAGGTAGCGATACGTCCTGCCCACTGGTACGACGGTTGGTGAGCTTCGAGGATGATCGGTGTGCCGTGCGCATTGCGCCGTAACCAGTCAATGACGGCGGCATCTTCATCGAGCGAATACGCAGGGCCATGTTGCACTGCGTTGATGCTGCTCAGAAACGCTGCGCCATCCAGGGTGCGTGGCGCGTCCGGATTCCAGCGATCGGCAATTCTTGCCGGTATTGCGGTCAACGGGTATACCAGACCGGCAGCCAGAACCAACCCACCGATTGCTCGTAACAGCCAGCACCAGTGTGGTGCCAAGAGCCGGGTCGCTGCCCATCCCCACGGTATTGTGGCAGCCGCAGCCAGCGCCAGCAACATCCACGAGTGGATGCCGAATTTGAAGACGGTGTTCATGCGACCAACATCACCGCGCACGACCACCACCTCAACCATCGCCCACAAGCCGATCCCTGCCAACGTCCAGAGTACCGGTACCACAAATCTGATAGCCTGATTTCGGATGCGCCACAGGACCCAGGCAGTTATCACCAGCATAACCAGGAGCGGCAGCACTGCCACCAAGTCGAATATGAGCGCTAATACCCAGAATGCCAGTGGCCCGATCACTATCAAGAGTGTTTCACGCCGACGCCACGCCCACAATCCGATTCCCAAGAGCCAGAGAACTACCCAGTGACCGCCAATGGTAAACAGTTGACCGGCAGTCGTGCGTTCGGCGTTGATAATGGCCTCGAGCAGAGAGAAGCCAGGCCCTTGCCAGAATGCAATCCCGCTCGACTCGGTAACGAAGTTGGCAATGAATGGCGCAAAGAGCAGATTACCGATCAGTGCCGGTGCAACACCGACGACGATTGCAGCCAGCCCTGTTGCAGGCCAGCCCCATCCTGCTCGTCGCCAATGCCGTCCACTTGCCAGGGCCAGCATAATTCCGGCTAAGCCGACAAAGGTGGGATAATCCCACGTATTGGTTGCCCGAATGGCGCCTGCGACCAGTCCCAACCAGCCGATAATCCACCAGTGGCGTACCGTTCCCTGCCGCATCCACGCCAGTGCCAAACCTAATGAAGCGAGACTGAGCGGCATCACGAGCATATGGGCATGGAGATCGGCAAACAAGAAGGTGAAAAAGGGGAATTCGTTAATCGTTCCTGGCACAATCCGGGTGGCATCCCAGAACGCCCACTCGTAGCGGCCCTTACCCATCTGCTCGGCTGCGTAGCCATTTAAGAACCAGCCAACCTGAGCCAGGTTCCCGATCAGCAACATCAATACCGGTGCACTGACACCGGCAATCAAGGCTACATTGGTCCGTCGAGATGGCAGGGCTTGCGTCGCGACCAGGTTGTACACGAGACCAAAGGCCCCTAACGCGGTCAGTGCAAAGATGGTCGCAACCCCCAGATTGTATCCGACCGCCGGTGCAATCCCGCTGAGGTGAATGAGCGCGCCAACCAGCACAAATCCGAAATAGTAGTAATTGATGTAGCCTCCAGCATGCCACGGATCGAGTGGAGGGAAAGCTGCACTGCGTAAGACCGCATTCAGATAGGCAAAATCCATTGGTTTCTCGCCGCCACGTGCCGGATGCCAGAGATCTGGATTCAACCAGCGTAACGTGATACCGAGCAGCAAAAAGCCCAAAAAGATAATTTCTGCTGTGAACAGAACCGGCCAGCGTTCTTGCCAGATGCGGCGCAGAATCGCTCGTTCGCACCAGCCGGATACCCCGCCGAGCGCCAGTATGATCAGCCCAATTGACCAGAGGGTTGTTGGACTAAACGGTACCAGACGCAAGCTACCCCCTAGCCACGCCAGATACGCTACCAGCAATAATCCCAGGATTTTTGCCAGACTGAAACCACTATCGGGAAGGTGGCGCAACCGTGGCCCAATCACCGCAAAGACGGCTAGGGCCAGTGTTTCGAGCCAGAACATCCACCATAGTGCGGTAAACGGCGCTGTTCCCAGCCATGACCACCAGTCTCCACTCTTCGTATAACGCGGCCAGATGCTCTCGGTTAGGCGCAGTGCGGTTAGATTCCGGTCGGCAATCAACAACGGCGATTTGTACACTTCCCCCCATTCCACATGCTCGGTAATCAGTCGCTCAGCCCGTTCGCGACTATACAGCGGTGTCTTACGGAAGATCAACACACGCGGATGGTCATAGACGCTAAACGCCTCTTCCGCCATCCAATCAGGGATGCGAATGCCGAGTATCGTTGGATATGAGGTAATCTCCGCGACTAACTCAAAACCGAGTTCACCGTTGAAAAGATAATGATAGTAGCGCATTAACGCCGGATAACGCATACGCAGCCGTGAGGTGCTGTCGTAGACCCGATTGCTGGTCAGCGTAATGTAATCAGCCTGATCGAGCTGATCGAGCAGCCCAGGTTCATCCCCACGACCAAAGTATTTAACCGGTTCATCCTCGGCATACGGTGATGACTCAATACCGAAGAAGGTAACGTTCCAGGCTGCGGTTCTCGTTGCCTGCAACGGCAACGGATCATCCCAGCGCTCATACATGACCGAGCTACCGGCAGGCGCGTGCTCGGCTAGCCAGCGTGCTGCCTGTACCCGAGAATGAGGAACGGTATAGATACGCGAGAAGGCATATGCCCATAGTGCCGTCGCTACCAATACTACAGGGAACGCATACCTGGCCGACCAGAACAGGATACGTGTCGCTATCAGGCCAATGCGCTGTAGCCGGTTGGCGATCCTGGTATGCGGCGGTGTACATAGTCGCCACCGCGCCCAGCGCACCAACACGACCAGCATCCAGGCGGCCAGGATTATGAGTGCACCGTAGATTGGCAGCAAATACCGCATCGTGATCGCGAACTGATTACCTTGCCACCCGAAGTAGAAAGCCACCCAACACCACAACACCCATGCCGGATGCCACGAACGTCCGATCAACGGTGCAGGATGCACTGTCCACTGCCAGCCACGCCGAACGTACCGACCGGCAAAGAGTAACCAACCGCCCCAGGCAGCCAGACCAAGGAACGGCCCCATCCCCCACAAGACCATATTGATCCACGGGAAGAGGTACGCCGGTCGTCCAACCCACTGCTGCCCAGGGGGAAAGTCGTATTCACCGGTAACCAGCGCCCGCACTGTTGTCAGATTCTCGCGAAACCTGGGATCGAGTCGAATATCAAAGAATCCGGCTCCGTGCAAGAATGATGGGCCATCAATGAGTGGTGAGTCAGGGCGTGAGCCGATAAACGCATCAGGGGCCAGTACCCGAAACGTCACCAACGAGATACTACCGGCCAAGATGAGCAACCAGATTTCCCGTTGCAACCAGCGATTAATCAACTCGCTCCAGCTACGTCCGCGCAAGGCTCGTTGTGCGGCAATAATGGTTGCCACAATTGCCAACCCACCAAGAGTCGCCATCGTAATGCGGTTGGCTGTAGCCGCGCCAATGCTGAGACCGAGGGCTAGATATGAGCCGATACCGCCTCCTTGTGCAACTCGCACCGTCCAGTACAGCCCCAACAGACAAAAAAAAGTTGAGAAGGCAGGGTCCACAAAAAAATGACTTTGCTGAATGTGCATCACCGTCAGCGCATTCAGCAGTGCTGCTAGGAGCGCAATCTTGCGGTTGAATAAACGTCGCCCAATCAGATAGACGATTAGGATGCTCCCAACATCAAACCCTGCTGCCAACGCTCGCCCAACATTGACAATCTGACCATAGCTGGTGAGGTCAACTCTGTCCGGATTCAACCACCAGATAAGAGGGATCAAACGTGGCCAGTTTCGTTCGGGATTATTCACCAGTGGCCCATAATCAGTGCGTTTTTCGGTTGGTGCTGTCGGGTTCGCCCCTACTCGCGGTGGCCCGGCGATGGTCGGTACTTGGGCTGGCAATACTTCAGCCGGAGTCAGCATTACTGCCACAACCCGCGTGAGCATAATGGGCAATGGCCCATAGACATATAGCGGAAACTGCTCATAGTTACGCGGATTAAGCGGTGAGCGGCTGGAGTCGTAGAATTCACCGATAGCGCCTGGTAAACGAACCGTTGAGGCAACGTAGGTAAAAAAACGCTCATCGGGATGTTGACCGGTTCGCGAATCCCAGTCGAAGAGGTTGAGAGTCCGAAAATAGATTCCCAGTAGTAAAATGGCCGTCAGCCCAAGGCGGACGACCCATGCCCGATAACGGGTGATAGCCTGTCGCACAGTAGTTCTCACGAAATGTCCATGCATCTTGTCTGATATATGGATCGCATAGATAACAATAGCGTACACGCTGGCATTATACACCGCCATCGATAAGCTGTGCTACAAGTGACCCTATTGCCTGCAATGCGACTCCGTGCATCCGCCGTCCACCCGGATAGATGAGCAGATTCGGCCCTAGCGCACAGCGATCCTGACAGCCGCCTGCGATACACTCGATCCGTTCCAACAAATTAGCCTGACGGAGTTCTTGTTCGAGCGTTGACAGGATGTCGGCTGATCCCCGACGACGGCAATGGGGGCCAAGACAGATGTAAATACGAATCATAGTCACGTGCTCAGCGGGAAAATCGAATACCAGTGTACGGAATTGTATCAAGAATTCGCTCAAGTATAACCTGAGCGATCTACCTAGGGCACGGACCTCCGGCCCGTCCTTTGCCAGCTTGCCTGGGAGGGCGGGCCTCCGGCCCGTCTTTTGCCAGCTTGCCTGGGAGGGCGGGCCTCCGGCCCGTCTCTTGCCAGCGTGCCTGGGGCACGGGCTTCCGACCCGCCTCTTGCCAGCGTGCCTGGGAGCGCGGGCCTCCGGCCCGTCTCTTGTCAGCTTGCCTGGGGCACGAGCCTCCGGCCCGCCTTTTGCCAGCGTGCCTGGGAGGGCGGGCCTCCGGCCCGTCTCTTGCCAGCGTGCCTGGGCGTACAGGCCTCCGGCCCGTC
>JAGHYT010000197.1:0-5650 GCA_017743535.1 Chloroflexus sp.
CGATGGTGGGGGCTGGCGGTTCGGGCGGATACTGCAAGATTGGCCCTCCCTCTTCGGCCTGACCGGAACGAAAGGCCAGGAAGAGGGCTACGCCTATTGCCAGTAGCGTAGCCGCCAGCGCAATGGTGGGTACAACACTGGTTCTTCGCGGCATGAAATTCCTCCTTAACAGATGCATAACGACATCGACAGTTATTGACCGAGCATCGGTGCTGGCATTGGCTGACCGTGCAAGGCAGTCTGGTACAGACTAGCCAGATCGTCTGCGATGCACGCTGATGAGAACTGCGGCGCCAATGCTGCTGCCCGTTCGCTATAGGTTTGCCATACACCCGGATCTCGCAGGAGAGACACAATTGCCTCACCAATGGCCGGTCCTGAACGTGGTTCAACAACGAGACCAGCCTGAGCTGCTGCCACATAGGCACTCGCACCGGTCGTGCGCGTAACGACCGGCGGCGTACCAACTGCACAGGCTTCAATTACCACCCGACTGAACGACTCGGCGACCGACGGGACAACCACGACATCTGCACCGGCCAGATAAGTACGGGCTTCGTGGTGCGGGATAGCACCGGTAAAAATCACATCAGTTGCAACCCCTAATTCCAGTGCCCGGCGACGGAGAAATGCACCGTAATCGCCGAAACGTGGTGTTGAGCGATTCGGTCCGACAATGACTACTTGTGGTGAAAGATCGGCAGTGCGGATGGTGGGGATGGCTTCAACCAGGTAGGCAATTCCTTTGAAGGGATGGAGCCGGTTGAGACTGACAATGATGGGGCGGGATGGATCGAGACGATGGCGAGCAACAATAATTTCCCGACTGTGGGCACGAAACGCACTCAGCGGCGTATCGTGCGGCGGAAAGCTATCGGCGGTAATATTGTATGGAATGGCCGTTACCTTGGCTGGCGGTGCACCGCGAGCAATTGCCAGCTCCCGGATCTGCGGCGAATCGGCCCGGATCACTCGTGCGCGCCGAAACACCAGTGGCAACACAGCACGTACTGCCGGAAAGCGCGCATAGCCATAGTCATATTCAGGTTCGGCCATCACATCGGCGCCGGGTAAGGTTACGGCCAGCGGTGGTACCCGTCTACCGGCAAGCAGTGCGGCGAAGCCGAGTGGAAATGCCGTTTCCACGTGACAAAGATCATAAGTTGGATTGGTTGCAAAGAAACGGCGCATCCCAACAATCGCACTTGTCAGATAGGGGTAGAAAAAGAGTGCAGCCAACGCACGATTGGCAAGCTGCGTTGTGAAACGACCACGCGAAGGCAAGCGATGAACAACGATCCCATCTTCTACCGTGCAAGTAGGTTGGGACTGCGCAGGGGCCAGACTGAGGACTTCGGCGGTGATCCCCAACTCGCGCCAGGCATGAATGACCTCAGTATGAATCCGATTGCCCATCGCTGCACTATCGTAGCGCGGTAATATGTAGATGACTCGCATGGTCGATTCCATCCCAGACCTATCCTACCATGACTCAGACGTATGCTTGAGGAAATTTGTTCCGAACCAGCAGATCACGATCGCGACCTTACATCAGGTTTGCGCAGCGTAAACATCACATAGAGGGGATCGCTGCGATCAAACCGCTCTTCGAGCGGATGAACGATCCAGGCCAGCAGCAAATCTTTGAGAATAAAGGTGCGCCAGAAGCGGGTCAGCCTGGTCTCGTGGTAGCGCCAGTTGAGGATCGAGCGACCGAATCCACGCAGCGGACTGATCTGTAAACCTGCCGGCTGAACGTACACGCGCTGAATATCATCGTCAGTGTAGAAACGGAAGAAGGAACCGGCTTTCCCCTCTTGGACAAAGGCATTACGAGCTACCCGCTTAAAACGGCGAATACCCTCGAAAAAGCCGGTTCGCTCGCTACTCGTGTAGGGAATCGTGATGACCGCAATACCACCAGGCGCCAATACTCTGCCAATTTCACGGCCAACCGCTTCATCATCGGGAATATGCTCGAGCGTCGAGACAGCCGCAATGCGGGATACTGTATCAGATCGGAAAGGCATCGCTGTGGCGCTGGCGACCAGTGGGAAGAAGCGACCATCACCTGGGCGCGCTGTGGCCACTCGTTTGGCCTGTTGCCAGCGTACCCGATCCGGATCGAGTTCGAGGACAACAACATCAACTCCCTCTTTCGCCAGCATATGTGGAAAGGAGGAAGTTCCCGATCCAATATCGACAACCAGATCACCACGACGAACATCGAGTGCTCTGGTGGCCCAAGGATATTCAATTAATCGCCAGAGACTAAAATCGTTAACCGTGCGACGCAGGATACGCCAGCCGTTGAGCGCCACTTCATAGATAATACAGCGGAGCGCACTCAAACGAATCGGTCGTTGTTGTGAACGTTTCATGAACATCACCATTATGCTATTGTTCCGCCTGAATGCGGCATCACAGTATAGCACGAGAACAGCCGACTCTCGATGATGAGCGGTTGACAATTACCTCATTAAAAGAAAAAATATTTATCATCGTTGTCCTTCGATAACGAAAGCTGGTGTCACACACTGGCCCTCTAGCGCACTACTATCGGTCAAAAGCCGATCATGCCACGCTGAGAGATATCTTTTTCAGATGTTCAAATGATTGACTATCATGCTACAATCAGACTAATCATGTGCTTTTGAGAAAAACCTGGTGATCATATTTTTTCTGGGCCTGTAGTTTGAAAACCGAACTACATCATTTCTGCTACAAGAGGGGCTGTTATGACCGTCGAGATTACTCGCGAAACGATTGATCGCTACAATCGACCCGGCCCGCGCTACACCAGCTATCCGACCGTTCCCCATTGGAGCAACACGTTTACCGCTGAAGATTATCTGGCTGCACTGCACGATGTTGCAGTCACGAACGACCCGATCAGTGTCTACGTTCACTTGCCCTTTTGTGCTGAACGTTGTGCCTACTGTGGGTGCAATGCCACATCGACACGACGCTCCTCGGTTGTCGATCAGTATCTTGATCGCCTCGAACGCGAGTTGGCGATGATTACGGCGCATCTGAGTACTGGGCGCCGAGTTGTGCAGTTGCATTGGGGCGGCGGCACACCCAACTTTTTGAATGAAGCACAGACTCGACGCTTGATGGGATTGTTGAGAGCCGCCTTTACCATCGACCCCGACGCCGAAGTCGCACTCGAAGTTGATCCGAGGATCGGTAGTCGTGAACAGGTTTTTCTCTTCCGCGAGCTAGGATTCAACCGCATTAGCTTCGGGGTACAGGATATTGCTCAGGAAGTACAGATTGCAATTGGGCGCATTCAGCCTCTCTGGCAGACCGAGAACATGGTGCGAGCGGCGCGTGACGCCGGATTTAGCAGCATTAACATCGATCTTGTCTACGGCTTACCCTATCAAACCCCGGCCAGCTTTGCTATGACCCTCCAGGCGATGATCGATCTTCACCCTGATCGGATTGCCTGTTTTAGCTATGCCCATCTACCACAGGCCCGCCCCAATCAGAAACGGGTGGATGCCCGTCAATTGCCAACCGGTTACGATAAGTTTCAACTGTTCCGACAAGCGATTGAAACCTTAACCGCCGTCGGGTATGAATGGATCGGGATGGATCATTTCGCCCTGGCGAACGATGAGTTGGCGATAGCAGCACGCGAGCGGCGGTTACAGCGCAATTTTATGGGTTATACCGTCTTACCGGCACCCCACCAGATCGGCTTCGGGATGAGTGCAATTGGCGATCTTGCCGGACGGTATGTACAAAACGACTCCGGTCTAGGACGTTACCAGCGTGCCATCGACGAGGGCTGTCTCCCGATTACACGAGGAATGCGGCTCAGCGACGACGATCTTATGCGGCGTCATGCTATTATGCATTTGATGTGCAATCTCGAAGTTCCGTTTGATCTACCACTGCCACCCCACGGTTGGCGCTTGGGTGAGGTTTTTACGGCTGAAATTGAACGAATAGCGGCGTATGCCGATGATCATCTGGTGGTGGTTGAGCCGAACCGCTTACGAGTAACCGACCGCGGTCGCTTCTTCGTTAGAAACCTGGCGATGGAACTTGACCGGTATCTCCAGCAAGCAACAGAACGACCGATCTTCTCGAGCACAGTATAAGGAGGATTACGCATGATAGCGGCCTATGACAGTGTGGTAATCGGAGGCGGTATCGGCGGTTTAGCCGCGGCCTATACCCTTTACAAGCGCGGGTACCGTGTCCTGGTTATCGAGGCCGCCAATCGGGTCGGTGGGGTGATCCATAGCATCACGACGCCGGAAGGTTTTACACTCGATTGCGGGCCAAATACGCTAGGGACGAAAGATGTACGGTTATGGCAAGAACTGGTTGATTTAGGGCTTCGTGAACGGATTACTCTGGCGGAGCGTTGTAGTAAACGTCGTTTCATTTTGATTAAGGGCCGGCCAATCGAGATACCAACCTCACCGATTGGCCTGATCGGCACGTCATTACTCTCGTGGCAGGGCAAAGCGCGTGTCCTGGCGGAGCCATTTGTTAACCTCAAACCAGGCAGTGGTGATGAGAGTGTTGCTGCCTTTTTTGCGCGCCGCATTGGTCCTGAAGCTACGAACCATCTGATCGACCCCTTCGTTGCCGGGGTATACGCCGGTAATCCACAGCACCTCTCGGTTGCAGCCGTCTTTCCATCGTTATGGGAAGCAGCGCAGCGGGGTGGCAGCATCGTGCGGGGCATGCTGAGGAAACCGAAGGATAAAGCTCGCCTGAGCGAACCGAAGATGCGTAGCCGTACCTTTAGTTTTCGTGGCGGGTTGGCGGAATGGCCGCTCGCTCTGGCGCGGGCGTTAGGCGCAGGGAATGTCTGGACTGAGCGGCAAGCAGTTCGCCTACAGCAACGTGGCTCGCTGTGGGAAGTGACCGTTGATGGCACAAACGGCCTGGAGACGATTAGCAGTCGGAGTATCATCATTGCTACGCCGGCATACACTGCGGCCAACCTGATTGAGTCGGTTGATGCGCAGGCCGCCGCTGCCCTGCGCGGGATCCCGTATGCGCCAGTTGCAGTCGTCCATCTCGGTTTTCGGCGGTCTCAGCTCAGTCGTGAGCTGTGCGGTTTTGGCGTGTTAGCCCCATCGGGTGAACAGCGACAGTTTCTCGGTATCCTCTGGTCATCGAGCATCTTCCCGCATGTAGCGCCACCAGATCGAGTGCTCACGACGACCCTGAGTGGTGGTGCAATCCGACCAGAGCTGGTCGATCAGAGCGACGAAGCGCTGATTGAGGCGGCCATTCGCGATCATCAGCAACTTCTGGGAGTCAACGGTCAACCCATCCTCACGCACGTCACACGCTGGCGTAATGCCATCGCCCAATACACGTTTGGTCACCGTGAACGAATCACAACGCTGGAACGGCTTGAACAGCGTCTCCCGACCTTGCAATGTACCGGCAGCTACCGTGACGGTGTAGGTGTTCCGAAGACGTGGGCCAACGGTGTGCAAGCTGGTGAACGGGTTGCTGCGGTACTGGCCAGGCAAGGGGATGTGATGGCGATGAGCGAGGGTAGAGAGGTGAGGAGTGAGGAGTGAGGGATAGGGGCGTTGTGCTCCCTCACCTACCCCCCAGCCCCCCTTCCTCTCCCACATGGGGCGAGGAAGGGGGGATTATGCCCCCTCAC
>JAGHYT010000198.1:0-5643 GCA_017743535.1 Chloroflexus sp.
GCTGAAGGAGAAGGAGATACGTCAATACGGCGAATACCGCACCCGGCGGCTGGTACTGGAGGCGTGGGAGCGGTTATCATAAGTGCGGTGAAAGGTATCATACCCACACGGTGGGGGCGCGGCGCTGCCGCGCCCATTCACGAATGCTGATAGAACCGCATATCGTTAAATGCCGTTCCCGTAAGATGTCCTCGTTCATCAACTTGAGCTGATTTCCCGCTGACTTTCCAATCACGCCCGAAGTTCCCTAGCCCGCCAATCATCTGCGGCGACCCGGATTGATCGAATGTGGCATACACCATAAACCGGGCATGCGCATCGATCCGCTCAAATGTGTGCGGTGACCACGGGGCATAGACATCGACCGGATAGGTCGCATTCACGTAGCGCTGGATAATCCATGGTTCTCTCTGTGCGATTCGTGATTGCACAAACGCCAGTGTCTTCTGGGCTGCACTCCGCGAACCATTGATACGAAAGACACCACGCCCCTGGCTGTAATACAAACCGCTCCCTGCACCGCACTTTAACACCAGCATACGTCGTGCCGCAGTTGACAGATAAGCGATCTCGTCGATAGTACGAACCTTTCGGAGTTGACAAGCAATCTCTTCAGGCAAACCAATCGCGAGTGGTGAGAGATCAACGATACCAGGTCGCAACAACACAACCGCCCCAAATAGTGCCCGTAGCCGATCATCAAAGAGGTGAGCGTAATCCGGCATAAACGGCAGCGCCATACCCCACTTTTGACGATAGACATAGTTCAGCGGGGTTTCAACCCAGAGTTTACCCTCGGTAGCCGCCCGTGCGATCCGCACAATCATTGGTGGTGGAAGTGCTGGGAGCAATTCTTGACCGTACAGAAAATCGATGCGGAGCAGCTTGCCACCCTCGGCAATTGTGAGATACCCATTTCGCTCAATGATCCGCCGCGATCCCTCACGCCGATCAAGAACAATATAGCGTATCCCGCGTTGCGTGTAGATGCGGCGCAGGTAATGTTCACCACGCAACCAGACACTACGAACTGCGTTAACGGCAACCGGGTTGTGGCTACTACAACGCATGATAAGCTGGTACAGTCCTTGCACCGGATGGCCGGGATGGATGGTAGGGGTTGGGGCGATACTGGCGCAAACATCGTGAATGCCGAAGAAAAGCCCCAATCCTCCCGATTTCCATTGCACTTCGGCAATTTTCCGGTCTGCGCCAATTGTGATGTAATCAACCCGACAAAAACGTGGTTCAAGACCGGCCGCGAGCGTCATCCGCTGCGCCTGAATCTCTTCAGGCCGGAGGCCATACTCGCACAAATCGGCAATCCAACGCGGCTCCTCGCCGGCCAGGGCAGCCCGGTAGAGAGCATTCCACGTTCGATAAAAACGCTGTAGACAACGCAGATCAGCGTCAATAGCAGCGACTTCATCCTGACTGATGATGCACGACGAAGGCGTGATCAAAGACGGATATGTTTCACCCGTTCCGTAGATTAAACCGTTGGTTGTCAAAGCAGCGAGCAATTCATTCACTACACCATCTGGATGACGGAGAATGTCCATAGTCTTTGTCTACAAGCGATAAGCCCGAAGCCATAACTCGAGCGTCAGCAGCAACCAGATAAACTGACCGTGACGTCGCCAGACCAACCCTCTGCCCTGCATCCAGGCACGAACAGTTTGTTCACGGAAGAGGTTGGGCGTGCGTGCCGATGGCCCGAGCAATGCGTCATTTGCCATCGCGGACAGTGGGCCATGGAGCCAATAGTTTACCGGCATCAACATTCCACTCTTAGGACGGTACAAAATCGTTGACGGCAGCAGATCGCGGACTGCCTGTTTCAAGAGCCATTTCTCTTGCAATCCGTTGAGTTTCAGCGTTGGTGGCAGCGCAAACGCCGCATCAACCAGCTCTGGATCAAAGAGTGGGGAACGACCTTCCCCACCACCGGCTGCCGTTAACCGCTCAACCTTTGGCAGAATGTGGTGTGCTCCTTTAGTACGGAGATTGGTATACAGCAACCGGTTAAGAAATGATGACATACGCGGCGATTCCAGATACGGTTGGACGTGACGTTCCAGTGGTGGTGCTGCGCGTAACGTCGCGAGCACATCTGGATGAAGCAGCCGCGCCAGATCGCCGTAGCACTTTTGATACGAATGCAAATAGGCCCGAGCGCGAGCTACCGGGTCTGGATCGGTGCGGTGGAATTCAAACATAAGCATCGGCAGATTCTTGGGGCCACCAAACACCGGATCGCCGCCTTCACCATTCAAGATCACCGATAGGCCATCACGGGCTGCTGCACGCGCCATCAGCAAATTGGGTGTCGTCAACGGGTCGCCAACCGGACAATCAAGAAAGGCCACCGTCTCTGCCAGATGATCGGCAATCTGCTGTCCATTAAAGGTCAGGATGGTATGGTTTGTGCGGCAGTGAGCTGCAACCAGACCGGAATAGGCCAGTTCGTTGGGATATTCTTCGCCAAAGTTAATCGCATACGTGCGCACGGTGCGGTTATGCAACTGTACTGCCAGGGCGGTAACCAGACTGCTATCAATACCACCCGAAAGAAAGACTCCCACCTCCTGATCCACCGGTAACCGAATCGCAACCGCCCGTTCAAGCAGAGTACGTAACCGTTGCGCATACGTCTCGGGCGGTTCAGCCTCGCTCCATTCACGTTCAGCAGGTTCCCAAAATATCTCTTCGTGGCTTCCGCCATCGGCCTTTAAGCGGAGACAACGCCCCGGCAGCATCTTGTACACACCTTCAATCAGCGTCTCTTCACCCGGCAGATAGGCAAAGGTCAGAAACGCACGAACCGCATTCAGATTAAGACGTGCCTGAGAAAGGTATGCGCGCAATGCTTGCAAAGAGAGCGAGGCTATCCATCGCCCATCACCATAGGTATAGAACAGGCTGCGCGTCCCTACGTGATCACGAACCAGGATGAGATCGGCGCCGTCAACGATGACGAGGGCAAACATACCATTAGCAAGCGCAAAACCACGTGCACCGTATAGAGCATACAGTTGCAACAATATCGTTTCGTTAGAGCAATCTTCTGGCAACGGGCAACCGTCACGCCGCAAAGTCTCAAGCAGGAAGGCCCGGTTGAACAATTTCGCTGAACCAGCCACTGACCGGCCATCAATCTGCACGGATTGCAGTGGCTTTCCATCAGGAACAACAGCAGAGATAATCAGATGGTTCATCACTTCCGAAGTCATCCAAAATCTCCAATGTCGAGATCGTCTGTCAGATCACCGCTGTCAATATCCGCATCTTGTTCAACGACGACCGGATCATACTGACTTTCATAGTCATACGAATCATCGTCATAAGAATCGCCCCCGACAAAGACGCCCGTTGAACCAGCGCTATTAGTACTTGCCATTTGTTCCCGCAATTTTTGTCGTAACATCTCCTCTTCCTCTGGCGTCAGATAATCGGGTGGTGGCACAAGCGATCCCAACAGAAAGCCAGCGCCTAGCGATGCCAGAATCATCCCCACCCGTCCGCCAAACGACGTTTGATTGATGGTTAACACTCGTCCTCCGTACCACAGTGTGCGCCCATACCCTTGCTCGCGTGCATAGAAAACTCTTCCACTACTCAGGGTGCGTTTAATAATGCCATCGCCGAGTAATTCATCAACGCCAGAGTATCCCTGACTATCCTGCCACTCCACCACCCAATCTGACTGCCGCCGTCGCCACTCGTAGGTCCCGTCACTGAAGGAACGTCGGACACTCCCATCGGCAAGCACTTCATCTTTGTATGTTAAGACGCGAGGCTCTAGTTTCACAGGCCCCTCCAGGTTATGAAACCCAACTCATGTATCCAGATATGCGCCATTGACGTACTCGCGACCACCACGAAGCTCGCTTGGGCCGTACACGGGTAACAGCCCGTAGCGCACGGAGCAATGACACTGGCGGCAACGCAGCAATCTCGGTGTACAAACCGGCCCCCATCCAGAGACGCTCGATCGGTAAAAGCGTCACTGGTATCTCGCCTAGATCAACCGGTTGATGTAACGCAAAGAGATGGCGCCGCAGTGCATGAATAGGACGTAATCCCAACGAACGCACCCGCAAACCGTATGGTAGCTCTAATTGTGCGGGGGCCTCTCTAACCCAACGCATACCGGACGGGCTAGCGTCGTGTACCAGGAGTACTCTAGGTGAAGGGGCGCGCATGAGCATAGCTACTAGTGCATCTGGCAATGGCGTTGCCTCCTTGGCTGCCAGAATTGCACAGGGTATTTCCATATGTAAATAGTTTGCCCGCAACATGTGTGCGATTGAGCTATCCTGGCAGATGATTGCGTAGGCCAAACCATAATCGTACAGGTCAGATTCACGTTCACCGAACGTCAGCGAAGACATCGGTGGTACGTCAGAGAGCAGGCCAGCCGGTTCCCCATAGCGTGTCTGATACACTGCCAACGCCTCATCGAACAGCGCAACCGATACCGGCGGGTGGATCGTAAACGGCAGATGGCGTACAAGCTGGGGAAACGTTACCCGAACAGCAGCGCTTACCAGTCCATTCCACAGTGGTCGTCTACCAGATAGCGCCATTAGGCCTGCGATGCCACCAGTCATCGAGTAAGACCATCGATCAACTAGGCGGGAAAATGGGCGCAGCGTTCGACAAACCTCGTAGTAAAGCTGCCGACGTGTGTAACGAACCCCGAAGCTGTCTAACCGCGTCACACTCTGATCAAGTGCGGTAACAAGCGATAGGAGTGAAGGCGTTCTCCTAATCATTGCCTCCGCTTCCTTTACGAAGGCCAGGTCATAAACCCAACCGACCGAGCCTTAGTCTGGGCCTGAGTTTCTGGATCAACCATTTGCTTCGGTACAGTTTGTTCTACTGCAACCGTTGCCCGCTTCGGTGCTGCTCGTTCTACCGCCTTCGTTACCACCTTTATCAGGCGGGCAGGTGGAATAAACAGCACAGAGGTCTCATACCCCTTACGTAACCATGCTTGCTCGGCCTTCGTCAGCTTCAAACCGTTTGGTACGCTGGCCTGCCATTCAAACAATTGCACTAACTCTCGCGACAGACGGAGCTTGCGCCAGGGTAAGCGCAATTTTTGCACGTGCCGTGGATGCAACCCCAGGTCAATAATCCGGTGTTGCGGGGTGAGTTCCCACTCCTTTCTCAGAATCGTCGCCATCAAACTCCCAAACAGACTGGCATCGTGAATAAGTAAAAGTGGCAGGCGTGGCCGACTACGTAACAGGTTAATAACATCTCTGTCGAAATCGGTAAGCCGACGGGGGTTGAGTAACGCCAGTCCAAGCTGCTCTACTAAGCCATTAACTCGTAAACAGTCGAGAACATCCTCGGAAAAGGAGGCTACCACCGCCCGCACACGAGACAGCGGCATATGAAACTGGCGCAGAGCAATTATTTCTTTCTCGGCGACACGGCCGGGGAGCGGGCCATGGATTTGTTCCCAGGGTGCGATGTATTCGGTCTCGAATTGTGCAAGCGCTTGTGCAGATTCTTTGATATCCAGAGGATTTGTCCGGAAAAACATAAAATACATCGGAATAAACATAATAAGTACAACAAAAAGAAATATTAGTAATATTGGGAGAAAGTTAATGAGAAACATTACTGACC
>JAGHYT010000199.1:0-5637 GCA_017743535.1 Chloroflexus sp.
GTCCATTAGTGTCGTAGTGAATCTCGAAGCGACGAGTGGTTGTATCAAGGAACTCAAAATCGAACGTTGCTGGCGCGAACCATACCTGATCGCCGACCTGCAACTCAGCGGCGTGAACCAGCCAGCCATCGCAACCCTTCCACGGATTGCGACTCTTGAAATACCGTTTGCGCGTCGTCGGTTCTACCTGATCGTCCAGAAAGACGTAAGGGTACCAGAGGTCTTCGGTCTGACTGTCACCCATTAAAGCCGGAATATGCCAGGTCAGGCGCTGGTCGTCCTTCTGCAGGGTTACTTCGTACCACTCAGCGAATTGACCCGCCTGATCAGGCTGGAAGCGCGCGGGCAGCGAGTCGCCTTTGCTTACCATTTTCTGTGCACAGCACAATACCTCCCACACGCTGGCCACTGTCTGGCGCTCCAGCATCGCCCGCCCGGCGTCAAGCACAGCGCGCAGTGGGGTGGGGCGTGGCGCAAACACCACGCCCAGGTGCAGCGGCAGGCGATTACGCACCTTGCCCATCTCGCGTTCGTACTTTGTTTTGATCTGTCTGATCACCTCCAACGCCCTATCCGCCGGTACAAGCGCCATGAAGACCCGTGGTTCGGCGAGGAGGGGGATAACAGTAGCGTAGGTATTTTGCTGATATTGAATTTTCCTTATTTGAAAGCCATTAAGTAAATTAGCCTTGTTGCCAGTGCTTTCAGGATTATATAACGAAGGAGTTCCGCCTTTCTTTATGAAATTGTCATTAATATAATCTTCAACGAAAATTGCCGCAGTAGCAGGATGATTATAAACGTCTTGTGTTGCTCCAAGCTTTCGGGCGATCGTTCCTAGGTTATCGGCACTTAGAAGATAGCCATCAATGTTTGACTGTGGCGGAATCCAGACAACGCTCAGATCGGTCATACCCAACACAAGGTCGTACACATGGAAATCCCCTAGATTTGCCGGTTGATCGAGGTAAATCCGTAATCTTCGGCGATCATCAATAAGCTGACTTAAGAGTTCCTGTTGAACTTCTTGCCAAAATGACCGTGTTGTTTCCCAAATACGGCGAAGACGACTAAACGATGGAGTCTTGGATGTGACTGGCTGACCATTCGTATTCTGAGGATCGTGGGGTGCAATTAACAGAAGCGACCGCGACAGGCTACCATCAAGCCAATGCGTCAGATCGAACGTACCTGTAATCAAGGCCAGACGAGCATTTGTATCTGCTACTTCGTCTATCCAGATAGTTCTATCGAGTTGTTCATTTACCCAGATCTTTGACCGATTGGCACGCCGCTGTTCGCATACATTGCAAACCTTACGCTCCTGTGCCTTGGGGTCGGGTCCCTGCGGACGTAGATCGCAGACTGTGCAGACCTCGGCATTCTTTGTATTCCAGACTGCTCTGACCTCGCTGATATTCACAGAGTGGTATACTCGAACGCCAAGAAAAGCAGCGATATCAGGAATTTCATCATTTGAAGAATTGGGCCACTTGGGGTCCTGTCCCCACCATGCTTGCTTTTCAAGGGTAAGTTGAGGAACAACTTCACCATTAACCGACGACTGTGGGTTGTTATTCCTGGCAAAAGCGCTTAATATCAGATCTTTGAGTGATGTACCGTTATTATCTTTTATTTCTAAAAGGTTAGGTAAATCAGGAACAACAAAAATAGCTCCATTCTCATCACGATATACTTCGCTTCCCAATGGATATGTTACTTCCAGTAGCTCACGCACTCGATCCAGCGCCTGGGAGAGAAGTTCCTGCCGCGCCAGCAAATCGGGAATCCTTGAAACGTTTAGAAGGTAGTCCAGTCCATTCACCTGTACCCCTAACAATCTCCATCGCAAGTCCTGCGCCTGTGGTATTTGACCAGTAAGCAATGTACCCGCCAGCGCTGATTTGTACAACGAACCCACGAGTAAGCCCCATCCCCACAAATCCACTTCGTTGATTGGACGGCGCGTATCCGCAACCGTTTGTGAAAATAGGAGACTGATAGCCGCTCGCAAAGTTTGGCGGCTACTTATAGAATATGATGTTAAGTTGTTCCACGGTAATCCCCATAGTTGACTGGTCAGATTGTTCGGTATATCTTTCTCAAACCCAAAAGGAGTGCTGAGTTTCATGTCTGGATAGTGTTGTTTGCCACCAACGGGTTGCTGTTTATCAAAATGTGCGGTATCGTGACAGCGCTGGAGATATTGTCCCAGGAGATCACCGTTCCAGGTATGATCATCTAGCAAGTTGGCAAGCTGCCGGGTGCATCCCATAAGTTGGATTTGTACGTTGTTCAAAGCAGAATACCGTTTCACAAGGATATTGCGAGATAGAGCTTGCTGACGCATCAGATTTGCCGCCTGTACCTGTAGATGTTCATCAGAACACTTCCGATAATCATGGAGCCATCCAACTGCTTCAGCAAGTAAAATTTCCGCTTGATGCTGAACCAAAGTCTGCAATTGACTGCTAACGACGCTCATAAAGCACTCTCCCTTTTGCCAGCATGTCTTTGCGCATAAACTCGCGTTCCTGAACCAGGAGACGAAACTCTTCAGGAACGTGAACGAAGATATCCTGCTGTGTGCAGCACCTCCACGCACCACGTCAGTTCAGCTTCGCGCCTGGCGCGACGTGCTGCCATTGGATCGGACGGCGGCAGCATTACAGCGTGGTCTTCAGCCAGTGTTCTACCTCCGCTGCCAGATTACTCAGCCGTTTACCCTTCAGAGAAAGCGTCTGCGTAGCGATACGTATCTCGCCATCCACCAGGTCATCTGCGGCTATGCCGAAGCCACTGCTTGTCTTCGCGCCAAAGCCATAGGTGCTCAGCATCGCCTGAATGCCCTTAATCACGGTTACGAGGTCAGAGGCACTCTGCTGTGTGTCGACTGTCGCGCCGATTGGCACGTAGAGGAGTATCAACGTACCTTGTGCGCTGGCAGGCACACATTCCAACAAGATCGGCCCGCGTGCGCCAACCCCCTTTTCCCGATCGTGCGGGTTGATCACCTCCAGACCGAGGCGGTCGAAGAAGGTGGGGAAGAACTGCACAAACCCGGCGCAAAATGCCTCTTCGTCACCCCTGACATTGCCGAACAGCCGCACCATCTGCGAGTCGCTCGCTTCCTGTTCCAGGGTGGTATACCCGCGCATCTGGCGCAGCGCGGCACGCAGGGCGCCTTTCCATCCCGACGGCGCAACGTAGGGAACATCAAAGACCCACTCCTTCTTCACCGGATTTTCCAGCAGGTGAAAGAGACGGTCGTCTCTGCTCAGATACGGCTTGCTCAGGGTGAAGGTGAGACGCAATGCCCATGCGCCAGACGGGAGGGTTGCCAAGTCAGGTAATGACGGTTCCAGACCGAGTTGCTGCATCGTAGCGCGTTGGCGGGCGAGGAACGCTGCTGCGTCCTGTTCAACCCACAGGCGATAACCGCCAGCCTGCGTGCGGGTGCCACTGCGCGCGCGTTCGAGTTGGGGCGTGATCATTGCCTGCGCCAGCACTGCCAGCCGTGCGGTCGGGTCACGCAGCAAGCGCAGATCACCCCAACGTTTCGGCAGTTCCTGCGTCTCGCCAGCGAGCCATTGCAGCGCAAATGCCTGCACGGTACCGTCCTGAAGGGCAAAAGGGAAGTGAGCATGGAATTCGTAACTCATTGAAGTGCCTCAATTGCTGCAATAATCGACGCAAAGTTCTGCTGTAAGAGATGATCATCCGTGTTTGCTAGCACTACCTCAGCAAACACTGGCGGCGAGGTATGCATCCGAGTCACTGCTGCATACAGACGCACATAATCTTTGGCTTCTGAGAGAGGCGGAAAGCCGTTCTGTTGCAGCAACATCGGTATTTCTTTCGTCACTTTTTGAATGATAACCTGTCCGCCGACATGCACATTCTGTGCTAGTGTAGTGGCTACATTTGGATTGAACGCCAGTTGCAACACTAGATCGTCGATGGTGCTTTTCGTCAGACCGCGAAGTGAGCGGCGAGACGCAATGTGTATGGATAGACGAAAGTCTATACTCACCGCATCCCAGACAAAGGCATTCCAAACTCCTGCAACGCGCTGGAATTGCAGCGAGGTATTAATACCACGTTGCTTCAGGAGTCTTCCCAATCCTTGTTGGTTAACGCTCTGAATAATTTGCTTGATAGTTTCCCCTACGTCCTTATCACGCAGAATGAGCGCCCGAACCGGCTGTTGTCCTATATCTGGGCCGAGTTTAGTGACAAATTCCCTGTTAATGTTGTCCCTTCCCCTACAATCGAAGGTCTGAAAGGTACGACCAGGAAAAAAATTGCTTTAACCTTTCAATCACCTTCTCTTCAGTTTTACCTTCAGCAAAGACTTGAATCTTCATGAATTCCCTCTCGCAGTTGAAACTGAAGTGGTGCATCAATATCTTCAAGAACACGCGGATCGAGGCCTGATTCAAGCCAGGAAGCCAGATTTTCGCGATTGAACCACGATGATCTGAGCACCCCATCACGCAGGTTCAGACGAAATGCCAGCGTTTGTTCGGGCGGTAAGATGTCGTGCTGGAGCATGCGGGTAAGATAGGCGATGACTTCCAGGCTTTGAGTGGTGATGAAGACCTGGATGGGCTTATCTTTTGTAAGCTGAACAACGACATCGAGCAATCGGCCCAGGGTTGCAGGGTTTTGAAACACCTCTGGTTCTTCCCACAGAACCATCCCCGGATGGGTGTCGTCTACTGTTGCAGCAAGTGCAACCAGATGGGCGATGAGCTTAAATGCGTGACGGGCGCCATCACCGAATTGATCGATCCCCAATGGTGTTTGACCACGGAACCGCACATAACCGGTGCGTCCGGGCTGGTTATCGGGCGCATTAGTGACCTCAATGGTTGCTTCCTTCAGCGACGGGAATATCTCTGCCATCCGTTCAGCAATGTGCTCATGCCAGTCAGGAACGGTGTTGTATGCCCATTGAGCAAAGGACGTAGTCAGATGAGAGCCAGCAGCGACGGTATCGTAGAACATCACCCGTGCTGGATCGGGCATTGATCCGTGCGTTGTCCAGATGGCAAGCCGATCAAGTGGGTGTTGTAGCTTCCATCGGTACACCCAGTCCGGCTCCCAGAGATAGTACCAGTGCGCATCGCCTGGCTGAATGCCAGACTCAGCAAACGTTGGCGGAACCATACTGGCGTCGAGCGCTTTTGGTTGGGGTAGACCGAAGAGGGCAATCTGGGTAAGGTCTGCCTGCTCAAAGGCATAGATGTCTTTTTCACCCCATTCCGGTAGCGGAGGTTCCAGACGAAACTCCTCCCATGGTGCATTTGGTACGTGAACGTTGTTCTTAAGCACGTCGAGGCGCACTGCTATTCCCCGTTCTCGCGTCAGTGTGGCCGGATTGTCCTGCCACTCGCCGCGTTTACCATGACGCTGGCGTAAACGCTGGAATGGCGGATGCCCTGAGAAATCGCGCGTTAGAAGTGTTCGCGCCGGGAGTGTACCGGTCTCGTTTGGCAAGAGATCATCCCGGATAAAGATTGCAGGACGCCCGCATGTTGCACTCAGATAAAGTAGTTCTAACAGTGCTGTTTTGCCACTAGACATCATCAAGATTTAGTAGACCTCATCAAGATTTATTTTGATTTTCGGAAT
>JAGHYT010000200.1:0-5609 GCA_017743535.1 Chloroflexus sp.
TGCGCGTGTATCATACCGGCGCGTATATGTTGCTCGATCCACAGACGCGCCGGAATCTAGAGTTGTTAGAGAGTAGTGGGCGACAGGGAGCAAAAGCGTCGCTGATTGCAGTCCTTGATCGGACTTGCACGGCGATGGGAGCGCGTTTGTTGCGTCGTTGGATTACCCAGCCATTGATCGTACTCGAACCGCTTCAGGTGCGGCAACGGGCAGTGGCCCGGCTGGTGGCTGAGACGATGGCACGGCTTGAGGTGCGGGCAGCGTTGGCCGAATTGCCGGATGTCGAGCGGGCGGTTAATCGTATTGCGCAGGGAATTGCGGTGGCGACACCGCGTGATATGGTGCTGTTGCGGGCTGCGCTGCGGAAGTTATCGGCAGTGCGGCAAGCGGTTGAACCACTGTTACCCGATCTCCTGGCTGCTGAGATGACCGGTGAATCGGCATTGACGTTTGATGAGTGTACTGATGTGCTCGATTTGCTAGAACAGGCCCTCGACGACGATCCACCGGCGTTGTTGGGTGCATCAAATTATCTGCGGGCTGCTGAAGAGGGTGGTGAACGACCGCGACGGGTGATTCGCCCCAGTTTCGATCAGCGGCTCGCTGACTTGATCAAGGCCAGTCGTCACGCACAAGAATTTATTGATCGACTTGAGAGCAAGGAACGCGAGCGTACCGGTATTCGTTCGCTCAAGGTTGGTTACAATCAGGTCTTTGGGTATTACATCGAGATTTCACGGGCAGTGGATCCGAAACTTATTCCACCCCATTACGAACGGAAGCAGACCCTGGTAAACGCTGAGCGGTATGTAACTGAAGAGCTGAAATTCTACGAGAGTTTGCTGAGCGATGCTCGCTTGAAGCTGATCGATCTTGAGCGTGATATTTTTCAGCATCTCTGTGAATTATTGCAACAGCACCTTGATCGGTTGCGTACTGTCATTAGCGCAGTGGCCCGGATCGATGCCCTGGCCGCACTGGCCGAGGCTGCCGTGCGTGGCCGGTATGTGCAGCCGATGTTGCGCAACGACCGCGTGCTTCGCATCAAGCAGGGACGCCATCCGGTGGTGGAGCGTACTCTGAGCGAACCGTTTGTTGGGAATGATGTCGAACTGGACGGTGACCGTACTCAGATTTTGATTATCACCGGGCCAAACATGGCCGGTAAGAGTACCTTTTTGCGTCAGGTAGCGTTGATTACGCTGATGGCCCAAATTGGTTCGTTTGTTCCGGCTGATGAGGCTGAAATTGGGTTGGTTGATCGCATCTTCACCCGGATTGGTGCGCAAGACGATATTGCGACCGGTCAAAGTACCTTTATGGTTGAAATGACCGAAACCGCAGCCTTGCTCCGGCAGAGTACACCACGCTCGTTGATCATTCTTGATGAAGTGGGGCGTGGTACCAGTACGTATGATGGGATGGCCATTGCGCGTGCGGTAGTTGAGTATATTCACGACCATCCGCAACTGGGCTGTCGAACGCTGTTTGCCACCCACTATCACGAATTGACTGCTTTAGAACAGCAGCTCCCACGAGTGCGCAATTATCATATGGCAGCAGTTGAACGCGATGGTCGAGTAGTATTTTTGCACGAGCTGCGTCCCGGTGGCGCCGATCGCTCGTATGGTATTCACGTCGCCGAGCTAGCCGGTATTCCGGCAGAGGTAATCCGACGGGCCAGTGCATTGCTGGCCGAACTCGAAGGTCGGGTTGGATCACCATCAGCACCGGCAGCGCCCGCATCACCAGCAATCGTCGCGTCGCCTGATCGTGAGCTGTCAGGAAGGATGCAATTGTCGTTCTTTGATCTGATGCCGCATCCGGTGGTAGAGTATTTACGACGGCTCCGTATTGAAGAGCTGACACCGCTAGAAGCATTGAATCGGCTGGCCGAGTTACAACGTCTGGCCAGTCAGCAATAGGAATGGAGCAGGAAATCTGTGCAGATCGCCCGTGATCTTACTCCCGGATTGGCCAACCGGGCGACCGTGTTGACGATTGGCCGTTTTGATGGTGTCCATCTCGGTCACCAGCAACTGATTCGGACAACGGTAGAACGGGCACGAGCGCTCGATATGCTGAGTGCTGTGCTGACTTGGGAGCCGCATCCACGAGCGGTTTTGCAACCGGATCAGCCGTTGCAATTGTTGAGTGATCTTGACGAAAAAATCGAGCAGATTCGTCGTCTTGAGCCTGATCTGCTGATTATCGCCCCATTCACGCCTGCTATCCGTAACTTGACGGCAGCCGAGTATATGGCACATATTATGGCCGCGCTACCGGTGCGTGAAATCTGGGTTGGTGAAGATTTTGCCATGGGGCGTGGTCGCGAGGGAGACATTCCGCGTCTGATGGAACTTGGGCGGGAGATGGGTTTTGCCGTGGGAGCGTTGAGTAAGTACAAGGTTGCCGGTATTCCGGTAAGCTCATCGCGTATTCGTGAACTAGTGCTCGCTGGGAATGTCTCTGGCGCGAGTGCTCTCCTCGGTCGACCGTTTGCTCTGCGCGGGATTGTGACTCGTGGTGATGGACGTGGACGACTGATCGGCTTCCCTACTGCAAATGTACAGGTCAGTCACGATGTTGTCTTGCCAGCAAATGGAGTATATGTCTGTCGTGCATATCTGGCAACGGGTCAGGTTATTTCGGCGGTAACCAATGTTGGCGTCCGGCCAACATTTGCCGGAACCCAACGAGTAGTTGAGGCCCATTTGCTCAATTGGGAAGGGGATTTGTACGATCAGCCACTGCGTGTCGAGTTTTTGATGCGTCTCCGCGACGAACGTAAGTTTAGCGGTGTTGATGATCTGGTCAACCAGATCAAGCGTGATGTGGCAGAGGCACAGGCAATATTAGGGGAACAGAGCAGGTAGCCTGCTGTGCTGATGCTGTATTGATACAGTCATCAAGAGAAAACATACTGCTGTTGGCCGGGAGCGTGGGCCTCTGGCCCGTGTCCTGACATAAGCGAGTGTTTGAAAGCTGGAAAGCCGGGCGTGTCTGGTGCAGGGAGGAAGGAGGAGGGATTGAAATGAGGCTGGAAGACTCCTCTTCCTTCCAACACCACAGGCGGGTATGTAAAGAACTTTGAAATGTTCTTAGCGTGCCGTCCACCCTAATGCCATTTCGTACACCGAACCGGTAATCGCACCGGCAGCGTCAGAGCAAAGGAACGCCGCCAATCCGGCAACTTCGGCAGGCTCAATCAGCCGTTTGATAGCAGCCGGTTCGAGCATCACCTTTTCAATGACTTGCTCCTCTGGAATGCCACGAGTACGGGCCTGATCGGCAATCTGCTTTTCTACTAGCGGTGTGCGCACGTAGGCAGGGGCGATCAGGTTGACCGTGATCCCATAAGGGCCACCTTCGAGTGCGGCAGTGCGGGTTAGCCCGAGGAGGCCATGTTTGGCTGAAATGTAGGCACTCTTGAACGGTGAAGCACGTAGACTATGAACGGAACCGATGTTAACAATCCGGCCACGGCCATTGGCTTTCATACTCGGCCAGACGTATTTGGTCAAGCGGAAGGGGGCGGTCAACATGACGGCAATCATGGTTTCCCAGCGATCTTCGGGAAAGTCTTCGATGGCATCAATATGCTGAAAACCGGCATTGTTGATCAGCACATCCACTCGTCCATACGAATTGAGAGCGGCATCGACCGCTTGTCGACACCCGGCCTGCGTAGCTAAATCAACCCCGACGAAGAGACCACCCAATCGTTCGGCTGCTGCTTCACCTGCGGCACTCGGTAGATCGACCAAAACAACCTGGTAGCCGTCAGCAGCGAATCGTTCGGCACAGGCTAATCCGATGCCACTGGCTGCACCGGTGATGATGGCAACCTGCTTACTCATCGGTGTTCCTCCTTTGGATCGAATCTCAAGCTACTGAGCTTAGATAATGTCTCGAATGGCTGCAACAATTGCTGCCGGTGATTGATCGGCGTGAATGCGATAAATAGGCACATGTGTCTCGTAGTAGTCAATGATGGGCTTTGCTTGTTGCTCGTAGATTCGCAGACGTGCTCGAATGACTGCCGGCTGATCATCCTCGCGTTGCGACAACGTTCCACCCTCTGCCAGGTATTGTGCCATCTTTGTGGCATTGTCAATGTGTATGGTCTCTTCCTGACCGTCAAGCTTATGCCAGATACGGCGACCACTCAGCCGGCGTACAATCTCTGTTCCGTCCAGTTCAAGGACAATGACGGCATGAAGCTGGCGTCCCAATTCGGCCAGGATTGTATCGAGCATGCGTGCCTGAGCGATACTGCGAGGGTACCCCTCGATCAGACAGTCTTGGGATGGAGGAATGGCACGCAACCAGCTCCGCATCAGTTCGGCCATAACCTCGTCAGGTGCTAACTGACCTTGTTCAAGCAATGGCTCGATTTGCCGCCCCAGGGTACTCTGGGCGTGAATTTCGGCACGGAGCTGTTGCCCGGTAGATATGATTGCCATCCCGGTAGCCTGCGCTAACTGAGTCGCGATTGTGGTCTTGCCAGAGCCGGGTGGGCCGATGAGAACTATTGTTTTTGCCGTCACATGTACCGTCTCGTTTTAACCTGATACACGATTAATGGCTTCGTCGATACCAGGGTATTCAGGACTCATCTGTTTAAGTGTTTGATATGTTGTGAGGGCTTCGTCCCATCGTCTCTGTTCTTCGTAGGTACGACCAAGACCAAAGTACGCACTGAGATAGTCGGGATCGAGTTCAATGGCCCGCTTAAACATCGGTTCGGCCTCCTGGTAACGGTCACTGAGAAAGAGACTCCAGCCGAGGCCGTTGAAAATCTCTGCTTCCTGATCATTAAGCTGAAGTGCTTTTTCAAATACTTCTATCGACTCAGCGTAACGTTCTTGGTATTGGAGAATCCAACCGAGGCCATTATATGCAAGACTAGCGTAGTCGTCGAGCTTGATAGCCGTGCGATAAGCGATTTCGGCTTGTTGATACAGTTGATTTTGTACATTCTGATCGGTGGCATCGTATCCGGCAAACAGGCTGGCTTCTCCTAAAAAGAAATGCGCGATTGCTGAGGATGGATTTAGTTCAACTGCCTGTTTGAAATAGTCAATGGCTGTTTGTGTATCACCCTGATCAAAGGCGACTCGTCCTAGACCGAGCAAGGCATCACTATCGTTGGGATGTTGTTTGCGAGCTTGCTCAAAGGCGCGTTTGGCTTCATCGAGCTGATTATCAAAGTACGCGATCCAACCCAGTCCTGTGCGAGCCGGACTAAAGGCAGGATCGAGTTGCAACGCAGCGTTGTACTCATTACGCGCCGTGGCTCGATCGTTCGTCGAAAGATAGATGGTTGCTAGCTCATAGTGGAAGAAGGCCAGCGTCGGGTAAGCGTCGATAGCAGCTTCAAGACTGCTGATAGCCTGTTCGAGCACTCCCGAATCGTTACGCAGTTTGTAGTCTTGAGCAAAAGCCCAACCTAGGAGCGCACGGATAAAAGCCTGTGTCAACGGATCACTCTGGTTGAGACGGTCTTCGGCATCACCAATCGCGGCAAATGCCTCGTCCATCAGGGCATTATTCCGACTATCGGCAGCATTCGTTGCGACCACTGCTGCGCGTAAGGCATAACCAAT
>JAGHYT010000032.1:0-35449 GCA_017743535.1 Chloroflexus sp.
CCTTCCCCCCAGCCCTCTTCCTCTCCCACGCTGCGGGAACGGCAGGGGGAGGTGGGATAGCTATGGATGCAACACAATTTACGATCAGCCTGGCGCTTCAGGAACTGCTACAGCAGAAATCATTGAAGACGACTTGCCGGATGCACATGCGTTCGATGCTCTGGCAGAATCATCGGCAGGGGCACGGCATGCCGGAGTTGAGGCACCGCCGAGGGGCGCAGTTGTGCCCCTACGTTTGGATACGCGACGATCCGATGCGGATCGGCTCTTAATACCAATCCTGTCTGTGAAAACTGAATATCAGACCTCTCTCCTATCTCTGACGGGTTGTTTCGATCCATTTCGGAATTTATCAGCACGCCATAGCGATCAGGGAGCGAACTTATCCCTGTTATCCCTGTTAGAGAGCTGACACCGGACAATGCCAGTTCTCATCAACGATCTCTGGCTGGATCGTGTCCATACTTCAGCGAAACGACACAGAATACATCAGGGCAGGTACCACTACGTTGGCTATTCGTCAGTTTCTTCATCTGATTGTTGGCGACGGGCGATCACCGCCGCATAGATTGCTTCGATAGCAATCGCTGCCCGTTCCCACGAAAGTTCTGCTACTGCTCTTGCCCGTGCACCAGCCGCACGTTCGGCTGCCAGCTCGCGATTCGTTAGCGCTAATTCCAGTTGGGCTGCAAAATCGGCTACACTACCGAGTTTGGCGTAGAAGCCATACGGACCTAGAATCTCTCGGTTCACCGGTGTATCGAAGGCAACAGTGGGCAAACCCATTGCCATATAGTTGCCGATTTTGCCGTTACCCTCAGTTAAACTCATCTTCGGGGCAACGGCAACCTCACCGAGCGCCAGATAACTGTGGAGATCACGGTACATAATCCGACCGGGAAGCGTAACGTGATCGGCAATTCCCAAACTGGCAGCCAGATTACGGTAGCTTTGTGGATCAGGGTGACCCATGATCAAGAAATGGAGGTCAGGATAGCGCTGACACAGATGCCGGGCCACTTCGAGCAGCAGATTGGTGCCCTGATAAGGGGCCAGCAAGCCAATATAGACCACGATCCGCCGATCCGGCGGAATACCGAGCTGAGCGCGCAACTCAGTGCGTTGGGCTGTCCATTCGGGTGAACCATCGAAGGGGCGAAACCGCTCGGTATCGACGCCGTCGGCGATGGTGAAGAGACGATCTTCTGCCACCGAACCATCACGACGGAGAAGATTGGCTGCATTGTGGGTCGATGTCATCACCGCATCGGCGGTGCGGTTCAGCATGCGTTCCAGACGAGTAAGAGGGACGAAAAGAGGATTGCTGCGCCGAATGAAGCCGTGATCGAGCATCTCGCTGGTCATACTACCCTGGTAATCGAGGATCAATGGCCGACGTAGCAGGCGTTGTAGCGGAAGCCCAATAGCAGCCGCTTCGTGAGTGTGGGCGTGAATAACATCTGGGCGCATCTGGAGAGCGGTGCGTAATGCACGCCATCCCAAACCAATATCGAGGTAGAGCTTATGGCGTGATGATCCAACAACGGCGCGCTTGATCCAGGGAACGTCCCACGAACGGTAAATGGTGATCCCCGGAATATCATCGCCATTATGGTACGTTACCAGTACAATACGATGACCACGGCGTTGCAGGGCACGGATCTCTTCTAAAATACGAACATGATTACCGTAGTCGGAAAAGAAACTCGTCGAGGCGATCATCAAAATGTTGTATGGCATAGCGGTACAGGGCATTAGCCACGTATGGTGTTCGGCGCAGGAACACCAATGCGACGCTGCACGACCAGGTGCAACGGTGGCCCAGCCGATGGTTGAGCACCGGCTAGAATGGCTTCATAGTGCAAATCGGGATCGGGTAAACCGAGGTGAGCAATCCATTCGTCGGGTAGAGTATCGGGATCAAACGTTAAATGAACGACTCCCCGTTCACCGTAGAAGATAGTGTCAACCGCTTCAAACCGTTCTTCAAGAACAATCGCTCCTTCATATAGACCACGCGCCCAACTCACACCATTCCCGCCTACCTCAATCCAGACACTGCGCGTTTGTAGGCGGCTGGCCAGTTCTTTTGCTATCGTGCGGTCGGCGAAGTAGCGTGGGTCTTCCCAAATTGCTACCCATCCCTGCGCCGATGGTGCAACGAAGAAATGGCGGTAGGGTTTATCAGGTATCATGATAATGCCACTTATCTCGTGCGGTGCGCGCTCAACAGCAATGAACCCCTGCTCGATGAGCAACCTGTGCAGCGCCTCTGCAACGATAGCGTGGTTGGTGTGAGCAACATAAATGGCAGCGCTATTGTTCATCATTAGCGCTATTGTAGTTCAGTCAGCGTTCTTATGCAAATGGAGTGATGTGATGAGTCTGGCCGATTTACGTAAAGAGTATACGCAACGCGGTTTATCGGAAGCCGAGGCCGATCCGGATCCAATCGTGCAGTTTATGCGCTGGTTCGACGAAGCGTTAGCAGCGGGTTTAATTGAGCCGAATGCCATGACTCTGGCGACAATTGATCCTGATGGACGCCCCTCGGCCCGTATGGTTTTGTTAAAGGGGGTAGATGAACGTGGTTTCGTCTTTTTTACGAATTACGAGAGTCGGAAGGGACAAGCATTGGCCGTCAATCCTGCGGTAGCCCTCGTCTTTTACTGGCCAGAACTTGAACGGCAAGTGCGGGTAGAGGGGTATGCAGAAAAAGTCAGTGATGAAGAGGCCGATGCTTACTATGCTACTCGACCACGGGACAGTCGCATTGGAGCGTGGGCGTCGCCACAAAGCAGGCCAATTGCTGATCGGGCAGTACTGGAACAACGGGTGGCCGAAATCGCTGCTCGTTTTGCCGATCAAGACCCGCCACGACCGCCGTTTTGGGGTGGTTACCGCGTGATTCCAGAGCGGATTGAGTTCTGGCAGGGACGGCCTTCGCGCTTGCATGATCGACTCTGCTATACTCGTCGTGATGATGGTTGGCAGTGCGAACGACTCGCACCGTAATGAAGTGGTGGGGGAAGGAGAGATTCGAGAGGGTTCCTGAAGCGTCTCCACCAGCGCAGCGTTTTGTGTTGTGACGGCTTTCTCGCTGCGAACGAACAACGACACGAGTGATAAACGTCATCCAGCCGTTTAAAACGCTTCCAACTCACTTCCCCTTCTGCTCTTCTAGGGGGAGCGGAAGAGGATTGGGGCGAAGGTGAGCGGGTTGGTGCTGCTGCGACATGCGCTGCTTTCCACGTGAACCCATCAGTTGGCGTATCCCTCAGCAAATGGGGGCAGGGGTAGAACCTGCCCCACCAAGAAAGTGAGCGGTTGGCGTTCCGATGTGCGACACGCAGGGAGGACGCGCCCTTACAAGACGCTGACGGACGTAATCGGTGTACCAACGAAGGGCTTGGTGTTAGACCACCGGCGTAACAGAAAAGCTACCGCTTCCGCACTCGTTTCTCTTTTCTCTTCTTACCACTGCGAGAGGGGAAGACGTTGAAACATCTCGTGGTACTTCCTGAACGTTGCCCCATCATCGACTATCGTTTATAATGTCAACAACGATTGCCCGAACGATCGGGTTTTCTCCCGGCCTCGTCAGCGTTGTTTGATATAAACAGGTGGCCGGTTATGTGGAGGAGGATCGCACGCATGTTTGGTACAAACCGCAAGCCCGCTCAAACGCCGACGATTGTTAATGGGCGGACAGAAACGGTCATTGGGGCCAATACCCGGTTTGTTGGCACCTTGAATGCCGAAGGGAATGTTCGCATCGATGGTGCGGTAGAAGGCGATATTGAGGTCGTTGGTAATCTGATTATCGGCGAGACGGGGCGGGTTATTGCAACGATTAAAGCGCGGAATGTCCATGTGTCGGGTGCGGTAAAAGGACAAATTACGGCGCTCGAGCAGTTGGAAATCTCACCAACCGGTAAGGTGTGGGGTGATATTACGACGGCTGCGCTGCACATTGAACCGGGTGGTCTCTTCCGTGGCCAGAGTTCGATGACGACGAATATAGAAGAGCCGTTACTGCTCGAACCACCACGCTCAACCGCAGAATCGCGATAACCGCATCGTGTAGAGCGATGGGTACTTGCACAGTAGACACATTGCTACTTGATGCAAGTTTTTATTCTTATGCCTCGTTATCGTTCTTCACCAAAACAGCCGTATTCATTCACTGCCTGGCGACGGATCTGGGCCACGTTCCGTGGTCGGGTGCGGCGTTGGTTGAAGACAACCTTTCCCGGTGGCAGTCGCACACTGGCTTCACTGGCGATCATGGGAGTCTTGCTGGTGATGATTGGAAGCATTACCGCTAATCTGGTCAATCAGATTATCATTGCTCGGGCGCTTGAACGCGAATTGGCGACTGCGCAGGTAGAGATGCAGGCATTGCAGGCCACGATGCAGGCCTTAACGGCGCAACTTGAATATGAGCAGTCGGATGCCGCAACCGAAGCGTGGGCTCGTAATCTTGGCCTGGTACGAGAAGGCGACATTGTCATCGTCCCTGAACGAGTGCCAACGCCAGTACCATCACTAACATCGCCAGTTGTACCGACACCTGCGCCGCTTCCATCGCCAGCACCTAACTGGCAGCGCTGGTGGCAAGCGTTTTTTCCCTAATCTGGCTCTATATCAGTGTCTTGTCTTACCGGTTTGCGGTGGACTATAGGTGTTCCCCTCGGTCGTCATTCACGATCTTGGAGCCTGAACAAAAACCCAGATTTCTGATCGGGCACGTACCGTACCCGTGCGACCATTACGTGAGGGGTTGCCTACATTCTTTCGCTCCAGCCACCCTACGTTCCCCCTTCCTCTCTCCGTGTGGGAGAGGAAGGGGGCGAGGGGGAAGGTGAGGGTCGCTAGGCGTGCACCGCAGTACCGGTGCTGAAACCGTTGCAATCCGTTTCTATCGCGTCGCGGAGACGACTGTGTTGACCGCCAACGTTTGGAGATGCTATTGTCGAGTCTCTTCACAAGTCCAGGTTTTTGATCACGCTCTTAGATAACCTTACTGCACCGCCTGGGACAGCTTTTCAAGCTGATTCAGCAAGACAATTTCAAGAATGCCTATTCGTGAACTGTTTGCAATGGCGATAGCTTGCCAGATGGCACGACGCGCTGCATTGATATTGTGTCGGTTGAGATGCAGAAACGCCTGAGTGCGTAATCCAAGCACTTGCCCATACCGATCGCTGATTGAGCGGGCAATGTGAATCGCTTGTTGTATCCGTTGCTCGATAGCATCGTATTGTGCATTCATGATCATCGTGTGACACAACCCAATCTGGGCGCGATTTTCCACGATCCGGTCATTCACGCTGCGCGCCTGTCGGACTGCTTGCTGGAAGCACTTCTTTGCCCGTCGGAAATCACCAGCCTCAACGAGTATCCAGCCTTGCAATTCATAACTCTGAGCGGAGAGGCTTCCAAGCGTCATCAGAGCAGTGATCATAGGTTGTGGCGGCGTGTTGCTGGGAACTGTCTTACAGACTCGGTTTACACGGCGGAGTGTTGCCATTGCCTGTTCGTATTGGCCCTGGAGTGCCAGATATTGGGCGTTGATCAGCCAGAGACAGGCCCGTAAGAGTCGACCAGAACGTGCATCTATCTGACTCAATTGGTCGATCCGGGTCTGAGTGGAGGTGTTTTGAGTATGGAAGAGATGGAACTGACCGCTAACGATAATGTGATGTAGATACAGTACTGCGGTTATTGCGTGCAAAACTGGCTGTTCTTGTTCAGGTAAGAGGTTCTTAAACAGGCGGAAATCTTCTGCTTGATGCAAATGGTCACCTATCCGATCGTTAAGCATCATGCGCAAAACGAGGAGTTCAGTGCGGCGAGAAGAGTTATCGGTTGGTGCAATTCCCTTTTCAATGTAGTGCAATGCTGTTTGGAAGAGTGAACGTTGGACGCAGATCAGCGCCGCTTGCCAGCAGTGTTCGATAGCGTTAGCCTGCATTTCGGCGCATAAGCTGTGGTGAATCATAACGTCGTACACGGCCAATGGTGCTTTCATCTGGGTCAGTTCGTTCTGGTACGTTGTCAGATACCAGGCATAGACAGCCTGATGCAAATCGCGGCGTTGGGCGAAGAGCAGGCTATTATAAGCGGCCTCATGCGCAATACCAAAGACAAACCGGTAAATCGGCTCTGGGTCGCTCATCTCGAGTTCGATCAACTGGTCGCGTACCAAAACGGCGATGTCCTGACGCAACTCGTCATCGGTAAGGTGAGCGGGGTGAATATGCTGTAACAAGCGTAGTGGAAAGCTGCGCCCGATAACGGCAGCTACTTTCAACGTGAGGCGGATGCGCTCTTCCATCTGATCAATCCGGGCCTGCACGATACCCAGCGCGGGGCTTGAGAGTTGTAAGGGTGGTGGTGGTTCGCGTAACCGCGCAGTATCTTCTTCAATGATGATCAGCCCTTTCTGCAATAGAACACGTACATATTCCTTAATGAAAAGGGGTTGTCCTGCTGCATACCGTTCAAGATATTGAATTAGACGCGGATCAATCTCTTTAACACCGATTAATTGGCGAATGAGATAGAGGCGTTCTGCCACGGGCAATCGCTCAAGCAAATGATGAGTTGTGAATGGCTGATGGCGTATTCGGGCGATAACGGGTGCTACGTGTTCGGTGAGTGGCCGATATGATACAGCGATCAACAGCGGCAATTGGGGAACGAGCGAGTCAATAATCGCGTTCAGAAGTTGCATTGAAGCCGGATCAGCCCAATGAATATCCTCTATCACAATCAAGAGTGGTTCATGCTTTAGACGACCGATCAGCAGCTCGATCACGAGAGGGCTAATATCGGTAGCACCCGTTGCATGCGCAAATCCGTCAATATTGAGCAGACGAGCCAGCGCTGCGATGTGGTGCGATAAGGTTGTAGACACTTCGGACGCTATCTGCTGTAATCGTTCTCGTTTCACATACGTCGGCATGCTATCATCAATGCCACATAACTCGCTGAGAATCGCACGCCATGGATACAAGAGGTGTTCTTGCATCCCACTCTGGCAATCGCCTCGGAATCCGTGATACCCGTGCTCAAGCCATTTGACACTTAGATGGTGAATCAGGCTCGATTTCCCAATCCCGGCTTCACCCTCGATGAGTAAGACTTGACCCTGGTGCGTAGCGTTGGCAATGAGCTGTTCAAGTATTTGGCGTTCCTGCTCGCGACCGACCAGTTCGGTATAAACGGCCAGCGAGGCTTGTAACGCCTGGAAACCATGCTGTTCTGCAATTGTTTGCTCGGTTAGCACGAGAGCTGTTGGAATAGGTTGACTGTAGCCCTTGATCGGCATTGGTTGCGGCAGGGTTGTGTGATACCGGCTCAAGACATCTTGCCGTACCCGACCAGAGATGATAATTTCACCGGGTTGGGCCCGATCCATCAACAATGCAGCAAGGTTCATCTCTTCACCTTGTGCGGTATACACTCGCCGCAGACGACTCCCAACTTCGCCAACGAAAAGCGTCCCCACCGTAATCCCTGCCTTACGAATCACGCCGCGATCACGGAGTTCTATCGCGCAACCAACAGCCCGGCTGGTGTCATCACCGTGAGAAATCGGTGCACCAAACAGGCAGACCATTACTGTACCTTTGTTACCGATTTCGATCTCGTTGAGCCAGCCACCCCACCGCATGGTGATAGCCTGAGCTTGCACAACCAGCGTTTGCAAGTCCACTGGATTTTCTGGCAAATCAAAAGCTGCGAAGACCGGCACACATCGCCGATATTCGGTTACCAGCGTATTAAGTTGAAGGCGGCGGGCAAAACTGGGTGGAAGAAAATGTTCCCATCGCAAGGTAGGGGCTTCTAAAGGATAGTAGTTAATAGAGGGGGCCGGTTGCGCATTGAACAGAAGCAATTGTACCTCTCCTGGACTGGCCTGTTGCTCAGCCAGGCTGGCGGCGTTAACCGGTGAACCGATCAATACTGGATGAATGCCTTGATTAGGTATCCCTACCAGCGTCAGGTACACCGATCCAACACTGATTCCGACCCGAAGTTCGAGTGTGAAAGGGCCGCTAGGTGTCATGATCGGGTTAAGGGTAGCGATTGCATTGTGGAGGGCATAACCGCAATGGATAGCCTGTGTAGGGTCGGTTATACCTGGCCACCAAGCGGTAAAAGCATCGCCGGCAATTTGGATGACATCGCCACCATTGGCGGTAATTGTAGCGATCATAACCTCGAAGTAGCGGTTCAGGATGTTGTGTAAGTGCTCGGCTCCGTCAGGAAGAGTGGCAAATGATGCGGTGAGACGAGTGAACCCTCTCAAATCTGTGTAGAGGATCGTTGCCTGATACGTTTGAACCTGTCCTGCGCGTAATGCTCCAGCATCGAGTGCGTCACGTAGGGTGACAGGTACGTAAGGTCGGAATAGCTGGTTAGATGTTTGTTGTTCCATGTGCTGGTAATAGGCTGCTGTTGCCTTATCTTATTGTACTCTAAATCGGGTTGTAAAACGTAGTATGGTATACTGTCAAGTGACAACGAATTGTCACTCTATCGCATCATACTCAGACGTAGAAAGGCTGTCTGTGAGTCCTGAACGTTTGCAAAAGGTCTTGGCCAGTGCAGGTATCGCTTCACGACGTGATTGTGAAGCACTCATTGCTGCCGGACGAGTAACGGTCAATGGTCGTGTCGTGGTTGTGCCCGGCACACGAGTTGATTTAGAGCACGATGAGGTACGGGTTGATGGTCAGCCAATCCGTATGCCGGCCAAGCGTACCTATATTATGCTGCATAAGCCGGCAGGTGTGGTGTCAACCGCTGAAGACACCCATGGTCGTCCGACTGTGCTTGATCTAGTGGACGTACCGGCACGGGTGTTTCCGGTTGGGCGCCTTGACATTGATAGTGAGGGTTTGATTTTGCTGACCGACGACGGCGAATTGGCGTATGCCCTGACCCATCCCAGTTTTGAGGTTGAAAAAGAGTATCGTGTGCTTCTTGATCGGCCACTGACGCCAGAGGCGTTGCGTAGTTGGCGCAATGGGGTTTTGCTCGACGGTGAGATGACAGCGCCGGCCTGGGTAGAACTGATCGGGACGGCACCAGAGGGGGTATGGGTCCGTATCGTATTACGTGAGGGGCGTAAGCGTCAGATTCGGGCTGTTGCCAAATTGCTCGGCTATGAAGTGCGACGCTTGATACGGGTACGCGAGGGTAATCTGTTGCTCGGCGATTTACCGCCACGATCCTGGCGCTATTTGACCGATGAGGAAGTTGCTGCACTCCGTGCCCATGTCTCGACCCGACGATCTCCACCGGTAAAATCAGCAGAAACGACACCGGTTGTTCGACCACCAGCCAATCGATCAATTGTTGATGTTCGTGAGGATGAGCGCACAGCGGGGGGGCGGCGGGATCGTGGTGAACGGGGAGCGCCGCCCCGCCAGGAGCGCGGCGAACGGGCAGCGCCACCACGCCAGGAGCGCGGCGAACGGGCAGCGCCACCACGCCAGGAGTGCGGCGAACGGGCAGCGCCGCCCCGACAAGAGCGTGGCGGACGGGCAGCGCCGCCCCGACAAGAGCGTGGCGGACGGGCAGCGCCACCCCGCCAGGAGCGCGGCGAACGGGCAGCGCCACCACGCCAGGAGCGCGGCGAACGGGCAGCACCGTCACAATTGAGGGAAGAACAGCGTAGTCGTGCAGGGAAGAGTACAGGGCAGACTTATCGAGACGAGCGTCAGCGTCCAGCGAATAGCAAATCATCATCTGCACGGCCGAATCGTCAAGGTAAACCTACTCAGAACAATCTCCAGCAACGTATCCAGCGCTCGCATCGTGATAAAGATCAGGAATAATTTCTATTAGTACGAACTATGGATAAGTAGCACTGATGAGCTTGACAAAGCACCAGATAGTGGTATAAATGTTTGGGTATATGCTTGTGATAGATACCACAAGAAAGGAAAAGAGTAATGAAGATGTGGTCACGAATGCTCGCTTTGGTAGTCTTGACGGTGATGGCTTTGGCACTGGCAGCCTGTGGTGGTGGTGGGAGCAGCAGCGGTGGTTCGGCTGGTGGTGCTGGCAGCGGTCCGATAGTCATTGAAATTGCTTCAAAAGGTGAAGAGCTGGTTTTTGACAAGACTGAGCTGAGGGTTTCGGCAGGGCAGGTAGTAACTATTCGCTTTAAGAACACCTCGGCTGTGCAACAGCACAACTGGATTCTGATCAAGGGCGGTGATGCTGAAGCTGCTGCAATTGCTAATGCCGGTTTGACTGCTGGTCCGGCGGCAAACTACTTACCGGCCGACAAGAGCAATATTATTGCTGAGTCACCATTGGCCAACGGTAATGAGACGGTCGAGGTGACATTTACGGCACCGGCCCCCGGTACCTATCTCTACATTTGTACCGTGCCAGGTCATTACCCGCTGATGCAGGGTAAGTTGGTGGTAAACTAATATCTTAACCTGTGATACTGAAGAATCACGGAGCACGACAACACGTGCTCCGTGATTTTATGTTGTGTATGAATATGGTGGTCAAAGAGCGTGATCAGAAACTCGTGGTTTTGATCAAGCGCTCATCAGGAGAGTCGGCTGAAGTGGCGAGTAACTCAGCCGCCGCATCAACAACCTGGGCTGTTGATAGTCTGTTTTGTTCTTCCTTCAAAGGTCATTGTTGATTTTGCCAGAGACATCCCTCCGCCGTTCCTGTGCGTAACACAAGATGGTACATGATATACTGAATAACAAGTTGTAACGCTGAGGAACACTGATCATGCTTCGTCGTCTACCGCTTATTGGTCAACAAATTGTTCATCGCATCAATTGGCGGCGTGTGCCGACAAAACGTCGTGGGCAATGGCTCGTTGGGACATCACTGATGGTTATCGGCGCGAGTTTGCTTATCTATGTGTTGTTTGCAACCCTGCAAGTGGAATATTACCGTTGGGCTGCCCGTGGTGATTCACCTTTACCGGCGCCACGATTGACCACCAGTGGCTTTCGCCCGGCCGATGCACGTCCACTGTTGCCTTTAGCTGAGATCACGGTTGCCACCCCTGTACCGACTAACGCAACTGTTCCAGGAGGGGAGACCGCGTCCGACGCAGTGGTTGCCACGCCGTTACCAGCTTCAACCGATGGTACGCTACCGCCAATACCGGCAACGAACAGGGCAACGACTCTTGCCGGGGTTGATAGCGGTTTACTTATTTCTGAACCGCCTGAGTCGACGCGAGCTGAATGGGTAGCAACAGTTGAACGTTTGGTAATACCGAAGATTAAGGTCGACTCGAAGGTGATCGAAGTGGGATGGGAGACAGTGGAAGAAAATGGTCAGTTGATCTCGGTCTGGCAGGTCGCTGAGTTTGCGGTTGGTCAGCATCGTGGATCGGCTAATCCCGGTGAAGGCGATAATATCGTACTGGCAGGACATGTCGGTGGGTATGGTCGGGTTTTCAAAGACCTCTTCTACCTGCAACCGGGCGATGAGGTGATTGTGTACAGTCGAGGTCAGCCCTACCGCTACATCGTAAACGAGCGGATTATCGTTGATGAAGAAGGGGTGCCCGCTGAGCAGCGATTAGCCAATGCTCGCTATATTGCACCAACCGGTTATGAGGTGGTCACGATGATTACCTGCTGGCCACCCAGTGGACCCGATAAGTTCAAGCAACGTGTCATTGTGCGAGCGTTACCCGCTGCGAGTGTAGATAACTCTGATGAGCGTGCTCCTTAAAGCACATCTGTACAATACTCTTCTACCAGGATTTGCTTTCACGATAATGCCGTACCTCTCAGAGTGTGTCTGAAAAAATGTTGAGTTATGTACAACACTGAAACGTGACTTTAGCAAGCCAATCATTCCGTCAATCCCTGGTCGGCAAGGGCATATTCAGCTACACGCTCAGGGAATGGAAGAAGCGCCTGATGCAGCACCGCTGCACCTCCGGCCTCGTCTCCCATCTCGATATCTGTCCAATGCCTGAAATCGCTCTCCCCCCTTTTTAACCCCTTGTCTGGGGATCGTCCTGATCCTGCATACGTGCCTCATCGCCATTGTTGCATACGCCGTTGTTGCCAATCTCTCAGAGTGTGATCAAAAACCTAGGTTTTTGATGTGGCTCGACCCTGGCAATGGGCAGGGGAACGTAGGCAGGTAACGCATGCGTCTCCGCGACAGTTTCCGGGCCTGTGCTGCAAAGCACGCCTGGTGTCCCTCACCTTCCCCCTTACCCCCTTCCGCTCCTCCACAGGGCGAGGGAGGGGAAGGTACGGCGCGGGAGCGAACGAATGTGGGTGCCCCCTAACGCAATGGTCGCACCCGTATGGTATGCGCTCGATGAGCAATCCAGGTTTCTGATCACCCTCTCAGTGTTGTGAGGACCAGTGTTGGCGGGCAACGCCATCAATCATTAGCAGTATCTTCCCGGTATTATGTAAGTTTGCATAAGTATTTCAGCCGCGATGTTCTTCGTTGATGCGTGTCGTCTCGAGCATTTGCAAAATGCTGGTACCACGAATAAACACACGACGGAGGCCTGCCGGTCGGCTGGCTGCCAACTGACCGCTACTGATCAGCCGTTTTACGGTACTTAGACTTACCCCTAGCAGACGGGCAACCTCTTCGCGTGAATAGACTGCATCGGGGTTGATTCCTTCACGGCGTGCCATTGGCGCTCCTTCTGATGTTTACTCTTACCATCGTGAAGTGTAGCACAATGAAACAACTTGTAGTTGGCGACTGCATGTTGGGCTATCTAGCTACGCTGGCGTTTCGCTTATACCCCTCTTGCACCATCGCGCCATTTGACACACTACCACGAGGAGTGTAGATGAGACGAGAGGAGATTCCAACGTTACTCTTTCCTACAGCGGGGCGTAAATAATGTCAGATAGCCGTGCCACGAACCAGTAGCTGATAGACAAGAAGTGCTCTGGCAATGAAGCTAAATCAGTCCAAAGAGTCGATAGACAACTAATACACACACTACCGCCAGACTGATACCGGCAATGACCTGCATCAGGGTGTGGTTGCGGGTGCGTAATCGCGCCCATCCCAACACAATAGCTGCCGCCCAACACACGCCACCAAGCGCGGGCAGGTAAATGCTTGCCAGCGTAGCACACGAGCCGATACTGGCCGAGTGAATGCTAATTTTCCAGAAGAGGTTGATCAGAAACGAAAGGAAATTCATCACCGCAACTGATACAAGCATGGCTAGCAGCGGTAATGGGGCGTGCAGTGCCCAGAGAATGACTGTGCCAATCAAGACATTGGCCATTCCAAACAGATACAGTTCGTTGCGCTGAGTACGTACTGAAATGTCATCATCGCTATAAGCCCCCTGCTGCAAGCGAATATTGAAAAAGATGGTCGGCGGTACGACGTGCAGGAGGGCGCAGAGGAGCGACCACCACAGGCCATGGATACGGTTATCGTTACCAAGTACCCCAACGATGAAAATACTTACGATCCCGAGTGGTACTGGGTGTAATATCTGTGAAATCCGGCGGGCGATAGCGTATCCTCGCCCTGGTATTGCGCCTCGACTCAGTGCTTCTGCGGTCAGATCGTTCGATTGCATCATATTCATAACCCTCAGCGAGCCTGCTTTATTGTTGCAAGCTCACGATAAATAGCGACAAGCGTCTGGCCGGCTTGCTCCCAGCGGAACGATGCTGCCTGTTGTGGGCCGGCGGTGCGTAGTGGCATCGGGTTGCTCAGCGCAGTACGGATGCCAGCAGCAATATCCTCTGGATCGAGTGGATCGACGAATACGGCAGCCGATCCGGTCACTTCAGGTAAGCTCGAAACTTTCGTTGTCACTACCGGCGTTCCACAGGCAAGTGCTTCAAGAACCGGGAAGCCAAATCCTTCGTATAGCGATGGATATACGAAGGCTCTAGCTAAATTATACAATGCCGGTAAATCTTCATCAGCAACAAAGTCGAGGAAGTGAACACGGTCACGCAAATGGCATTGTTCAACGGTGGCAAAAATGTCGTCGTAGAGCCAGCCGCGCTTTCCGGCAATCAGCAGGTGCAGGTCGGGATGTTCTGATTGCAGCAGCGTAAAAGCTTGTAACAGTCGTACCAGGTTCTTGCGTGGTTCGAGCGTGCCGACGAAGAGCAAAAAATGTTCGGGTAAGCCCAGGCGTTGACGAACCGCCTGTGCCTCGGCTGTTGGTATGGGGCGAAAGCGCGTATCAACTGCCGGGTAGAGTAAGCGGATGCGCCGGTTGGGAATGCCGTACAGACGACCAAGATCGCTAGCCGTTGCTTTTGAGTCAACAACGATCAGATCGGCCCGTTGGAGTGATCGTGGGACGGCGGTACTCAGGTAGCGACGGAGCTTTGGCTCGGCGCAGCCTGGTTCGACCAGAAAGGTCAGATCGTGGATGGTAAGAAGGGTACGTGCCCGGGTCGGTGGTAATACGAAATCGGGGGCATGCACCACATCGAGCGGTCCGATCAGCCATTCAATCCGAAGTGGTAAACGTACACGTTGCCAGAGAATGGTCAGGAGTCGTGGAGTGATCGGGAGCGGTCGTAATCTGATATTGTGATACGTGGCTGCGAGTTGTTGCGCGTAGTGAACAAATGGTCCTTGCTGATCAAGACCGGTAGCCGCATAGAAGAGCTGAAATGAGAGTTCGGGATCAGACTGAGCGGCTGCACGGACCAATTCACGAGTATACCGCCCTATTCCGGCGCCCTGCCAGATGCCCGCTGTATAATCGACACCGATGCGCATGGCTTATTTTCGTCGGCTAAACAGGTAGAGGATGAAGCCAAAAATCACGATGCTCCAAAAGTTGATCAGTCGGTCTAGCAGCGTAACAGCACTGCCTAAACTAGCCGCGATCCCAAACAGTGTCAACACGACCGTAATCGTTCCTTCTACCACCCCCAATCCAGCCGGTGTAATGGGCAGTGCGGTCAGCAGCGATGAGGCCAGGGCGACAAAGATGATCGCAGCCAGGGTTAAGTTGAGGCCGGTATGATCCAGTGACTGAATGACAAACCAGAGCCGAAATCCTTCGAGGGTCCAGATTGCAGCGGTGAGCACAAACAGCCGCGGTAAGATGGCAGGGGTAAACGATGTCAGAGCCGAGTGCTCGAAGTTACCGTACACGCGGTGCAGACGACGCGGAATGAACCAACGGATTTGCGGGCCAAGCCAGCGCATACCGATCAACCCGCTGATAATGATAATGACGAGCAGACTGCCGAACCCGAAGACGATCTGGGTACCTTCGGGCATTTGAGGGCCAAACGTCAGAAAGCCAGAAAGGACGAGTAAGCTGAACAGACCGATCATATCGAGTAACCGTTCAGCAAAAATCGTTCCGAATGTTGCCGAAAACGAGACATTTCCATTCTGTTTTAGCAGATAACCGCGATACGCATCGCCTAATTTTGCCGGCACAATACAGTTTGCGAACCACGAAAGATAGATATATTCGATCAAAGCCGGGAATGAAGCCCATGAGCGGCGGCCATCTTCTACTGGTACCCCGGCGTTGATCAAGAGCATACGCCAACGGAGTGCACGTAGCGGAAAGGTGAGGTAAAAGACGATCAAACCAGTGCCGAGCAACCATGGATTGGCCGAGCGCATATATTGCCAGGTCTCTAGCAGGTCGATATCAAGGCTGCGCACCGCAAAGACAATGATAGCAATGGCAAGGCCGAAGGAGATCAACGTTCGTGGCTGGCGCAGACGCTGACCAAGCGAAAACGTTTCTCGATCACCATCATGCTTTCTACTATCTTCAGGTGTTCCGGAGACCGGTGTTGGTTGATCGCTCATAGTCAGGTTAGCCTTCCCGAACCTGTCAGGTGTTTTTTCGTTAACCGTTGTCATGATCGTACTCGATAGTACTGCTCATGTGCAACCCGATCAGGTGTCCTGATCACGTTCTATGCAATACCACTCCCAAAATCTGCTTAGCCCCTCTTCAATAGCAACCGTTGGCGAAAAGCCGAGGAGCTGATTGGCTTTCGTTGTATCGGCATACGTGATCAGTGGTTCGGTGGCCGGTAATGGCTTGATCTCGATCTGGGCCGGATAGCCGGTAATCTGTTCAAGCAGCGTGACAAAATGACACATTTCGACCGGTTGTGAATGGCCGAGGTTGAATATTTCGTAGGCGTGTGGTCGATCAAGCGCATGAATAACACCATTGATAATGTCATCGATATATGTGTAATCACGGAATAGCTTTTCGCCACCATTGAACAGGGTAATTGGCTGACCACGCACCATTCGGTCGACAAACAGGTATGGCGTCATATCAGGGCGGCCTCGTGGACCATAGACGGTAAAAAAGCGCACGACGCTGGTTGGTATCCCGTACAGGCTATGAAAGGTATAGGCCAACACCTCGGCTGCTTTCTTCGTTGCAGCATACGGAGATAATGGTCGGTCGGTCGGGTCATCTTCGCGAAACGGGACGCGATTGGTCTTACCGTACACCGATGAGGTAGAAGCCAGGATCAGATTTTCTACCCCAGCGCGCCGTGCTTGTTCAAGGATGACCAGGCTACCGCCGACATTCACTGCTTCGTAGAGCTGTGGATTGGCAATTGATGGGCGTGGGCCGGGCATCGCTGCCAGGTGAGCTACAAACCGTGGCCGATAGCGGGCAAAGATCATTGCTACCGTATCGGCGTTGCGGATGTCACCTTCGATGAGGGTAAATCCTGGTTGTTGCATCGCCCAAATGAGATTGCGACGCTTACGGTTGGGGTTGTAGTAGTCGGTGAAATTATCCAGGCCAATTACCTGCTCACCACGTGCCAGTAAGCGATCAACTAAATGGCTTCCGATGAAACCGGCTGCACCGGTGACGAGATAGGTCATAACTCCTCTTTGGGTTCTGGTGGTGTGGTGTCGCTCGTATCAAGTGTTGCTAGTAAAGCGATCACAACACCGAATTGAATACCCATATTTAAGACGTGCAAATTCTCAAATAGATTGTGACCGTTCAGTGCACCCACTACCCCTGTTCCACCAAGGATGATCCCGCGTATCAATCCATGGTACGTTTGTCGTGCTGCTCGGATGATACAATACCAGATGCTGCCGATAAAGCCCAAATATGCGCTGAGTCCGAGAAGACCACTCTCGGCGGCGATGTGCAGGTAGTAGTTGTGCGCGTGGCCTCGGGAATCATACCATGGCCTAATCCAGGTAGGGGTTGATCCACTGTAGGTCAGGCGTTCGTAGGCGATACTAAAATTACCAGGCCCAACCCCCAAGAATGGTCGTTCTTGGAGCATCCGCCATGCCGCATGCAGGTGAGCCATTCGTTCGACAATGGCAAAGTTTGAAGGTGTAATTTCAACACTACGGGGATCGAATAGCCGAAGATTATCGGTGATCGATGTAATGCGATTGCTCAGTGTTGCAGGAAGAAACCCACTCTGGAGCAATAAGAACCCGAATGATCCGATTATTAATGCAGTCAGGCCGGTGCGGATCAGGATCGGGCGTCCGTAACGTATGGTGAAGGCGATAGCTAATACTAGGCCGCCAAGTAAGGCGCCAACCCATCCACCGCGCGAAAAACTCGTGAGCAGCCCACCAAGTAGGCTCCCAGCGGCAATGCACAGGGCAAAAAGAATAGGCCAGAATTGAGCAGAACGGCGGCGGGTTTCAATCAGAGCCACGATCATCCCGACCGCCAGCGGCCATGCCTGATTCATGTAGCCGGCAAACGAATTGGGTTGCCCGATAGTACCGTATGCCCGTACTCTGCCCCCTGCGATGGCAAAACTTTCAGGCCCGATTCCGGTGAGAAACTGTCCAATACCAATCAATGCCGTGATGCTAGGCGCGACCAGTAAGCTCGTTATCAATACTGTTCGTCGCCAGGCTATGCGTGATGGGTCTTGGAGCACCCAAACAGTTGCGGTATAGATGAGCAGTACCGTTGTCCAGCGCAGTGTCTCTTTTAAGCTCTCACTCCGACTCAGTGGTGTTGTGACCGCAGAGAGCGCCAGCGTCCAGACAAAGATTACCAGCGCAATACCAGGAGGTTTCAGGGCAGGCCAGGGTTGGCTGAGTTGTCTGAACAGACTTAACAGGACCAGGATCAAACAGGCCTGTGTTACACTCAGCCCGCCAGGGAGCGTGACTAATTGCTGAAAGGGAACAGAGAGGACGGCCAGTGCAACCGGCCAGACCGGATCACAGATCGCTAATCCTAAAGCGGTAAGACTTAGCAGCCAGCTTACTGCTCCCAGCGGGGGCGTGAAGGCGAGGAGCAGACCTGCTAACCCCGCGCCGATCAGCCATATCCATCGTTGATCTGCTCGATACGCTATCGAAAACAACTGCATTACCAGGCACCACGACCGGACAGAATCGCCGGAATGACCATCATCAAAATGCGGAAATCGAGACTTAATGACCAGTTCTCAGCATAGTAAATATCGAGCCGCACCTGTTCGTCAAAGGAGATTTCACTACGTCCCAGCGCTTGCGGAAGGCATGCCAACCCGGGAAGTACTGCCAATCGGCGATGATGCCAGGGTTCGTAGCGAGCCACCTCCTCCGGTAATGCAGGTCGTGGGCCGATCAGACTCATATCACCGCGGAGTACATTATACAGTTGCGGAAGTTCATCAAGGCTGGTGCGCCGTAGCCAGCGCCCGATCCGCGTTACCCGTGGATCGGCGCGTATCTTGAACAAGGGGCCATCAGCTTCATTGTAGTGAAGCAATTCCTTGCGCCGTTGTTCAGCATCAGGCACCATGGTGCGAAACTTGTAGCAGGTGAAGAGTTTCCCGTTTTTGCCAACCCGTTGCTGGCGAAAGATAATTGGATGCCCAGAGTCAAACCAGATCAGAAACGCAATAATAATTGCTAGCGGAATCGTGATCGGTAAACTGATCAATACAGCTAACAGATCGAAGATTCGTTTTAGGGCCAGGTTCAGGCCTTGAAGCTGAACCGCTTTTGGTTGGAGCAAGGGGATGCCGCTCAGGTGCATAATATCAACACGATCAAAACTGAGCTGGTATATATCAGGGGCTATCTGATATTCAACGTCTAGTTGCTGACAGCGGGCGGCTAATTCAGGTAATCGTTCGTATTCCCAGAATGGTAGCGCAATAATGACGTGTTGAATATCCTGTTGGAGAACGACAGTTTCAAAATCGTCGAGATCGCCGAGATATTGAAAGACTCGGGCACGATTGCTGGCAATAATTGGCTGATCGCTGAGATAGCCAACAAGTGTATAACCGATGCCCGGTGAAGCAGTCAGGGATTGCATCACCAACTGTCCGAGGCCAGTACCACCAACCACCAGCACTCGTTCACGACCGAGACCACGAGACCAGAACCAATGGCGGATGCCAATCAGCAACAGGCGCCAGCTCAACAATAAGCCGATAATGGTGATGGCAGCAAAAGCAAAGATTAAGCGTGAATAGAAGAAGGGACGGTACAAGAAGACCACCACCATCAGCAGTGCGATCATCGTAATCACATTCCCGGCGATAGCAGTGGTCTCATCGAGCAGGGTCATTCGACGGCTGGGGCGGTAAAATCCGCTGCCAATAAAGCGTATACTCAGTAAGACCTGAAGAATGAGGACAATCGGTAGAAATGCACTGAAGGGAACCAGGTTTTCGGTAGCAACTTCGGCGACAATCCGATCAAGTGGTGCTGGCCAGCTTACCTGATATCGTAGAAGGTATGCTATGCCAAAACCAGTAAAGATAAGAGCCTGGTCGATCAAGAACATACCGACTGCCATCCAACGCTGCTTGCGGCGCAAACGTTGTCGGCTGGTTAATGGCGCACTTTCCGATACTGGCGGATGCTCAATCATGCGCAAGTCTGTCTGACCGTTCAACTATCAGCAATGACATACCTGGTTCCTGACGCAACCATTTATGGTGAGGTGGCGTCTTGATGATAGGGGTGAGAGTCTCCCGCTGGCTTGCGATGATTGGCAATTGACCGGCGATGTTCGATGTAGAGTATAATACCCGGCGAGGCTGCGATAAGCAGCATGAGAGCAATCAGACTTACCCAGAGCATACGCGGCTCTTCTCCCTCTTCTATTCTTTGCACATACTGTCACCACTGCGCATCATGACGCAGCGCCCTATCTTACCATAATCTGCGGGTCTTGTAAGCTGATAAAAAGCTGATAGACGGGACAGAGAAGCTGTCCCGTCTATCGGTGATGGTGTATTATGCTGCACGGGCAGCTGCTGGCTCTTCGGTACCCTCGGCAGCAGCCTCGATTTGCGCTACCGCATCGCGTGGTTTAACCATCAGGAAACAGGTACGGTAGTGATCCCAGCGGGCCAGAATTTCACTACCACGTGGACTTTTTGTCAGAGCAACATGGCGGCGGATCAACTCACGGACCCGTTTTTCATCCCGGTCGCTGAGCGGTCGAAGCTCGACCAGTTGTGGATTGTAGCGCTGGGCAAACGTACCTGCTTCATCGAGCACATAGGCTATACCCCCGGTCATACCGGCGCCGAAGTTGCGTCCGGTTGGGCCGAGCACAACAACGACACCGCCGGTCATATACTCGCAGCCGTGGTCGCCAACTCCTTCGACCACGGCCGTTGCGCCGGAATTGCGCACGGCAAAGCGCTCTCCTACCCGACCAGCGGCATAGAGTTCGCCACCGGTTGCGCCGTAGAGCAGCGTATTCCCGGCAATCACGTTCTCGTGCCAGACGTATTGTGCTTCAGGCGGTGGTGCGATAGTGATCAGCCCGCCAGCCATCCCCTTCCCGACATAGTCGTTTGCGTCGCCAATGAGATGGAGTGAGACACCGGGGGCGTTGAATGCCCCAAAGCTCTGCCCGGCATGGCCGTGGAAGGTGATGGTGATGGTATCAGGTGGCAACCCCTTATCGCCGTAGAGCTGCCCGATTGCACCGGCCAATCGTGCGCCGACCGAACGGTCACAATTGTTAATCGTGTAGCGGAGCCGTACCGGGCCACTAGCCGCTAATGCGTCAGCAGCGTCGATCATAATCTGATCGTTCAAACTCTGCTCAGGTGGAAGTGCGTTGGGTTTTCCGCCATGGCGAATTGGGCCTTTTCCAACGAACGCTGCTGCGCCGAGAACTGGTGTCATATCGAGCATATCGGCCGCTTCGATACCGGTACGGCGCTGGCGTAGTAGATCAGTACGACCAACAGCCTCATCGATTGATCGCAGCCCAAGGCTGGCCAGTATCTCGCGAACCTCCTGAGCCAGATAGCGGAAGAAGGCCATCACCATCTCTGGTTTGCCAGGGAATTTCGCCCGCAGATCACTGCGCTGAGTGGCAATGCCAACCGGACAGGTGTTATTGTGACAGGCGCGGGCCATAATACATCCCTCGGCGACCAGTGCTGCTGTACCGAAAGAGAACTCATCGGCGCCAAGGAGAGCGGCAACAACTACATCACGGCCTGTCTTCAGCCCACCATCAGCGCGGAGCCGTACCCGCTCGCGGAGACCGTTCATGATAAGCGTCTGTTGGGTTTCGGCTAGACCCAATTCCCATGGGATACCGGCATTCTTAATGCTACTCAACGGCGATGCGCCGGTACCCCCAGCATGACCACTGATCAGAATAGTATCGGCATATCCTTTAGCTACGCCGGCAGCGATGGTACCGACGCCGGACGTCGCTACTAGCTTGACCGAAACGCGAGCGTTAGGATTGACCTGCTTGAGGTCATAGATCAGTTGTGCCAGGTCTTCGATGCTGTAGATGTCGTGATGAGGCGGTGGGCTAATCAGTGCCACGCCGGGCACTGTGTGGCGAATCCGGGCAATCTCTTCATTTACTTTATGGCCGGGCAACTGACCGCCTTCACCTGGTTTGGCGCCCTGAGCCATTTTGATCTGCAACTCACTGGCACTGGCCAGATACGCTGGTGTCACCCCGAAACGACCAGATGCAACCTGCTTGATCCGTGAATTACGTTCATCGTGGTAGCGTTCTGGCGCTTCACCACCTTCACCACTGTTTGCCATTGCGCCCAGGCGGTTCATCGCGATTGACAGCGTCTCGTGGGCTTCAGAGCTGGTTGAGCCATGGCTCATCGCCGCCGTTGAAAATCGCTTTACAATGGACTCAATGGGTTCCACTTCATCAATCGGCACCGGTGGGCCGGCCGGCACAAACTCTAACAGGTCACGCGGTTCGGTTGGGGGCCGGTTGTTGACCAGATCGGCATAAGCGCGATATGTGGCGTAGCCTTCACTACTCAGTGATGGGCCGGTGCTATCACCATTGAGCGCATAAGGGTTGCGTACCGCCTTGTGAAGCGCGTGAACCACAGCCGGGCTAAAGGCGTGGTATTCGCCGTCCTTCTTGAATTTATAGAAGCCGGGATGCGGCAGACTCACCCGACCGGTCCGGAATGCGCGGGCGTGGCGAACGGCCAGATCACGGGCAATACGGTTGAATGAAACGCCACCCACACGAGATGGTGTACCGGTGAAGCATCGTTCAATGACATCATGAGCCAACCCTAACGCCTCGAAGATTTGAGCACCACAATAACTGTCGAGGGTTGAAATACCCATCTTCGACATAATCTTGAGCAGGCCCTTTTCTAGGGCGTGAATGTAGTGGTGCTCGGCCTCTTCGGCGAGTGCAGAGGTGCGTAGATCATCGGTATAATGGCCGACACCATGCTCGGCCCGCTGCCGCACTGCATCCCGTTCAAGAGCAATCCGGCGCACACTGAGCAGTGCCAGGTAGGGATTGATCGCCTCGGCGCCATAGCCGATCAGGGTCGCCATGTGATGTACTTCGCGGGCTTCACCGGTTTCGACCAGTAGACTGACCCGCGAGCGTAGACCGGTACGGATGAGATGATGGTGAACGGCACCGGTGGCCAATAGAATTGGTAGCGCTGCGTGATCAGCGTCAAGCCCGCGATCGCTCAGAATGATAATGGCTGCCCCCTCTTGAACGGCCGTCGCTGCCTCGGCGCACACTCGATCGAGAGCCTGCAACAGACTTTCTGCATTGATGTGCTGCGCAGAGAAGAGAAGACTGATCGTTACCGAACGCAGCAGTGGATCGCTGTGCGTGCGAATTGCCGCCAACTGCGCATCTGTCAGGATGGGAGAGGTCAGTTGTAACAGATGAGCGTGTTCTGGTGTTTCGAGCAGAATTGAGCGGCGACGACCAATGCCTGCACTCAACGACATGACCAACTCTTCACGCAGTGGATCGATGGGAGGATTAGTTACTTCAGCAAAACGCTGCTTGAAAAAGTGGAAGAGCGGTCGTCCCAATTCCAACTGCGAGAGTGGTGGTATCGGTGTATCATCACCCATCGATCCAACCGGTTCGTGACCGGTCATTCCCATAGGCTTGAGAATGACATTCAGCTCTTCAGAGGTGTAGCCAAACGCCATCTGCAATGGTTGCAAATCCTCTTCGTTCTCAGCCAAAGTGGGAAGATTTGCAGGTAGATAACACAAATGCTCTTTGAGCCATTCGGCGTAAGGGCGACGTCGCGCCAGCAGGGCCTTGACTTCGCTATCGGTGTAAATCTTTCCTACCCTGGTATCAACCGCCAACATCTGTCCAGGGCCGAGTTTGCCTTTACAGACAATGCGGGTTTCTGCGATAGGCACAGCGCCGACCTCTGATCCCGATACGACTAATCCATCATCGGTAACAATATAGCGGGCTGGTCGTAAACCATTGCGGTCAAGGGCTGTACCCACAATGATCCCGTCAGAGAATGCCAGTGCGGCTGGTCCGTCCCAGGGTTCGATTAGACAAGAGTGATACTGATAAAATGCCCGTAGATCGGGATCGATGTCAGGTACCTTTTCCCAGGCTTCGGGTACCAGCATAGCCGTTGCATGCCGAATATCTCGCCCGGCCATCACCAGTAATTCGAGCGTGTTATCCAACATGGCCGAGTCGGAGCCATTCTCGTCGATAACCGGCAGCAGTTCACTCATCGGTGGCGCACCGCTGGGTAAGAAATCGTCTGGGAGGGTAATGGCTTGTTCGCGGGCACGCATCCAATTGACGTTTCCCTGCAATGTATTAATCTCACCGTTATGGGCCAGCATACGGAACGGTTGTGCCCGCTCCCAGGTTGGAAAGGTGTTGGTGCTGTAGCGCTGATGATAGACGGCAATAGCAGTGGTGAAATCAGGATCGCGCAGATCGATATAAAAGTCGGCCAAGTGCGATCCGAGAAGCAGACCTTTGTATACAACGGTACGTGATGAGAACGACGGAATGTATGCCGGTAAGCTGGCTTGGCGGAAAAGCCGTTCCATCATCTTCCGGGCCAGAAAGATGGTGCGTTCAAAGGCCTGGTCATCGAGTCCTTGTGGCCGACCAACGATAATCTGGCGGATCGTTGGCATGGCTCGGCGGGCGCGTTCACCAAGTACTTCGGGATCAATTGGTACGTCACGCCAGCGAAGCAATGGTAGGTGATACGCTGCTAATGCCTGTTCGACAAGCGAACAGGCCTTGGTACACTGGTCGGGATCGGCGGGGAGGAAAAGCATCCCCAGCGCGAGATCGGTATCGAGCGCAGATAACCCAACTGCGGCTAACTCTCGACGCAGCAAACGGTATGGAAGCTGGGTTAGGATTCCAGCACCATCACCGGTGCGGGCATCGTCGGCTACGGCTCCGCGATGTTCAAGCCGGCTCAAGGCAGTGAGTGCCAGTTCAAGAATATCGTGGCTGTCCCGACCATTGACGCGGGCAACAAAACCAACACCGCATGCATCGTGCTCGAAGCGCGGGTCGTACAGTTGGGCAGGGTCTCGCGCAGGAAGGTACATTGCTCGTTCCTTGGTTTCTACTAATACAGCGAATCCCAAAATACAGAAATACATAAAAGGCGCTCACCATTCCTCAACTATGAGGAGAAGGGTGAGCGCACTCTCGTTCTTTACATCAGAGTAAGATAATGCTGTTCACCGTGTCACGGTGACAGTACAATGGCTACAGAGCCGTTCTTAATTTACTTAATGATGTGATTCGGATACTCTTAGAAATGTGTCACACAACGCCATTGGGTGTGATCATCATTTCGATGGATCGCGCCAAACATCACTGTTGTGGTGGAATTATTATCCAATATTTTACAGCATCTTGGGCAAGTGTGTCAAGTGATTTTGTACGAAAGTACCAACTGTTTCGCAATACGTTAAGGCATGAATAGAGATCGAACTGATCTACTTGTTGCAGGCTGTAGTGTGGTGAGGTACCTACATTCCGGTAAGACGTTGTAATTCCTCGACAAGCTTACGGGCCTGTGGTGAGAGGTTCGTTGGTAAAACAGCACTAACGGTCACGTACAAATCACCAAAGTGCGAACTGTGCATCAAAGGCATTCCCTGACCAGAAATGCGGAAGACTCGCCCATTCTGTGTTTGGGGTGGGATGGTCAACGTTAGTGTTTTGCCCGATAGCAGGGCAATTGTTGTTTGACCGCCGAGCAGCAAGGTGTACATACTTACCGGCACAGTCGTGTATAGATCATTCCCCTTGCGCTCAAAGCGGTCGTGTGGTTTTACTGTCACCACCAAATACAGATCACCGCGGCGTCCGCCATTTAGGCCTGGGGCGCCTTCGCCGGGGACACGTACACGCTTGCCGGTATCGATCCCGGCGGGGATTTTGACCGTAATGGTTCGCGGTGTGCCATTAGGGTTAGAAAATTGCAACGTGCGTTGTGTGCCGTTGTACGCCTCTTCCAGGGTCAGCTCAACTGGCTGTTCAACATCCTGACCGTCGAGCTTGACCGAAAAGCCGCTACCGGTGGTTCGGCGTTGACCAAACAACGTCTCAAACAGATCGGCAAAATCCTCGCTCTCATAATTGAAGCCACCGAAGCCGGTTTGTTCGTACCGTCGAAAGTCGCTGCCAAAGCGGTCGTACTTGGCGCGCTGCTCTTTATCGGATAACACCTGATAGGCTTCGTTGATCTCTTTGAAGCGCGCTTCGGCCTTTGGATCACCTGGATTGACGTCAGGGTGATATTTGCGGGCCAGTCGTCGGTAGGCCTGCTTGATCTCTTCATCGCTGGCGTTGCGACTTACTCCCAATACCTGGTAATAGTCCTTCATAGATTTGCCCCGCGTCATGTAGAAGCTGAAGCGCAGGATACCGACGCTTCGCGAAAGAGGTTATTTTTGATTGTAGAGAGCGTTATCTGGATCGTCAAGGCTGACTGTGTTAGATATGTGTATGAACTTTCTTTGCCGGTTAGCGACTACGGTCGTGTGCCAGGTAGAGGGGAGAGAAGAGTGAGTGGAAGAGCTGAAACCATCCGCACCATGTGAAGAAGTGCGCTGCTTTTTTCTCAACAGTGGGGTGGCAACCAGAGCATTGTCGATACGCCGATGATGTTCATTCCGACATTGACCAGGATAGGGTAGAGGACGGTGCTGCTTTGTGGCGGATTCATCGCCTTATTCCTACAACTGGTGCGCAAATGTGGTCTAGGATAGTGGAATATGACACTTTTTTTCGGATGACTCACGATCTGGAAACGCAGCGATATTGAGTGAACTTCAGCTTCCCAACACAAGATTTTCTAGATAGGCTCTTGGTGTAAAGATGCAAAGCAAAGCAGTTGCATCATGCAACCGAGGGCAGCACCAGTTTACGGGAATTATTTGTTAAGTAGTGTTAAGTGAACATTAAGTATTCTTAGAAAGAAAAAATAGCTTCTTATTACTTGCAAGAATCGCCAATTTACGGTACTATGTGCATGCCCATTTTTGTTCAACATCGGCTTGCACCTTGAGGTTTGCACGTCCGGCTTGACCGACCTGGCTATTGGTTAGGTCACGGTTGTGGTCGCTCGTTTATTGAAATGGAGATGAGACCATTATGGAGAAGATCTCACGTCGGCGGTTTCTCAAAGGGACGATTGCGTTAGGAGCGGGTGCATTGCTGTCGATCTACAGCGATGGTAGCTTTCGGTTGGCTTTAGCGCAAGAGAATCCTGTCTTCCGCATGCGCATTCTGCACACTAATGATCATCACGCCCGGATTGAACCGGTCTTCAGTGGCAACAATCCGGTTCATGGCGGAGTCTCGCGCCGCAAGGCGTTGATCGACAAGATTCGTCGTGAGACAGCGCTGCCGACCTTAGTGGTTGATGCCGGCGATGTGTTTCAGGGGACACTCTACTTCAATCAGTATAACGGGATGGCCGACCTCGAGTTCTACAACGCGATGGGTTACGAGGCCATGGCGATTGGGAATCATGAATTTGATAAAGGGCCACAGGCATTAGCAGATTTTATTACTCGGGCCAAATTTCCTGTGTTGAGTGCTAACATCACAGTAGCGCCGGGGAATCCGCTCGCCGGGCTGATCAAGCCTCGCACAATTATCGAGAAAGACGGGAAGAAGATCGGGATTTTCAGTCTGACCCCCGAAGATACCGGCGTGCTCTCGAATGCTGGTGCGGGCATAACCTTTACCTCTGCAATCGAAGCCGCACGTCAGCAAGTGGCTGCATTAAAGGCAGAGGGTGCGTTCACGATTATTGCCTTAACCCACGTTGGCATCAACGTTGATCGCCGAATTGCTCGCGAAGTCGGTGGCATGAGCATGATCATCGGTGGTCACTCGCATACGCCCATGGGGCCGATGAATAATGTGGGTACGCCACCGTATCCTGAGTTGATCGCAGGTCCAGATGGGAAACCGGTGGTGGTCGTCACCGACTGGGAATGGGGACGCTGGCTCGGTGATATTACGGTTGCCTTCAATGCTGCTGGTACAGTGATTGACCTCCAGGGTAATCCAACTGAGGTTCTCCCGTCGTTGCCTGTCGATCAGGGTTTCGAGAACCGGATTGCTGTTTTCCGTGGGCCAATCGACCAGCTCCGTGCGCGGGTCGTCGGGTCGACTGCGGTTGACCTCGATGGCAGTCGCGCCAATATCCGCTCGCGAGAGACCAATCTGGGTAATCTGGTGGCCGAGGCCATGCTGGCAAAAGCGCGGAATGCAGGCGCAACGATTGCAATTACTAACGGTGGTGGCATTCGTGCTTCGATCCCGGCTGGGCCGATTACCGTCGGCCAGATACTGGAAGTATTGCCCTTCGGCAATACGCTGGCATTGGTTACTCTCACAGGCGCACAGGTTGTTGAAGCACTGAACAACGGCGTGAGCCAGGTTGAGAGTGGTGCTGGCCGATTCCCGCAGGTGGCCGGTTTGCGTTTCACTTACGATCCGTCGCTACCAGCAAGTAGTCGCGTGACCAGTGTCACGGTTGGGGGAGCAGCGATTGATCCCAACGCCGATTATGTGGTGGTAACGAATAACTTTATGCTGACCGGTGGGGATGGCTACAGTGTCTTCGCTCGTGGACGTAACCAGGTCGATACCGGCTTCATTCTGTCTGATGTGGTGGAAGAGTATATTGCTGCGAACTCGCCGGTCAATCCGGTGGTTGATGGCCGGATCGCGATTGGCGCTGCGCCAGCGACAACGCCGGCTCAGCCAAGTGTGCCAACACCGGCAACACTGCCTGCTACCGGTGGTGCCTTAACGCCGCTGGCCTGGCTGGCTGGGTTGGGTGCAGCAGCGCTGGCCGGTGGTGCAGCATTGCAACGCACGGCGCGTAATTCACCAGAGGAAGCAAGCAACCCGACAGAGGAGGTTGCTGAGGAAGTAGTGCATTAAGTGGCTGGTGCTCCCCACCTTTCTGTCGCTCCCGCCCTCTTCTTCGGGAGAGGGCGGGAGCGATTTCGGGGGCAGTGCGGAAGTACGGACCTACACAAAACGGGCGGGTGTGGCACCCGTCCCGACAATGACTATCTAAGGATCACGTTCCTCAGAGGCTTCCTAGAGATCGAGACCACCATCGACCGGTAACACTTCACCGGTAATGAAGCTAGACTCATCAGAGGCGAGGAAGAGATAAGCGTAAGCCATATCTTCAGCCGTGCCTAGGCGACGGAGCGGGGTGCGATTCTTGAACTCATCAAGCACCTTTTCAGGGACGTGAGCAATCATCTCGGTCTGGGTAAAACCAGGGGCAACCGCATTTACCCGAATCCCGCTCGGCCCAAATTCACGCGCCCATGTCTTGGTCATTCCGATCACACCGGCTTTTGATGCAACATAATTGGTCTGACCAAAATTACCGTTGAAGGCCACGATAGACGCCGCATTAATAATTGAACCACCGCCGTTCTCGATCATAATCGGCGCCACATACTTAGTGCAGAGCCAGACCCCCTTCAGATTAACATTGATCACCGCATCAAACTGTTCTTCAGTCATTTTAATCATGCGGGCGTCGCGTGTGATGCCGGCATTGTTCACTAAGACATCGATTTTACCGGCCCATTCAACCACCGCTTTCACCATAGCTTCAACCGATGCCGCTTGCCCGACATTCACGGTGAACGCTTTCGCATCGCCGCCGGCTGCCACAATATCATTGGCTGTTTTAGTGGCTGCCTCCTCATTAATATCGGCAACCGCAACCTTTGCCCCCTGCTGACCAAAAAGCAATGCGGTCGCCCGGCCAATCCCTTGTCCGGCGCCAGTGATCAGAGCTACCTTTCCGCTGAGTCGCATGGGTTTCTCCTTTACTCAACAACACACCGCCAACCAACCGACTTCCATCTGTCGGCTCACCAGAACATAAGACGATACAAAGCCGAGCATCGTCTCAAGAGAGGAGATCGACGATGCTTACGGCTGTACCGGCAAATTGAAAAGGGGAATGTCAGTTGCTACGTTCGCTCAACCAGGCTTCGATCTGCGGCCAGGCTCGTTTGCTGGCGCCGCTACCGACCATAATCCCAATATGGCCACCTTTCAGCTCGATCAGCTTCTTATCTTTGCTACCGACTCGATCCATAATCGAACGCGACTGACAGTTAGGCACAATGTGGTCTTTGTCGGCGATCACATTCAGGAGATTCGCCTTAATGTTTGACACATCAACCACACGGCCTTCCATCATTAACTTGTTTTCCATCAGCCGGTTTTCACGGAAAAACTCGATGACCCACTGACGGAATGCAGCGCCCGGGAAATCGACATTATCGGTGACCCATGTATTCATGGCCAGCCAGGCCTCGACCACTGCCGGGTTATCGAGATTATCCCACAGCTTGAGGTAGGTACCGATGTAGTTCTCCACCGGCTTCAACATCTTATTGCCATATTCGATAATGGCTGCCGGTACGTTGCCAAACTGGCGTACCAGTTCATCGACGTTATAGTACTCGGTGTTGAGCCAGCGGCTAAACGTGCTACCCTCTTTGTCGCTGAAATCAAGTGGAGCAGTGAGCAAAACCAGGTTCCGCAGGCCGTCATCAGGGCGCATTGCAGCGTAGATCGTAACGATGGTAGCGCCGATACACCAGCCAAGCATCGAGAATTCACGTTTGCCGCTGTGGCGCTGCATAGCACGGACGGCGCGGGGTAAGAACTTCAGGGAAAAGTCTTCAAAGTCGTAGTGGGCATCCTCGGGACCGGGTGTGCCCCAATCGAGGAGATAGACCTCGTAGCCATGCTGGAGCATGTACTCGACAAAGCTGTTACCTGGGCGCAGATCGAAGATGTATGGTCGGTTGATTAAGGCAAAGACAAGCAAAAGAGGAACCGGCTTGCGTTGCTCGGGTGGTACCTGCGGATAATAGTGGTAGAGACGCATTTTATTCAGCGCCCAGATCTGCTCTTTTGGCGTTTGACCGACCGCAACCCGAATGCGGTTTGTTGCCAGACGGGCAGCCATATCGCTGCTTTTCGTAGTACGCTCAATCTCTTTCAGCAACTGCTCGGTCATCCGCTCGAGATCGATTGGCGCGGCATCAGAACTTGTCATGATTAGACACTCCTACTCTTTCTCTTCTGTCGTCGCCTTACGCGGCCGATTAGCAGCACGAACGGCAGAAAGGGACGTCAGTTGCTCTTCGATCACCTGGAGGCGCTCGCCGATCATAGTGAGATCAGGGGCCGGCTGCGTCTCGGAACTGGTCAGTTTGCGAACCAGGTCGGTCAACTCATCGAGTTGGGCCTGCATATCATCGAGGCGAAACTCGATGTTGGTCAGGCGGCTGGCTAAGGTCACGACCTCATTACGCGAGGGTAACTGGGCCTGGGCCAGGTATCGCTCCATGTACTGCTGCACGGCCTGCTGTACTGGGCCTGATACTGCCAGCAGGGCATCGAGCTGAGCACCGATTGCCTGCGAGAACGTCTCGGTGTTCACCAGTGCAGTCATACTCTTTGCCCACGCATCGAGTGTGGCATCACGCCATGCCCGCCATGTCCCGATTGGATCATTCGGATCAAAGCCATTCGGAGGCTGAGTCATTGCCAATCTCCTTTGACGACACGCCATCACGGCGCGTTAAAGCACGAAATTCTGCATTTAGCGTAGTGGATGTAGTTACAGCATGGTTACATATAGTATACAACCATCTTGACAAAGCACGGTAAAGCTCTCTATACTTGCAGTTGAGAAGATTTAGAAATTTGTCTAAATATCTATGGAACAGGCAATCACTCGTACCCTTCATGCCCTGTCGGATCCCACTCGGCGGGCGATTATTCGGATGCTTCAAGATCGTGATATGACTGCCGGAGAGATTGCGGCCCACTTTGCGATCTCGGCGCCGAGTGTCTCTCATCATCTGAACGTTCTGAAAGCCGCCGAGCTGGTAACGGCTGAGCGGCATGGGCAGCGGATTGTATACCGCGTGAATGCTACCGTCTTACAAGAGGTGATTCATAGTCTTATGGAAGTGTTGCGCATTGGCATCGAGCGAAAGGGGGATGGTCATGCGTAATCTACGGTTCATGATGGTCGTAGTGATTCTGATGTGGGTGTTTGGCTTTGCTATGCTGCCACTCATTTCCGATCCGGCGCCTATCCATTGGAATGCAGCCGGTGAGGTGGATGGGTATGGGAGTCCGTGGATCGCTGCCCTAGCGCCAGCGCTAGGGGCGACCATTATTGCGGTGTTGGCCCCGCTCTTGCCACGAATTGATCCGCGAGGGAAAGGGTATACCGCTTTTTCGCGGACGTATGCGTTGATTATGAATAGCTTTGTCTTGTTCCTGGCTGCACTTCAGGGAATCACGGTGGGAGCAGCGATTGGTTGGTCGTTTAGTGTGCCACGCCTCCTCAGTATCGGGATGGCTCTCTTCATGGTGGTGTTAGGGAATGAGCTGGGAAGGGTGACTCCGAATTACTTTGTTGGTATTCGCACACCATGGACACTCGCTGATGATGAGGTCTGGCGCAAGACGCATCGAGTTGGCGCCCGAATCATCGTTGGCAGCGGATTGCTGGCAATGCTGGTCAGTTTCTTCATCGCTGAGGACTGGCTGTTTATTACCGTTCTTCTACTGATCATCCTGCCAGTTTTGTCTACGATCCCTTATTCGTATATTGTCTGGCGGCAGGTGAAGCATCGGCAAGTTGGCTGAAGGATCAAGCTCGGTCAACCGAGGTGTTGTTTGCAGAAAGGTCTTGTGATACGAGAACATATCGGGTAAATCGTAGAGTGGTTTTCCACGTTTTCAGTGCTTGGGCTGCGTGCGAAGTCTACCCCAGAGCGGATACTGAGGGAGCGGGCGATGCCCCCTGTGCATCGCAAGCTACGCTGGCCCCTGGCCCGTGCTTTCGGAAAACCGTAGGGCATTGGGAGTGCGGTCAGCAAATGTGCGATGTTCGTCGGGGTCTCTCTGTTGTTGAACTGTTCGGTTATCGAATGTGAATGCGATCCGCAGACGCAAGGTTGTTGCAAGAAAGGAGACATAATGAGCACACTCAATTGGCGCGGTGTAAGCTGGTTTGTTGGTTTGGCCGCAGGGTTGGGGTGGCTCTGTTGTGCACCGTTGTGGATCAGCGGCGCCGGTCTGCAACATCCGCTGGCGCCTTTGCTTATGATCCTGATGATGTTTACGCCCGCGCTGGCAACCCTGATCGTCACTCGTTGGATCAGTCCACCGCCGGAGGGCATTATCAGAGCAACTGGGCTAGTGATCGGTAGAGGTCGTCGTTGGGGATGGTACTGGCTATTTGCATGGACAGTACCGGCACTGGTCATGCTCGTCTCACCGTTTGTCAGTGCGCTGCTAGGCGTGTACGATCTCGATCTGTCGTTGTCGCGCTTGCGGGAAGTGTTGAAGGCAGCAGGTATCGATACCCTGGACAACGGATCGTTATGGACGATTTTGGTCAGCCAACTTCTGATTGCCCTGATCATCGGTCCACTCTTGAATGCTATTCCCGTCTTCGGGGAAGAATGGGGCTGGCGTGGGTATCTGTTACCTAACCTGCTACCGCTTGGTCAATGGCCGGCACTGATCATCAGTGGCGTGATCTGGGGGCTATGGCACGCACCGATCATTTTGCTGGGATACAACTACCCGACAAATCCGGGATTGGGTGTCATTATGATGACGGTATTTTGCGTATTGGTTGGCATCTTGCTCGGCTGGACGCGATTGGCGACAGGGAGTGTCTGGCCGGCAGTGATCGGTCATGGCAGTTTGAACGCCTTTGGAGGTTTGATCGTGCTCTTTGCCCGTGCCAGTTCAACGGTTGATACCATCTGGGCGACTGCTCTTGGTCTTACCGGCTGGCCGCTGTGGTTGATCATCATTGCGCTACTGGTCCTGATGCGTCGCCTACCGGTTGCCGATTCACCTGACACCCATCAATCATTTGTAGCGCCGGAGGTGTTGATGGTCAAGCAGTAGGTTAAGAGCCGATCTGGAATACCCTGTTGCAGAAGAAGATCAGTTGGGGCGCAGCGCCGCTGCGTCCGTACATCTATTATCAGGTTTCATCCGTGCAAAACTCACCACTGCAAGAATAGACAAAATTCGCTGAATTCTCTGCACATGCTCTGTGGTGAAGGCCTTTTGCAGGGAACGTTAACTATTCCCCGATAACAACTTTACCCCCTCATCCAACCGTACACGTTGGGTTGGCGGAGCAATTCCTTCGGCCTGGAAGCGTGTGTGCAGCCGCTTGATCATTTCATGGCGCAACAGGAACTGATCGGTGAACGATTGAGCACGTAAGACAACGGTAAAGCGGATGCCGGACGCATCAATACCGTTGAAGCGAATCAGCGGCTCAAATGTGTTTATAGCACCGGTCGTTGCTGCCAGAACTTCACGGGCAACATCCAGCACAATGGTTTCAATACGATGTAGATCGGCATCGGGGCCAACCATACTGTCAACCAGGACTGCGAGTTCAGGTTCAGGACGACTGAAGTTGGTTACAATCTGTGAGATCATCTGGGCGTTGGGGATGATGATGATGTTATTCGCCAACTGCCGAAGATAGGTGTCAGACCAGCGAATATCAGTTACAAAGCCCTCTTCTCCCGACGCCAGTCGGATGTAGTCGCCGGGGCGAACGCGGTTTGATACGATGATCTGGACACCGGCAAAAAAGTTGGCCAGTGGTTCACGGAGGGCGAGCGTCAGGCCGAGACTCGAACCGGCGATCACGGTTAATACCGGACTAAGGGGAAATCCATAGCTGATCAGCAATGTGCCGCCAATGGCCAGTGCACTCAAGCCACGTAAGAGATTCTGGATCAGCGAGATGTTGCCGATCTGCTGGTGACGCAAATAGCTATCGACGAGATTGGTTATAAGCCGAACAATAAAGACAGCTATCGCGATGCTACCGGCTACATCAAGGGTTGGTTGCCAGGCTTCGATCAGGCTGGGGGCGAAGAATTGATTTCCGACCAGGCGGATCAGGAGTATCAGTGCCCAGAATGTGCATTGGCCACCAATTGCGATGGTTATGGCCTCGATAACAATAGCGTTCCGCGTGTCAGCCCAGCGTTGTACCCACGGACGCACCAGCCAATCGAGGATGAGGCTTAGCGTCAGGGTTGTGATGATAAGTATGATGGTGTCAGTAAAATTGGTAATCATACGGAGATTATATCCTACTTTGATACCAATCCTGTCTATGCAAACCGTGTATCATGCTTTCGACCGCATGGGTAAGCGAGTAGATCGTGATTCACCAGTGTGAGCGGTGCTGCACGAGCTGCATACGATAATCCAGAGGGGTGTTCAACGTGCTCCAGTTCTGGTTTTGTTTACCAATATACGTCCTTCCCAGCCACACGACGATCGCCAGATCCATGCTGCTTGCCCTGATATATGTGGACGGAACTATTACGCACTCCCGCTGCCTTGCCGATCATGCCCGTCACATGGTATTGGGAGGTTTTGGTTCCACCTCCTCCCCGTTTACTGAGATGTGTGAGGGCAGTGGGGAGCGGATGCACCAACTGATGGGTTCTAGTTGCCTATTGCACCCACGGGCCGGAGGCCCGCGCACCCAGGGAGAGTGCACCCGCGGGCCGGAGGCCCGCGCACCGAGGGAGTGCATACGCGGGCCAGAGGCTCGCGCACCGAGGGAGTGTACACGCGGGC
>JAGHYT010000201.1:0-5448 GCA_017743535.1 Chloroflexus sp.
ACGTGTGTAGCTCAGGCGTGGTTGCCGATTTCACCAGCGGTAGATGGGCTGCAAGATGAACGGTTTCGTTTGATAGTTATATCATATCATGTATTTTCGTTTTGTCAACGATCAATTTTGTTTGGTTTCTTTTTGGTTTCCTGGAACGCAAGCGCACCATGCGTTGCTTACCGGGAGCACGGGCCAACGACTTATGCAATAATGCGCTGGAGAGCAGTATTCCACCTTCCTGCGGAGGGGCCGAAAACCTGTCTTAACCGGTGTAGTACTAGGTATGGGCAAGCGAGACTTACCATTCCTCCGGCGGTGGCGCGGGCAGACAGGGTCGAGACGAAGTGGGATTGACAGTAGATAACCGTTAAGGTGGGAAGATGCAGGTCTCTTCTTCGCTTTCTCACTCCTCCTGATTCAGGATCGGATTTGCTATAATCCCTTCAGAGCACTGGAGGTAACGAATGGAACAGAGCATTCTCTCGCCACTGGCATTTTTGCGCCGCTGTGTCGGTGACGTGGCTCAATCTGCTTATCTGGAGGAGTATCAGGAATGGTGGGATCGCGAGGGGAAGAGTATTTCGGCTGCGGTTGATCGCGCTGGGATACCCTGGTTGCGTATGTTTGATAGTTCAGGTCGGCGCGTTGATGAGATTCTCTATCCGCCCGATTACTGGCAGATGCTTAGGCGAGGGTATCAAGCCGGTGTTGTCTGGCGTGTCTTTGCTGAACATTCGCTTATCCCTCACTACCTGTTGGGCTACCTCACCTCTTTTTACGATGCCGGTCTGTATTGTCCTTATACGGTTTCGCTCTCGACAGCGGTACCGTTAGCTAAATACGGTACCGAAGCGGTAAAAGCTCGTTTCTTGCCCGCTATGCTGCGCCGCGATGAGACGGTCTGGCAAGGTGCAACCTGGATGACGGAGGTTGGTGGCGGCTCGGATCTGGGCGCTTCTGTGCAAACCATAGCCGTCCAGGCTGAGGATTGCTGGTATGTGAGCGGCGATAAGTATTTTGCCAGTAATGTTGGCGCAGAATTGGCCGTGGTTGCTGCCCGGCTGGCATCTGGCCTGGCTGATATTCGTGGTCTGGGGTTATTTCTCGTTCCACGCTACCGCTCAGACGGCAGTCTTAACTATACTGTTCGGCGTCTCAAAGATAAGATCGGCACTCGTTCAGTTCCGACCGGTGAAGTAGAATTGCGTCACAGCGAATCTTATCTCTTGGGGCAAGCAGAGTGGGGCATTTATCTCATCCTTGAAACACTCAACCTCTCGCGGGTCGCAAATAGCGTCGGCAGTGTCGCTCTGGCGCAACGAGCGCTGGCCGATGCTGTAGCCTATGCTCATCGTCGGCAGGCTTTTGGCAAGCCGATTGCTGAACATCCTCTCCTTCGCCATCAGATCGAAAAACGAATTGTTGAGTTAGAAGCAGCTTTGGCGTTGGCCTGGGAAGCGGTACGGCTGCTCGATCAGCTCTGGCAGGCAACCCCTCGTTATCCAGAACAGTACCATCTCTTTCGTTTGCTTGCGCATTTAGCGAAATACTGGACGGCTGAATATGCGGTGCAGACGGCTAAGTGGGCAATGGAAGTATACGGAGGCATTGGCACCCTGGCCGAGTTTGGGGTCGAGCGTTGGCTGCGTGATGCTATGATTCTGCCAATCTGGGAGGGAACTCCGCATCGTCAAATCCTGGATGGGCTGGAAGTGATGGAGCGCAAAGGAGCGCATCGGATGCTCTTTCAGCATCTTGCACCCTATGCTCAAGCCCAAACGTGGGCGGCGATGCAGAGTCGGGTAGAAGAACACCTTGCTTTACCACAAGACGAGAAAGAAGCTGGTGCGGAAGACTTGTTCCGTGAGCTGGCTTCCTTTACGGCTCATACCTTGCGAACGCGAAGATTGTAGTTCTGTGCAGACATGCTTCAGCGCACAATGCTTGACGTCGTGCATGCTGGCAACGTACAATGGCAGCGTAACCAAACGAAACTTTCTACAACTGGAGATAAATTCATGCAAACCGATGAAAGCATGATCGGTGAACGTAGTCCTCTCATGCTTGACCGACGAAGCCGGATTGCCGAAATCGTGCGTCAACGGGGATCGGTGCGAGTAAATGAACTGGCCGATATGTTTGGTGTGACGCCGGTGACCATTCGCAACGATCTGGCTGCTCTTGAACGTGAGGGGGTGTTGCTCCGCGATCACGGCGGCGCTGTGGCTTTACCGGCAACTAGTGCATTAATTGCTTTTGAGCAACGGGCTGGGATTCGGCTTGAGGCCAAAGCCCGCATTGGGGCTGCCGCCGCCCAATTCGTGCAGCCTGGTGACACAATCCTACTCGATGCCGGGACGACCGTCGTTGAAATGGTGAAGCATCTGCGCCAGCGCACACCACTGACTGTTGTGACCAACGCACTGAATGTTGTTATTGAATTACGTCACCTCAGCGATATTCAGGTATGGATGCTTGGCGGTACCGTTAATTATGCCACCTTTGGTACCCTGGGCCCCCTGGTTGAGCAAAGCCTCGGTGATCTGGTGGTGGAGAAACTGTTTTTGGCTGCCGAGTCGGTCGATTCAGGGTACGGTGTGACCGATTCAACCATCGAGATTGCTCAGACCAAGCGAGCGATGGCGCGGGCAGCGCGGCGGATCATCTTGCTCGCCGATTCGAGCAAGTGGCAGCGGCGCGGTTTTATTAAGGTTCTTCCCTTAGAGTCGATTGAGACGATTATTACCGATACCGATCTGCCGGAAGAGGAACGACGGCGTATAGAGATGGCCGGGGTGCGATTAGTGCTGGTCTGAGTTGGTTCACGTCCATCACCTAACAATTGTTAGAATTACACTAGAACTTTTCATCGAGCATTGACACGCCTCCGCCTGCGTTTCAAAATATAAACAGTGCGGAAGTTCTGTTCCGCGTAGCAATGTGGAGACGTGCTATGAATGATGAGACGGTGCGGGAACAGACGACTGCTGAGCCTGATATTCAATCGCCAGATCAATCTGCCGCCGAGTTGATAGAGACGCTGCCGCTCATTCCACTTGAGGGGGCAGTGGTCTTTCCACATATTGTCGTCAGCTTGACGCTCGATGAGTTGGGAGTCGCTGCTGCCGAAGCAGCGGCTCGTGAAGGGCGCTATGTCTTGCTCGTTGCCCGGCGGCCCGATGCTCCAGCCGACGCCCCCATTACTGAGCGATTGTTCAAAGTGGGGGTCGTGGCCCGGATCGAGCAGTTCGGGACGCTGCCTAACGGCGCAAGTGGTGTGGTGGTTCGCGGGTTAGTGCGCGCTGAATTAGGAGAAGCCATCCAAACCACACCCTATCTGCGCTTTCGATTCACCCGGCGGCCCGATGTATTTGAACGCACCCCTGAACTTGAACAGTTGATGGTTGAGGTGCACGCAGCGATTGATGCTGTGCTCGAATTGCGTCCCGGTGTGACCCAGGAGATCCGGAACTTTGTGCGCTCGATTGATGATCCCGGTCATCTGGCCGACAATACCGGTTATTCACCCGATTATACTTTTGCCGAACGTCAGGAATTGCTCGAGACCTTTGATGTGGTCGAGCGGTTGCGCAAGGTGCTGAACTTTTACCGGAAGCAATTTGCTTTGCTCGAAGTGCAGGCCAAGCTGCGGCAAGAGGTACAAGAGAGCGCCGCTAGGCAACAGCGTGAGTTCTACCTGCGTCAGCAATTGCGGGCTATCCAGAAAGAGCTGGGTGAAGATTCGAGCGAAGCTGCTGAACTTGATGACCTGCGCCAGAAGCTGGCCGCTGCCGACCTTCCTGAAGTGGCGCGCAAAGAAGCTGACCGTGAGTTGAATCGGTTGGCGCGGATTAATGCTAGCTCACCAGAATATCAGATGGTGCGCACCTACCTTGAGTGGCTGGCCGAGTTGCCGTGGAATAAGTATACCGGTCAACCAATTGACATTGCTTTTGCCCGTAAAGTGCTTGATGAAGACCATCACGGTTTGCAGAAGGTTAAGGAGCGTATCCTCGAGTATCTGGCTGTCAAACAGCGGCGTTCCGCGCTCGGTGAAGAGAATCTGCGCGCCAATCGCGAACCTATTCTCGCCTTCGTTGGGCCACCCGGTGTAGGCAAGACCAGCCTGGGGCAGAGTATTGCCCGTGCGCTTGGGCGTAGCTTTATCCGCATGAGCCTGGGCGGTGTTCGTGATGAGGCAGAATTGCGTGGTTTCCGCCGTACTTACATCGGTTCGCAGCCAGGACGGATTATTCAGGAATTGCGCCGCGCCGGTACGGCAGATCCGGTTATTTTGCTCGATGAAATCGATAAGCTCGGCATCGACTACCGTGGCGATCCGGCAGCCGCGCTACTTGAGGTGCTCGATCCCGAACAGAACCACACCTTTACCGATCACTATCTCAATCTGCCGTTCGATCTCTCGCGAGTGCTCTTCCTGGCTACGGCCAATACGTGGGATACAGTACCGCCAGCCCTACGCGACCGGATGGAAGTGATTGAATTGTCGGGGTATATCGAAGATGAGAAGGTGCAAATCGCCTTGAGTCATCTTGTGCCACGCCAGTTGCGTGCTAATGGTCTGCGTCCTGAAGAGGCAGTAGTCAGTGAAGAGGCACTCCGCTGCATCATCAACGAGTATACCCGTGAGGCGGGGGTTCGCAATCTCGAACGCTCGATTGGGGCAGTGCTGCGCAAAGTGGCACGTCGCCTTAGTGAAGGTGAGATTGATCCGGCCTGTCTACCCTTTGTGGTTGATGCCGCATTCGTGCGGACTGCACTAGGGCGGCCACGGTTCACAAATGAAACTCGTGAGCGTATCGATCAGCCTGGAGTTGCGATTGGCCTGGTCTGGACGCCAGTTGGTGGAGATATTATTTTTGTGGAAGCCAGTGCGGTAGAAGGGAAGAAAGAACTCATCATCACCGGTCAACTAGGCGAGGTGATGCGAGAGAGTGCTGAGGCTGCGCTGACGTATGTGCGTTCGCGTGCCCGTTCGCTTGGTATCGAGCCGAATTTCTTCGAGACGCATGCCATTCATATCCATGTACCGGCTGGGGCTGTGCCGAAAGATGGTCCTTCGGCGGGGATTACGATGGCGACAGCACTGGCTTCAGCCGCAACTGGTCGTCTGGTTCGCGATGACATTGCAATGACCGGTGAGATTTCGCTGCGCGGGCGGGTGTTGCCAATTGGCGGTATCAAAGAGAAGGCGCTCGGCGCACATCGGGCCGGTATTCGTACCATTATCTTGCCTAAACGCAATCTGCTTGACCTCGAAGATTTGCCCGCCGCCGTGAGTGCTGAGATGACCTTTATTCCAGTTGAAACCCTTGATGAAGTGCTAAGTATTGCCCTCTTACCGCCAGATGGCGTGACGACGACCCTTGCTGTTCCTCAGCGGAGTGATGCGCTAACACCAGCTACTTCTTGAGCGGAACCCCTGTCTCTTATACA
>JAGHYT010000033.1:0-34992 GCA_017743535.1 Chloroflexus sp.
GCCTGCACGCCTGGGTACGCGGGCCGCCGGCCTGCCTCGGGCCTGCCCCCCCTGGGTACGCAAGCCGCCGGGCCGCTTCAGGTAGTATGGGAGACAACAGAACGCGCACCACAGACGGGTTAGGAACCTACCCATCCCTTGCCCGCCTCACTCTGCCTACTGCCGCTGCCGTCCAGAAATAGCCTTGAACAGCGCTGGAAACACAACGAGGGCAACCCGCCCTTTCAGCAAGTTGCCCTCGTAAGCGGCGTTCTCGCTCGCTCTACCAGCCATTGAATCGAGCTGCTGCCTGGACGGCTGGTGTTATCGCTTCAACTAGCCCTTGCACTGAACCGGAAGTTCCACTCAGCAAGACATTCGGGAACAATCCCAGGGCAATGATAACCAGCGTCAACCCACCCAGTGTTATCAGTTCGCGACGTTGCAAATCTGGCAAATCAAAGTTCACCGTATTACGCACTTCACCCATGAAGGCTACGCGGAATACGCGCAGAGCATACACTGCTGCCAGGATTATGCCAATCACCGCACCCACCGCAAAAGGCCAACCGAGCAGTGGTGAGGTAAAGATACCCTGCAACATCGTAAACTCACCGACAAAGCCGCTTAAACCAGGCAGACCGGCCATTGCCAGAAGTGCAAGCAAGGTAAAACCGGCGTAGATGGGTGTCACCTGCCATAGACCGCCAAATGAACCAAGTTCACGACTCTCGCGGCGCTCCTCGATTACAGCAACGATGATCAGCAGTGCTGCGGTGACGATACCGTGCGATACCATCTGGAGCAGAGCACCATTCATCGCAATGGTATTCAAAGCCAGTATGCCCAACACGATAAAGTTCATATGACTGATCGAGGCATACGCAATCATGCGTTGCAAGTCGCGCTGGGTAAAGGCGATGAGCGCTCCGTACACAATGCCGATAACGGCCAGAACCGCAATCCCTGGCGCTGCCCAAGAGGCAACCTCTGGGAAAAGCGTTATATTAAAGCGGATAAAGCCATACACACCGAATTTCGCCATCAACCCGGCCAGCATAATTGCTACCGGTGTTGGCGCAACGCTATACGCATCAGGCAGCCAGGTGTGGAATGGCCAGAGTGCCAACTTAATGGCAAAGGCGAGGAAAAACGCACCGAACAGGAGCCGTGCGACCAGCGGATCGAGCGTAAAGAGGCCCGAACGCATATCGGCCACAATTTGGTTGAGGGCAAATGTACCGGTGTAGGTCGGATCGATGACGGCTACTGCATTACGATGCAAGAGGTGCAGACCGATAATAGCCAGCAGCATTAACAACGATCCGCCGAACGTATACAGGAACAGCTTCAATGCGGCCGCAGCTCGACCATGGCTACCCCACACTCCGACGAGGAAAACAATCGGGATTAATGCCAGTTCATAAAAGACGTAGAAGAGCAGCATATCCTGGGCGAGGAATACCCCCAGGAAAGTAGTTTCTGCCAACAGGAGCAACACGAGCAGCAAGCGCAGGCTACGTGTCTGACGTTGCCAGGTTGCGGCTACAGCAAATGGGGCCAGGAACGCAGTCAGACCGACCAGCCACAGATTAATACCATCAACACCTATCAAGTAATTGGCACCAAATGCAGGCAACCAGGCCACCGAGTCGACAAATTGCAACGGAGGGCCAACAACGACACCGGATGCAGGTCCATAAGGACCGGTATAAAACAGGACAATAACGGTTCCGGCAACGACAAGGGTTGCTAACGCTGCACTCATTGCTGTCCAGCGATGCAGCGTAGAACGTCCTCGCGGTTGCAACAAAATTACTAGGGCACCAAGCGCCGGTAGCCAGAGCAACAGTGACAGGATGGGTAGGCCAAGCAGGTTCATAAGCGCCAGACCTTCTTTCATTTGAATTAAACAATAACCACACGACAACACGACACCCATTTGGTGCCGCTGAACTAAAGCTTTCTTAGCTTAACCGTCGGTGACGACTTCGTCAGGAGTGAAGATTATGGTGTTAATAGAAGGATACCATGGTTTCCGGTAGATGTATGATTTATCGAAGCGATATGTTGTTCTACCTGTTTTAGCCGAGGTTACACCCGTATTGTCACCCTGTTTGTGATAAACCTCACGTTTGCACTACGCTTATTGTTATAGCCCGATTCTGTTTTTTTGTCAACCGCTGAAGGTTCGGCTTTTTGCAGGTATCATTCAATGTAGAAGGGTCAGTAAAAATGTAGAAGGTTCAGAATGGTTCAAAAAATTGTGATACATATCACAAGAGTGAGTGGAGCAACAATGTTGGGCATCCATGTCGTACAACCCGCGACAAGAACTCTCGGACGGTCCTGAATGACCAGAGACTCTTCCCTTTTCCCCCGTGACGTCGAGAGGAACTGGGGAGACGCGCCAACCGACCGGTTTACGTGGAACGTAGCACTCTTAGCAGGAAACCCCCTCACCTTCTCCTAACGCCCTTACTCTCCCACTAGAGAGCGAGAAAGAATCCGTTCCTTCTGCGTTTCTCTTTCTCGAACCAGGAGACCTGCACGAGCAGGTGAATTCATGAGTCAGGAATCGTTGGAAGCGGGTGCGTGATGTTCGTTCGTACCATTCTAACATCAAAGATGACCCGAAACCTATACACTAAAAATCCTCCCTACCGTTATAATAGTTCTGACGACAAATGGGCATGTATGCTACAATGGTGTGGAATGCCTATGAAATCAACACAACCTTTAATTGACACACATCTCCATCTTGCTTCAGAGCAGTTTAATGAAGACCGCAGAGCGGTGATTGAACGGGCTATTGAAGCCGGTATCGCCGCTATGGTTGAGATCGGCTACGATTTAGCCTCGAGTCATGCAGCCGTAGCGCTGGCGAATGCGCATCCGGCCATTTTTGCAGTCGTTGGGATTCAGCCTAATCATCTGCATGATTTACCGTCAGACTGGATCGACCAGATTCGCAGGCTCGCTACCCATCCAAAAGTCGTGGCAATTGGCGAGATTGGTCTTGATTACTACTGGATGAAATCGCCACCCAGTGAACAAGAGAAGGCGTTTCGGGCGCAACTAGCCCTGGCCGCTGAGCTAGGGTTGCCGGTTGTGATTCACTCACGTGAGGCAATGCCCGAAACTATTGCGGTCTTACGCGATGCTGCACGTGGTCCGGGCGTGATGCACTCATTCTCAGGAGACTGGACCGCGGCTCAGGAGTGCCTGGAACTGGGTTTCTACCTTTCATTCTCAGGACCTCTCACGTTTCCAAAATCAGCAGCGCTTCATGAGGTCGTGCAACAAGCACCGCTAGAGCGTCTGTTGATCGAGACTGACAGTCCATACCTTAGCCCGCATCCGCATCGAGGGCAGCGGAATGAACCGAGTCGGCTGGTATATATTGCGCAGAAACTGGCCGATCTGCGCGGTCTGTCGTTAGCAGAATTGGCACCACAGCTCTGGCAGAATACGCTACGTGCGTTTCCGCGAATGGCTGAGACATTAGGGTAGGATGAACCAACCAGCTCCGCCAACTTTCATTAGTCTCACTCGTGTCTGGTGGATGTTGCCGGGCGTCGGCTTGATTGTACTCCTGACTGGTGCTGTCATCCGTAGTCTGGCTATATCTGGCTGGGCTGGTGGGTTATCGATTTTACCGTCGATAGGTGCATTTGCCCTAGTGGTTGGGTTGGTGCTGGTAAGCTGGCAACGCTTACCGAGCTGGAGTGCTCATATCGTAGCGCTGGTTTTCGCCTGGGTCTGGATCGTCCAGCAGGTCGGCCCACTGCTCGATGAACGACTCGTCAGTTGGCGTGACCGCGCCGTTGAACTGATTATTCGGATCAGCGGCTGGGTTCGCGTGCTCGCCAGTGGTGGTCGTGGTGAAGACATCGTTTTGTTTGTGGTTGCATTAGCCTTTCTCTGCTGGTGGCTGGTCTACGCAACCGTTTGGGCCGTGTTTCGCCATCAGCGACCGTGGCTACTGATTGTTGCCAACGCCGCAGTATTTCTCGTTAATTACACATATGTGTTGCCCAAACCCGATACAGAGGCTCTCGTTTTGATCGCCAGCGCGTTACTATTGCTGGTGTATCACCATGTGATGCAGCGCCGGTTGGTTTGGGAAACCCGGCAGATGAGTTATCCTGACCTGCTCCCTTTGCGTGCCATGTGGGCAGCAACGGTCGTTGGTGTGGTCTTAATTGCGTGTACTGCGCTCTTACCTGCCAATATTCCTAGTGAGCGGGCTGCGCAGACGTGGGAGATGCTGCGGTCGCCGTTTCGCATTGCACGGGCCGCATGGGAAGATGCTTTTAGCACAATCAGTGCCCCACCCGGAGCCGGAAGTATTTCGTTTACGGCGAGAGTTGCGCCTCTTGGAGGTTCACGGGCACCGGGATTTGATCTCGTCATGACGGTACGCTCGTCACGTCCTGAATATTGGCGAGCAGTTGCATTTGATCGGTACGATGGTTCAGGTTGGTCGAACACTACTGGCGAGTTAGCCCGTTCCGCATTGGGCGTTGCTACTGCCGAACAGGCGCGCACACCGCTTGCTGCTGGAGAGGCACTACCGCTGACTGAACGGCGGGCACGGCAGCTTATTACTCAAACGATCACGCTGGCGCAAGAACGGAATGATGATTTGATGCTATTCGGGGGCGCACCATTACAGTTTAGTCTGCCAACCAAAGTTGAACACCTTATTGTTCGTGATGAAAATGGTGGAATAGCGCCAATTTATGATGATATAGCCCTAATTACCGCGTTGACGCCACTGTGGGCAGAGACAACCTACACCGTGACAGTACTAGCTTCAGTGGCCGATGTCCAGAGTCTGCGTCAGGCCGGTAGGGATTACCCGACCTGGGTTCGAGAACGCTATCTGCAAGTACCAGACACCCTACCGGCACGGGTACGGGCTGAGGCTGCGCGAATCATCGCGGCTGCCAATGCTGAAACGCCATACGATCAGGCTATTGCTATTCAAGATTATTTGCGTCGGTTTACCTACAGCGAGGACATTCCGCCCCCGCCAGGGAATGTTGATCTGGTAGACTGGTTCCTCTTCGAGCAACGGGCCGGTTACTGCGACTATTTTGCCTCGGCAATGGTGGTTATGTTGCGTTCAATCGGTGTGCCGGCACGTTGGGTACGCGGTTACGCTAGCGGTGATTTTGATCCTGATCAGGGGGTGTATATTGTGCGCGAAAATGTCGCTCACAGCTGGCCAGAAGTGTACTTTCCTGGTATCGGCTGGGAGCGATTCGAGCCAACGGCAGCCAGTTATACGTCACTTCCGCAGCGTCCACTGCAACCAATCTTCGGCGCCGAAGACGAGGGGGCAGCGAGTAGTGTTGGAAGCGCTGGACTCAATCCAGGTCGGTTTGAGGAGCTTGACAATGACCCCATAGCCAGCAGCACAACTGGCGGGGCTGCTCCGTCATCATCACTGAACAACCAATCGACACGTTTTGGTGGAACGTTAGCCGGCTGGCTCCTAGTGATGCTAGCGCTCCCACTGAGTATTGGTTTAATATTGTTTGGGTGGCAGTGGTGGCTCAGGCATGAATTACAGGGTCTTCGTCTGGCATCCGCAGCATACGCCGAAATGGCATGGCTGGCTCGGCTGGCCGGACTAGAGCAGCAACCGTCGGAAACGCCACAAGAATATGCCCAACGTCTAGCGGGTATCTTGCCTGAACATGCAACAACGATACGTGGTATCGCAACTGCTTACACCACCGAGCGCTATCGTCGCGGCGCAGCCGTTCGGGTACCAGCAGAAGCTGATCGTCGAATGCTCCAGCAGGCATTGTGGCGTTATGCAGTGCAACACGGCTTGCGGCGCATCTGGTTACCACTCCGCAGGCCAATAGCATAACGACGGCGAGTCAGCGTTTCCCTAATTCACCCTGTTGCCAGCGGATATTCCCGCGTAGTAGCAAGTTCGATGAGCGAAGTTTATAAGCGAGATCGGCCGCCATATTGCGCATGACCAGATAACCAATGCGAGGGTTTCGTTCACACAATGTAGCGAAATCACGCTCGTTGATCACCAGTAAAACACACGGATCAACGCAAACAACCGTTGCCGAGCGGGTAGCACCGCCGAGCAGTACCATCTCACCAAAACTCTGCCCTTTGTAGAGCAGATTAATCGTTGAAGGCGCGAACCTCCCCTCCGATGTACGGGTATTGATCATAATCCGTACACAGCCTTCGTGGATGATAAACAGCTCGTCGCCTTCATCTCCTTCACGGAAGACCGCTTGCTCAGCACCGAGTCGGCGTACCTTGCAGATTGTAGCAATCTGCAATAATTCCTCGTCGCTCAGACCGCTGAACAGTTCAACCCGTCGTAGGTTTTCGATAACGCCCTTATTCATATCGCCCCCACCAAATCGTGCCTCTCTGGGAGCAGCGGTCTAATCGTGCGACGGTGCGTTCAGCGAGCTGGTACGTACCTTACTACTCACCAGTGGCGCTACCGGTTCGTTCATCAACCAGTGATAGCAAATGGCCGCAATTGGCGCGGCCAGCCAGTAATTGAACAGCCGAAAGATGATAGCAGCCGGTACTGCCGCTGGCCCTACTCCCATCTGGCTCAATACTGCTACCAATGCAGCCTCAACCGTACCACCACCGCCAGGGAGTACATTGAACGTCGATGTAACCAGAGCTACACCAAATGCCGCCAACACTACCGCAAAGCTGACATCGGTGCCCAGGGCATGCAAGACCAGCAGCATCGCCAGACTATGACCACTGAGAGCAGTTAACTGGATCAGAACTAGCAAGAACACATCACCTCGACGATGGATCAAGAGGTTTCGACCACGAGACAGATCACCGACAATCCGATCAATCCAGGTGCTGCTCCACCTGCGACCAAATAAACGCCCTATTCCCTCCTGTAGACCGTGAAGCCATTGGCGCAGTGTCTTCTCACTGCGGGTTAAGACAAAGATTGCGATACCGATAACGGAAAGACCAACGAATCCGGCAATATAACTGGCACCGGTTGCTTCAAGCCCACGCCATGCGAAGTAGCCCAGGCTAAACGAAAAGATCAGCAGCATTGCCATCACATAACTGAGGGTTTCGAGTGAAGCCAATAGTGCCGACTCACCGGCCCGAATACCACGCCGGTTAAAATTACTTATGAGAAACGCATAGCTTCCAACCCCACCGGCAGGCACCGACTGACTGATAATAATGGCCGTCAGGGCTGTTGCCCACAGACGGAGGAGATTCATGCGGTAACCGAGCGAACGGAGGACAACATTAAAGACCTGCGCACTCATCAGATAGCTAAGCGCAATCAGCACCAAAGCCGCAAATAGCCAACCGTGCTTTGCTTCATTGAGAAGACTGAACGCTTCAACGATCCAGTGGCGGTTGAGAATAGCCAGTATGATAATGCCAATACTGATGAGGGCGCTGGTAATCAGTTTCCATGGTTTAACGCCCATAGGTGTCCTTTCGTGCCGTAAAACTGTTGCTGTTGAGTTTGCAGAAGTAGGGTCGAGCGTGTGTTGGCGCCGACGCATGCGTTTAGCAGGCGGTCTATGCGTCGTCCTACGACGTCGGGCTTTACCAAACGATGGAGAATACGCCCTCTTTGCCGGTTGGTTCTTCCCAGTGAACCTCAACTCGCTCGACTTGCGCTTGACTGGGGCCGCTGTAGCACCAGCTAATAAGCTTTTGAACGGCTGGTCGTGGTCCTTCAAAGACTGCCTCCACGCGACCATCGCTCAGGTTGCGTACCCATCCTTTGACCTGCGCCTCACGCGCTCGATCGCGCGTATACGCTCGAAAGCTAACGCCCTGTACGCGACCGGAGATAAAGACATGAGCACGAACGAGATCCACGTTCCACCTATCTGTCGCCATAGCTCTACGTACAATTTACCTGACTATTGCTGAGTATAGCGCACGAACAGCAGCTCTGCAACTGAAAAAGGTAAAAACTTTGTCAGAGACGTGTATTGGGAAGCAGAGTGATGTCACTATTATATAGCGTGGCGCAACATGTGTGTTACCGCTTCTTGCACCGACATTGCGATCTGAACTCCGCGTGTGGCTGCAGTCTGATTGATAGCGCTGACAATCCCATGTTCCCACGTATCGGCAGCATCACCAATGCGGGCGCTGGTGTGTGCAACAGCAACAGCCGGCAGGTGTACCGTGTCGAGCAGGGTTAACCCGGCAATACCGGCATTATCTTTCCCTATACCCGCATCGTTGAAGACCACACCAGCTAACGTGATAGTAAGGGCATAGCGTGCCGAGCTGAGGCCACCGTGTGAACCACTCACCACACAAGCCCCTGCCTCCTCTGGAGTAAGGTATGAGATAGAGTCCATCAATACGACCATAGACAAGCGAAATGACGGTTTTACGTTCCATGACCCGAACATGATAAAAGCCGGGAGTTAACCCGGCTTTTTAATCGTGTGGGGTGCCTGATGGGGCTCGAACCCACAACTTCCTGATCCACAGTCAGGCGCTCTGCCATTGAGCTACAGGCACCGTACAGCACTGAAGAATATATCACAACCACGCCATCTCGTCAAATGGAAACACTCCTTTATTGGAGCACACTAAATACAACAACTCCGTACTGCCATTGGGCCCGCAGACGAAGACCAGCAGCGGCAAAGTATCGATTAAGTTCTGCCAGCGTCGGAAACTGGAGACCTCCCGTTGCGAGGAACTGTTGCAGCATCCGTCCGGGCAGCGTTGTTGCCTGAACCAGACTCATCATAACACCTCGACCGCCAGGTCTTAGCAGACGCCGCCACTCAGCCAACGCAGCCGGTATGTCACCGATTTCGTTGAGCGTACCTCCCATCACCAGCACATCGACGGTAGAGTCTGCAAAGGGTAAAGCCTGGGCACTGGCCCGCATCAGGGTTATCGATAGGCCATCACGACGCACACGTCGTTGTGCTTCGCCGAGCATGGCCATGCTCAGATCAACCCCGACAACAAAGCCACTCGCATTGCTTTGACGACGTGCCTGTTCCAAAGCACGTGCGTACAGGCCATTGCTGCAGCCAACATCAATCATCAGCCCACCCCGTTCGGCGCCGGCTAGACCGGTTATGAGCCGAAGTTCACGGGTAAGTGGAAAAGGCTCACCGGTGAGTAAGCTCAGTGATAGCGGTCGCCAGGTTCGCTCGTAAGCCCAGGCCGCCGGCGGTAAGTCATTCACCATCTGTGCCGCACTTGTCGGATGGCGTTCTCCTACGACATCGAGAATATCATCTGCTATCGGATATTCTGCGGCACACGATGAACACCGCAGGCGACCGGTGATGATCGTACCATCGATCATGCGATCTATTTGTGCTACCACCAACGTCGCGGTAGGGTGATAAGGACAAGTTAAAAGTGGTAGAAGTCTGAAATCCATGTAATCATGGTACCACAAAGACACCAGGGTATCACTGTATATACCGACGAGCAACCGAGATCAAATGTTCGTATTCAATTGGCTTAGACAGAAACTCGACACAACCCGCCTGACGTGCACGTTCAATATCATTCCGCGTCACATGACCACTCACTGCGACAACCGGAATCTGGCCGAGTTCGGGATCGCGCTTGATATATTCAGTCGCTGTCCAGCCATCGAGGCCAGGCATCGACAGGTCCATTAGGATCAGGCCTGGCCGATGCTGCCTAGCAAGTTTAATTGCGGTATGGGCATCCGCAGCGAGTTCGACCTTGAAGCCACTGAAACTCAACATCTGACCGATAATATTACGATTGTCAAAATTATCATCGACGACGAGAATGAAGCTCATGCCGGTTCTCCAACTAGAGGCAGTTTCGACGACAACGATGAGGAGGCAACCGTAGAAACAGGTATGGTTGGGAGCCAGACCGTAAACGTGGATCCGACACCAACCTCACTTTCCACCTCGATAGTACCGCCAAGCGCCTGGACAATCTGCTTGCTCAGTGCCAGACCGAGACCGGTGCCCTCATAACGCCGGGTAACTGACGAGTCGATCTGGCTGAACGGTTGAAAGAGTTTATCTTGTTTGTCGCGTGGAATACCGATCCCGGTATCGATCACCGCGAACTGAATACCGGCCACATCGCCGCGCTTTGCCGATGTTACTTCGAGTCGGATCGTTCCGTTTTCGGTAAACTTGGCAGCATTGCCGAGCAAATTGATCAAGACCTGACGTAAACGACGACCATCGGTCTCGATAGTGTCAATTTCGGCAGGACAATACGCCTGAACCTGGTTATGATGACGCTGCGCCAGCGGCAGTGTCATCGCAACCAGTTCATCAACCAGCGTTGGGATATGCACCTGACTGTACTCCAGTTCAAGCGCACCCTGTTCAATTTTGGCAAAATCGAGAACATCACTGATCAGTGTCAGTAAATGTCGCCCAGAAACCAGGATACGTTCCAGGTACTGCGCATGTGGTTCAGTTACCGATTTGCTGAGGTGCAATAGCTGGGCATAGCCGAGGATCGCATTGAGCGGAGTCCGTAGTTCGTGGCTCATCGTTGCCAGAAAAGCACTCTTGGCCTGACTGGCCGCTTCTGCTGCGGCGCGAGCACGTTCTGCTTCGGCTTCAGCCTGCTTGCCGCGGACAATCTCTTCCATCAATTGAGCCTGCCGGGCAAGACTTTCTTGCAAAGCGCGGTTGCGATCTTCTAGTTCACTACGCTGGTGACGAAGGCTAGCGAGCATCTGATCAAATGCCCGCGCCAGATCGCCGATCTCGTCACGGATCTGCTCATTAATAGAACCTACGAAGTTACCGGCCGAAACCCGGTTTGTTGCTTCCACCAGGCGTCGTAGACGACGGGCAATACGCGCCGAGAGAAACAACCCAATCGCAGCCGAGATAACAATCGCAATAACTGTATCGAATACGATAAATGTACGAGCCGTGTCATAGCTTGCAGCTACTACGTCGAGGGACGCACGTGCCTGCCGTTGATTCTCTTGAACTAACCCGGCCATCGCCTGGTCGAGCGCATCATACGCCGGATTCATCCGTGAATAAAATGGCTGAACGCTACCATCACTCACCAGACGGACTGCCGGAATAAACCGCTCGTGATTGGCTCTGACAACTTCACCCCAGGCTGCTTCAACTGCATCGAGCTGATTTTGCTCACGTGGAGAGCTGATCAATGAGCGATATGTTAGGAAATAACCGCTCATCTCAGATTCTATCGCTCGCATCTGGTCGAGAATACGGTTACGATCACCATTGTTAGTATAGATGAGAAATTCCAGTTGGCGAGCGCGATAACGGTTGATGGCGGTTGTCATATCGCCCACGGTATCGAGCGACGGGATTGTATGGCGTTCAATAAAGACAGCCCGTTCGTTCATCGTAGCCATCTGATGAACGGCAAAATAGCCGAGGACCATCATCAAGATCAAGTCGATGGCTAGGGCGCCTAGCAATTTAGCTCGGATCGGAAAACGCATCGCTAACGATCCTCTAACTGCAACAATTGCTCTATCGACAGGCCAACCTGCGATCCGCCGGTAAATACCGAACCAGTTATCCGCCGTTCAAACCGACGGAAAGCCAGTTGGTATACAGCATCAGGTAAAGGTGTGTACAACGCCCGCTGCGCAAACACGGCGCCGTTCTGTAGATACATCTGGACGAAGGCCTGCACGTGCGGTCGACTCGCTCTATCGGCACGCACATAAATAAACAGCGGCCGAGACAGTGGCTGATAACGACCATCTGTTATCGTTTCTAGTGTTGGTGCAACGCAGTCATTTCCATTATCGATTGCCACAGCCCGTAGCTGCTGGGAATACTCAACATAGTAGGCATAGCCGAAGAATCCTAATCCTAACCGGTCGGCTGCAACGTCTTGAGCGAGCAGATAATCGTCCTCACTGGCCGTGTAATCGCTACGGCTCACACCTTCCACACCAACAATGGCTGAGGTAAAGTAATCATACGTTCCGGAGTCAACACCAGCACCGTACAGGTGCAACGGTTCATCGGGCCATTCCGGTCGTATCTGATTCCAGCGCATGATGTTACCCTGCGCTTCCGGCGCCCATATACGCTGAAGCTCGGCTACGGTCAGACATTGTACCCAATCATTCTGTGGATTTACTACGACCGACAACCCATCGAACGCTACCGGCAATTCGATAAAGGCGATACCCTGGGCGGCACATGCTTCCATCTCGCGCTGCTTGATCGGGCGGGAAGCGTTGGAAATATCGGTCTCGCCAGCGCAAAAACGGGTAAACCCGCCGCCGGTGCCACTGACCCCCAAGCGCACGGCAACATCAGGCGCGAGCTGGCTAAAGGCAATAGCTACTTGCTCGGTGATTGGAAAGACCGTACTCGAGCCATCGATTTTAATTTCGCCACGAAGCTGACCAAGATCAATCGCCGGAAGCGAAATTGCTGTCAACTGACTTTGCTGCAATGTTGGCGTAGGTGTTGGTGAAGAGATATTGGTTGGTTGTGCGGTAGGCATTGAACCACACGCAGCGAATGATAGAATGGCAAGACCGTAGATAAGCAGGCACAAATATCGCATATGTCGCCGCAGATGTCTAATCTCGATCGTATCGACAAGGCGCAATCGCACAACCGCTTTTATTATAACGTTGTGACTAACTGTCGTTGGTTAAGAACATATTAAACCTTCTTGAAGGATTTAGGACTAGGCTTCACAAACGGTTATTGAGGGTTTGAACAAAGACCCTGATTGCTCATTAGGCTCATCCGGTGCGCGTCGTACCATTAGCTGGGAGTAGAATAGGAAGTAGGGTTGAGTGGGAGGGTAAGGATTTTCAGAGTTCTCAGCTTCGAGTCACTTTCGATGAATGAACGATGAAAAAGCGGAGTGACAGCAATGAACATCGTGCACCCGCTTCCGGTAACGCCCGGCCCGCGCAGTCGCTTGGGTGGGCGGGTCTCGGTCCCGCGTTGTGCATTGTGCGGCTAGCATCCATCGGTGGACGCAGCAGCACACCATTGCCCCTTCAGGTCACGGGTATGAACGGCGTGATGACGGGCGTTGGGCAGATACCTTCGGAACGGGGAGCTGGAAACTTCCTTACGCGCTGCGGATAGTTTGGGAAACGGTATCTTCTGACCACTCTTCTCTCTTTCCGCTCTCCACGCCTCTGCCGGGTAGGGTGAGAACTTTGCCAATCTCACTTCGAGACATGTAATATATTGACAAACTTCAATATATCTGCTGCATTCACCGACAGGATCGCTTATCACGGGAGGACAAATGGTTGTACCAAACCAAGATCGGGATGGTGTGAAGGTCAGGGCAGGATGTTGCACGCCATTCATTAATGAGCAGCTTACCGATAGCGAAGCAACCCAACTTGCCGAGACACTATCCCTGCTCGCCCATCCGATACGTCTGCGTCTCCTTGCTATTCTGGCACGTCATGCCGGTCACGTCTGCGTTTGTGATCTCGAAGCGGCACTACCGGTCAAGCAGCCTACCGTTTCTCATCACCTGCGTTTATTGCGTGACGGTGGGTTGATCGAGGGTGAACGGCGTGGACAGTGGGTCTATTACGCAATCCGTCGTGAGGCATTAGCCCGTGTTCGAACGTTGATTCATACCTTCTTCGACCAGCTTGGCGAGTCGTAAGCCTATCACTGATCGGCGGGGAGGTTGTTTTTTTATCGTTAGTATATCGATACTTTTCAATATGTTTCTGAAAGGAGCAGGTATGACTTTCCCTATCGCAATCATCGGCGCCGGACCGGTCGGGTTAGCCGCTGCGGCCCATCTCGCCGAACGAGGAGAGCCATTTGTGGTGTTGGAAGCCGGCGCCGAGGCCGGCGCAGCCGTCTTACGCTGGGGCCATGTGCAGATGTTTACCCCGTGGCGCTATTGTGTTGATACAGCAGCTCATCGTTTATTGTCGGCCGCTGGCTGGCAGATGCCGCCATCCGATACATTTCCGACCGGCGCCGAACTCGTTACCCATTATCTTGCACCTTTGGCTGCCCTACCTGAGCTGGCCTCTTCCATACGTTATCGCCAGCGAGTTGTGGCGGTTGCACGCCGTGGTCATGACCGGCAACGTGGCCGTGATCGGCAGGCGGTACCGTTTCAATTGACCCTGGTTGATGATGCAGGTCAGGAGTCGCTCTTATTGGCACGTGCAGTTATCGACGCTTCTGGCACGTACCTTTCACCCAATCCGCTGGGAGCAGCCGGAGTTCCGGCCATTGGCGAACGCAGAGTAGCCGATCATATCTTCTACGGTATTCCTGACATTTTAGGCCGCCTCCGCTCACGCTACGCCAACCGTCGGGTGTTGGTTGCCGGCAGTGGTCATTCGGCGTTCAATGCCTTGCTCGATCTGGTAACTCTGCGTGCAACTGAACCGGCAACGCAGATCATCTGGCTAGTACGACGCGATGCCACCAATCTTGAGCGTATGTTTGGTGGTGGCGAAGCCGATGCTCTGGTCGCACGTGGTCGACTAGGAATGCAAATACGGTCACTCATTGCAGAGGGACGAGTGACAATGGTGACCGGCTGGCAAACCGATCAGGTGCGACAGACAGATGACGGCCTGGTAGTCAGTGACGGTGAGCGAAGCCTCCCTCTGGTTGACGAGATTATTGTCTGTACCGGTTTTCGGCCTGATCTGACAATCATGCGCGAATTGCGCCTGGCGCTGGATCCCGTTGTTGAGGCACCGGTGGCGCTGGCGCCGCTGATCGACCCCAACCTGCATAGTTGTGGTACTGTTCGACCACACGGTTTCACCGAATTGCGCCATCCTGAACCAGATGTCTTCATTGTGGGAATGAAAAGTTACGGTCGAGCGCCAACGTTCCTACTCTTAACCGGCTATGAGCAGGTGCGTTCGGTAACGGCAGCGTTGTGTGGCGATTGGGAAGCTGCTCGTCGGGTGGAGCTGAAACTACCGGAGACAGGGGTCTGTAGCGGACCAGGTGATCATGACAGCCGGTGTTGTACGCCTGCAACAACCACGTTTTCGTCCACAATTGAGTTACAATCGGTATCGCGCTCATGTTGTTAAAGCAGCTATGGTCCGGTCGCCTCTATTACGGTTGGGTGATACTGTTGACCGTCTCGGTCACAGAAGTCATCTCGTGGGGTATTTTGTATTACGCCTACAGCGTATTTATCTTACCGATAACTACTGATCTAGGAGTCGATCAACTCACAGGAGCTACCGGTTATTCGGTAGCGCTGCTGGCTAATGGGCTGGCAGCCCCCCTGGTTGGCTGGTGGCTTGACCGTTACGGCAGTCGTGGCCTTATGACGGTAGGTTCGCTTGCCGGTTGTGGGTTTTTAGTACTCTGGTCGCAGATCACAAGCCCATTTCAGCTCTATCTGGTTATGGTCGGGGTTGGCGTTGCAAGTGCTGCCGTTCTTTATGAACCGGCCTTTGCAATTGTCGCAACCTGGTTTCGTCGCGAGCGTGGTCGGGCATTGCAAATATTAACCTTCTTCGGGGCCTGGGCCAGCTTTATCTTCATTCCGTTAGCCGGTTGGCTTGTCGATCAAATAGGCTGGCGTTCAGCGTTACTGGTGCTGGCGGCAATCCTGGCGCTCACCATCCCACCCCACGCACTGGTGTTGCGGCGCCGTCCGTCCGATCTGGGGCTGGCACCCGATGGCATGTCACAGGCAACGGGCCCTACGACTTTGCCTGAACCCTCAGTACGCCTGGGAGGTGCGATCAGGGAGTTACGCTTCTGGTTGCTAAGTATTGCGTTTGCGATGAGCGGATTTGCAACGATGGCCATGACGGTGCATCTTATTCCCTATCTGCTAAACCGAGGTGAAGACCTGGTATTTGCCGCTTCAATTGCCGGATTACACGGCTTTATGTCACTGCTTGGCCGTTTGTTCCTCGGTCCACTTGGTGAGCGGTGGCCGCGCTGGTTGGTTACAGTCGGGCTGTTTGGTATGCAGATCGTCGGACTGGCAGTTTTGGTTTGCTCTCCACACACTGTTGCTGCCCTGATCTATATTGCACTCTTCGGGGCAGGTGCTGGGACTCAGACCATCATGCGGGCAGCATTAATTGCTGAAGAATACGGATCGAGAAATTATGGTGTTATCAGTGGTGTAAAGAATAGTATTCTCACCACCGCTCGTACTATAGCACCGATCGTGGCCGGACTATTGGTAGGACTGATCGGGTACAGTGGCATGGTATGGTCGCTGATCGGTCTGTTGACAATTGGAGTCATTGCCCTCGTGGTTGTTGGAAAGCGTAACGTTATGCGGGTTTGACTCATCTTATTAATCAACGAGGGCATAAGCAGCAAATGGAGCAAATTCATGAAGCGACGAGTGGTGATCATTGGTGGTGGTGCAGCCGGTATGAGTGCGGCAGCCAAAGCACGACGAACTGATGCTGAGCTTGATATTGTCGTGTACGAGCGATCCGGTTTTGTGAGCTATGGTGCTTGTGGTTTTCCCTACGTTATCAAGGGTGAGATTGCCCGAATTGAAGATGTGATTGTACGCACACCTGAACAGTTTGCCCGACAGGGCATTCAAGCGCTCATTCATCACGAAGTGTTGGCAATTGATACTGAACGACAAACAGTACGAGTACGTGATTTGACCAGTGGACGTGAGTTTGTTGACCATTGGGATGAGTTAGTACTCACAACTGGCGGTCAGCCGGTTCGTCCCCCGCTCTCTGGCGTCGATTTGCCCGGTGTTTTCACATTGCGGAACGTTGAGGATGCACAGGCTATCCAGCACTGGCTGCACGAACAACAACCACGCACTGGGGTCATCATTGGTGGTGGGTACATCGGTTTAGAGATGGCCGAAGCGCTGGCTGCACATGGCATGCAATTAACGCTGATTGAGCGGCTATCACAAGTGCTGCCGGGTTTCGATAGTGAACTGGCGGCTCAGGTTGAGGCCGAATTACGGAAACACCAGGTCGATGTTCGTTTAGGCCAGACTGTTCAGGCCATTGGTGGTGATGAGCGAGTACGCGAAGTACTTGTTGATGGGCAATCAATCCCGGCTGAAATAGTCATCCTTGCAGTTGGTGTACGGCCAGGAGTTGCCCTTGCCCGTTCGGCTGGTATTGCGCTTGGAACAACCGGTGCAGTAGCAGTCGATGATCATCAGCGCACGAATGTTCCTCATGTGTGGGCAGCAGGTGACGTAGCCGAAGCATTCCATCGGGTGACTGGGAAACCGGTCTGGGTACCACTTGGTACAACGGCAAACAAGCAGGGGCGAGTTGCCGGTGAGAATCTGGCCGGCGGTGACGCACGATTTGGCGGGATTGTTGGTACGGTAGCTGTAAAGGTGTTTGATCTGGAAGCGGCAATGAGCGGCCTGTCACTGGCGCGAGCGCAGGCCGAAGGTTTTGCAGCTAGAGCGATCAGTGCGACGGCGAACTCACGTGCACACTATATGCCGGGACATCAGCCAATTACCGTCTCGCTGGTGTTTGATGAAGCGAGTCGTCGCCTGCTTGGTGGGCAGATGGTTGGTCGGGAAGGGGTTGCCAAGCGCATCGATACGGTTGCAGCAGCCTTGCAGGCTGGTTGGACCATTGACGAACTGGCTGAGCTGGATGCGAGCTATGCCCCGCCATTTGCACCGGTCTGGGATCCAATTCTGGTAGCAGCTAACCTGGCTCGCAAGTAGGAAAGTTGCCGTATCATCTTTCGACAAAAAACACCGAATCGTTTTGCCCTCGCAAACGGTATATATTATAGAACCGAACATTGTAGCGCGAGGGCAGCATGATTTCACTCCGGATGCACGAACTACCTACGCATGATCAACCACGAGAACGCCTGGCCCGATTGGGAGCGGGAGCATTGAGCGATGCCGAACTGCTAGCGATCTTGTTGCGCGTGGGTACTAACGGCGCCAATGTCTTGCAACTGGCTTACCAGGTGCTTGCCGAATGTGGTGGCTGGGCCGGATTACAACTGCTCGATTTCAACGATCTCTGTCAGCGCCATGGCATTGGCACAAGCAAGGCTGCCAGTATCAAGGCGGCCCTCGAAATCGGACGGCGTCTGGCCCGTAGCGGGATTGATGAGCGGTTCCCGATCCGCTCACCCGCCGACGTGGCAACGCTCTTGATGGTCGAAATGAGCCATCTCGACCAAGAGCATCTACGTACCATCTTGCTTGACACCAAAAATCGCGTCCAGCAAATCAATACGGTGTACATTGGGAGTCTTAATTCGGCTACCATTCGAGTTGGAGAGGTTTTCAAAGAGGCAGTGCGGCGTAACAGTGCCGGTATTATCGTGGTACATAATCATCCATCGGGTGAGGCGACTCCTTCCATGGACGACATCGAGGTTACCCGACAGTTGGTGGCAGCCGGTCGTTTACTCGATATCGAGCTGATCGATCACTTGATTATCGGTCGTGGGCAGTACGTCAGTCTCCGCGAGCGCGGACTGGGTTTTGAGTGAGCGGTAACGAACGGCGCCTCGGTGATGGCGCAGGCCACTGGCCCGCGCTTCAAGTTGTTTTGTCTACTCGCATCGGTATGCGCGCTTCTCTTCTGAATTTCCTGGCAACAGGCACTGTTTCAAACGCTGTCTCAGAGCCTGATTAAAAACGTTCCATTAGGCACGTACCGTACCCGTGCGACTATTGCGTGAGGGGTTTCCAGTGTTCTTTCAGTCCCACGTTCCCCCTTCCTCTCCTCGTGTGGAAGAGGAAGGGGGCAAGGGAGAAGGTGAGGGCCGCCAGGCGTGCTCCGTAGCACAGGTAGCACAGGTACAGCAACCGTCGCAACCCTGTTCCAGCGCGTTGCGCAGACCCATGCGTTGCCCGCCAGCGTTTCCCGAAACATCATTGCGTACCATCCGGCATCGGCACGCTGGGCATCACGTCAGGTCGAATGCACGGGATGCCATCGCGTCACATTGAACTGAAGATAGGTTGCCGATCACACTCTAACTTAACGCCGGATGGCGCCGATGTTGGAAGATGGTATCAACACTCACACCGCTATGGATACGTTGAATAACTTCAGCGATCAGCGTACTAACTGAGAGGATCGTCAGACCAGGCCAACGTCGTTCAGGCGGGATCGGGAGCGTATCAGTCACCACCACTTCACGCAGCGAACTGGCGCGGAGACGTTCAATCGCGTTACCGGCAAAGACGGCATGCACACAGCAAGCGTAAATCTCACTGGCACCTTCCTTTTCGAGTAGTTGCACCACTTCGAGAATGGAACTACCGGTGGCAATCTCATCGTCAACGATCAGGCAGCGTTTCCCTCGTACATCACCGATGAGATTGAGGATTTCGGGAACGGTGAGTGAGCCATCTTTACGATCGAAGTGCTGCAATCGGCGCTTCTCGGCAATTGCCAGCGGGGCATTAAGTGCCTCGGCAAAATTACGGGCACGTTTCGCAAAACCAACATCCGGTGAAACCACGATGAGATCGTTCCAGCCCTTATCGGCAAAGTAGCGTACCAGCAGATTCATCGCGGTCAATTCATCCATGGGGATCGAGAAGAATCCCTGAATCTGGCCAGCATGCAGATCGATAGTCATCACCTGATGGGCGCCGGCGACCTGGATCATATCGGCCAGCAACCGAGCCGTGATCGGCACCCGAGGCTGATCTTTCTTGTCAGTTCGACCATAAGCATAATAAGGGATAACGGCAGTAATCCGACCGGCAGACGCGCGCTTACAAGCATCAAGCATGATCAACAATTCCATAATCCGATCGCTGAGGTCGGGCATCGAGAGCGATTGAATAACAAAGACATCCTTTTCACGCACACTCTCGTTGAGCTTGACGAAGATATTCTCGTTACTAAACTTGACGATCGTAATATCACCCAGTGGCACACCGAGACGGTCGCTGATCGCACGAGCGAGTGGCAGATTACCATTCCCGGCAAAGATCCGCATCTCATCGAAGCGGCTTCCCATTCCTTCCTCCTTAGTGTGAGGTATTGCTTACACAACACGCGAATCAATTGCAAACATCGCCAGTACTTCGGCGCGCGATAGACGCCAACCTACCGGCAAACCATCAGGAGCAGGGAGATCATCATACGCGATGTGCAGTGCGCTCAAGCTTGGTTGTTGAAGGAATACGGCCAGAGCCCGCGCAGGTGAAAGGGTAAGCAGCCGTGGTGAACGCGCCAGACCGGTACGTTGGGCAAAGCTAACGGCAGAATCAGCACTGAGAAACGCAAGCAACAGACGAGGGCGTAACCCTGGCCTTGGATTATCACCGGATGCAGCCGCCGTCGAGTCTACCGGTCGGTTCGTGCGATAGACATACAGCATTCGCGCCGGTTGTTGACCATCAGCGATCAGCCGTTGGTGAAACCAATCTAAGACGTGGGCAACCTGAGCAATTTCACCACCGGCCTGGCGTACCACAGTAGCAAGCATAGCCAGATCGCGTTGGGCTGAGGCCATATCCACTCCGTTTCTACGCATCACTGCTTTACGGTACCGGTGTCGGGCGCGGTTGTACGGTCTGTGGCCGCGGTTCGCCGAAATAGAGTGCAGAGCCGAGGAGACCGAGTTGCACGACGTAGGGAGTACCGGCAGCTTCAGGGTGTAGCTCAAAACGCGCACGTTCAAAATACTGTACCCGAAAAGCACGTCCATCGGGTTGTACTTCATCAAATTCGGCGCTAATCGGGTAGCCAAATGACATCAGACCACCATTCTCTTCCCAAAATTGGAGAAAGAGGCCCCCTACGCCGAAACCCGTTTCAGGAAAATAACGCAAGCCCGGACGCGACTCAAAGGGTTCAGGCCGTAAAAAGGTGCGTCCGGCCACATACTCAACCCCCACCAGACCGATCTGAAACTCGTAGGGTGTACCGGCTAGTTCAGGCCAGTATTCAACCCTGGCTCGTTCAAACCATTGCACCTCACGCCCATTCACGAACAACGCCGGACTGATCGGCAACCCAAGCCGACGGAGACCACCAAGCTGTTCGTAGGCAGCAGCAAACCTTGGCGCAATATCTACCATCGAGGGAGATACACCGGATCGATATTCAGCAGTGGTAACGTTTGTTGATGCTTGTAAAATCAAATCACGCGGCGTAAGGCGGTTTGCTCTGGCAGTAGGACGACCAGCACCACTGATTCCGGTAATGATAAGCGCCAGGATGATCAGCACCAGAAAGACTAACGCTATCACCATACCAATACGTAGCCGATTGTTACGGGCCGGTCGCTGGCGGAGAGGCTTCGTTGCAGCCGGATCTGGCGCCGGTGCAGTTGTTGGTTGTGTGCCATTTGGATTGGCGGTATCTCTCGATGAAACCTGGTTTGGAGGTGGAGCAACAGATTCGCTCATCGATCACTCCTGCATATGAGCGCGAATCTCATCGGCCACAGCACGTAGATCATCTGCGCTAGCCGTTCCCGGACGCCACAACTTCACCGAACGATCACCTTCCCAGCGAGGGATAATGTGGACATGATAGTGAAATACGACTTGCCCAGCAGCCGCACCGTTATTCTGAATCACATTGAACCCATCGGGCTTCAGAGCGTTAACGATAGCCCTGGCAACCCGTTGTGTCGTGAGGGCGACTGCTGATACCAGCTCAGGCGGCAAATCGAGGAGACCCGGCAATTCAGGTTTGGCAATCACCAGCGCATGACCACGCGCTGCCGGATTAATGTCAAGAAACGAGAGGGTTAAATCATCTTCGTACAGCTTGAAGGCAGGAATTTCACCGCGCACGATTCGAGTAAAGACCGATGTCATAACACCTCCGAAGCGTCACTTAGCGAAGCGAGATCGTCTTGTTCTCTGAGTGTACCAGTATAACGGCTAAGCCATGCCAGAGCAATCACGCCCAGGAGTACACCGAACCAGAGGGTGCAAAAACGGATCACGATAGTGGCAGTCGTCGCCGCACTGGCGCTTAGACCGACCAGTGCCAACAACAAACCAACACTGCTTACCTCCGATGCACCTAACCCACCGGGAAGAAACGAAACCAGACCAAACAGAGTACTGGCAGCAAAAATAAAGGTTGCCTGCAACAACAACAACCACGACGGTGTACTGCCTACCCCCATCAACACCCAAAAGAAAGCTAGGCACTCAAAACCCCAGGAAACGACGCTGATCACGGTCGAGATTAACAGAATCCGCCAATGGAGTAATTGCGCAGTCGTGGTGTAGATCGTCTCAAGCCGTGGCGCAAGTCGTTGACCCAACGGCAGGCGTGCGATCATTCTAATGATCGCGAGGGCCAGCGTTTGCCGCTGCACAATCATAATCCCAATGATCGTCAAAAGTACCAATATTACAAAAAGTGGTCGTGCTGGCGGGTAGAGCGTCAGCCCCAACCCCATGAGCAGCAGCATTGCGATGCCATCGGTTAATCGTTCGGCCAATACAATCGGCGCCGACCGACTGATCGGCGTGCCGTTGCGCTGCCGCAACAGGAACGATTTCAGCACCTCACCCATTTTTCCTGGCGTTACTGACATCACCAGACCGGCAGTAAAAATGAGACCGCTGGTTGATCGATCAACATCGCGATCCAGCTTCAAATAGCGGAGATAGTAATCCCATTTCAGCCAACGCAACCAGTAATTGATAACGGTGCCTACTAAGATCAGGGGTAGCAGCGCCCAATCAAACGTCAGCAGATCATTCCCGACAGCACGGAGATCGCTAAACAGACTGATCGCGATCACAACTGCCAGGCCGATGATGAGCGAGGTCAAAATCGATTTGCGCAATCCGGCGCGCAAGGAGGTTGTAGCAGCTTTTTGTCCCATAGCGGCTCAATTATAGCATAGGAGGGAGATTGTTCTGGGTGAAAGCAGGTGCAGAACCGGTGACTATCGAGTACAATACTGGAAGAAATTAGTTACCAGCGCGAGGCCATCTATGTCGATCCGTCTCACCCTATTCGGTCTGTTCTTCCTCTCCGTATTGGTAGCAACGACTCCGGTCACTCCGCTGCAAGCAGCCCATACGACTGACCTCATTGTGAAAGTCGCAAATCCACAGACGATAACAATGGTCACGAGGGCAATTCGTGCGCAACGCAGCGAGCCTCTCGGAGGACAAACCTATCTCATTCGCTTACCTGCCGGTATGCCTTCTGAACTGGCCCTTGCCCACATTCGATCCCTCAACGGCGTGATCTACGCCGTACCAGACTATGAGCGCACCATAAGCCGTACCTCTAACGATCCACTACGGGATCAGCAGTGGGCTTTAGGCACAATTGCCGCTTACGATGCTTGGGATATAACGACCGGTGGGCCAATTGTGATCGCAGTGATTGATACCGGCGTTGATGCAAACCATCCCGAACTGGCCGGACGTGTCCTGAGCGGATTTAACGCCATTACCGGTAGTCCCAATGCTAGCGACGATAACGGTCATGGCACTGCGGTAGCTGGCATCATCGCTGCCAGCGGCGATAATGGTGAAGGCATTGCTGGGCTATGCTGGGGATGTGTCATCTTACCAATCAAGGCCTGTTTGAGTAATGGTCGTTGTCGCGACTCCAGCGTCATTAGTGCCATTCGCTGGGCAACCGATAACGGTGCACGGATTATCAATCTCAGTCTGGGCGGATCATCACCTTCGCTGGCGCTCCAGGAAGCGGTACGCTATGCCAATGAACGAGGTGTATTGATTGTCGCGGCGAGTGGTAACGAACGAGCTGAAGGAAACACTCCAAACTATCCGGCAGCCTATCCAGAGACCCTAGCGGTCGGCGCAACCGGATATGGCGATGAAGTAACCGGCTTTTCTAACACCGGTGACTTTATCGATCTGGTTGCCCCAGGCGTTGATATTGCCACTACGATCCCGAACAACGGCTACGTGCTGGCAACCGGCACATCGTTTGCCAGCCCGTTCGTAAGTGGTGCTGCGGCACTGATTATGACGTTGCGACCCGATCTGAGTAACCATGATGTACGCTGTGTGCTGGCGATTAGCGCTGATGATCGTGGAGTGCCTGGTCGTGATAGTGAATACGGGTACGGACGACTGAACGTCTTGACTGCGCTCCAAACAGCAATAACCTATGGCGGTTGTCCACTTGGCACATCTGCCGAACATAGTAGTTTCGATCCCTTTGCGCGAGTTGATGTACCGACTGATGGCCGCCGCTACTTCCCAGAAACAGGGCATACACTTGGCGGCGGCTTTCGCACATATTGGGAACAGAACGGTGGCTTACCGATCTTCGGTTTCCCTATTAGCGAAGAGTTCACCGAGATCAGCAGTGATGGCCGTCCGGTAACCGTTCAATACTTCGAGCGTCATCGATTTGAATGGCGACCAGAACATGCCCCTCCGTACAACGTGCTCCTTTCCCGGATCGGTGATGATATTCTGCGTCGGCAAGGGCGCGACTGGATGACCTTTGAGCAGAGTGGGCCAATCTCTGGCTGCCGCTACTTTGCCGAGACAAATCAGTCGGTGTGTGAGCCATTTCTGAGTTACTGGCAACGCAATGGTCTGGAGTTCGATGGACGTCCTGGTAAGAGTTATGCTGAAAGTCTGGCACTGTTCGGATTACCGCTCTCAACGCCACAAGTGGAAGAGACACGACCGGGAACAGTTGTGATTGTACAGTGGTTTGAACGGGCACGTTTCGAGTTACATCCTGATGGACAAGTATTATTGGGCTTGTTAGGAAATGAGTTATTAGGGCGATAAATCTCGCCGACCGTTCTCGCGCGAGTGCTTGTGCTATACGTCAAGAGTAGGGTAGCGCCGTTCCCCCACAGGTGTAACCCGACGCTGGCCGAATGGTGAGAGGCTTATAATGCTTATCGGTGCTCAAACGAGGCGTGGATCTCGGCATGTGACACTTTTAGATGGACACCAATTGGAATGACGCACGTCATTCGCGAGTCGTGACTGGCGACACTAGACAGCCGCAGCGAGAAAACCGCATACTACAGCATAAAGGAGCATAAAGGTCCTGAGAAAGTCTCATCACGCTCTGATAAAAATGTGAGAAACAAGACAGATACCACTATACCCGATCACCAGCCGGAACATTTTTTACCCGCTGAGGAACGCATCAATGTGATCACCCATGGTTTAGGCGCACTTACTAGCGCGCTGGCCAGCACCCTGTTGCTTGGCATAGTCTGGCAACGCGGCGATGGCTGGCAGATTGCCGGCGCCACAACCTTCTGTGTGACGCTTACCCTGCTCTACCTGGCCTCAACCCTCTACCACGCCAGTCGTAGCCCTCGCCAACGGGCCATACTCGAGATCTTCGATCACAGTGCCATCTTTCTGCTGATCGCCGGCACGTACACTCCGTTTACCCTGATCAGCCTGCGCGGTACGCTGGGCTGGATGTTGTTTGGTCTGGTCTGGGGGCTAGCTCTTGCCGGTGTGGTAATGAAACTGTTCCTCACCGGTCGGTTTCGTTTACTTTCGACGTTAGTCTACATTGGATTGGGATGGCTGGTGGTTGTTGCTGCCGATCAAGTTTTACAAGCTCTTAGCCCACCGACGATTGGGTTGTTAGTTGCCGGTGGTGTGGCCTACACTGCAGGAACCCCCTTCTACATGTTGTCGCAACGGCGTTACATGCACGCTATCTGGCATGGCTTCGTGCTCCTCGGCAGCTTCTTTCATTTTATCGCAGTAGCGTTGGTTGTGTCCTAACCCTTCACCATAAAGAGGGGTAAGGAAGAGCCGGTAAGGGTGGAGTCCTAATCCATCCGCTGTCGTATGATCAGACTCACCACAATGAGAACAGGCGCGGCGGCGCCGCGCCCCAACATAGTGGGCGATAAGTTTCGCCTATTTCCTTATCTGGTATAGGACTCACATTGCGCGATGTTAAAAAATTGCCAGATACCGATCAATCTCCCACTGCGATACGTAAGCCCGGTAGCTCTCCCATTCTTGCTGCTTGGCATCGAGGAAGCGTTCGGCAACCGATGGGCCAATCGCTTCGAGGATTACCTCATCTTCGCGAAGTGCATCGAGAGCCGAACCGAGCGAGGTAGGGAGCATCGCCAGACCACGAGCACGTGGATCGACATGGAACAAATCTTCTTCTGCCGCATCGCGCAGTGGTAACTTGCGCCGAATCCCGTCTAGTCCGGCAGCGAGCATTGCTGTGTAGGCCAAATAGGGATTACAGGCCGGATCGGGGCAACGCAGCTCAACGCGGGTCGCCTGATGTCTACCCGCCGTAATACGCGGTACACGCACCAGAGCAGAACGATTAGTACGACCCCACGAGATATGTACTGGCGCTTCAAAACCAGGAATCAGTCGTTTGTATGAATTGACCAGCGGCGCCAGCAACACGCACATCCCACGTGCGTGCGCCAGCAAACCGGCGATAAAGTGTCGGGCCAGTGGCGAAAGACCATAAGGGTCTTCTGGATCGGCAAAGAGGTTCTTGCCGGTTTCGCGATCCACGAGGCTCTGATGCACATGCATGCCGCTTCCATTCACGCCAGCCAGTGGCTTAGGCATAAATGTGGCATGGAGACCGTTACGTTGGGCAACTGCCTTCAGCGCTACCCGCGCTGTTATCAGATGATCGGCTGAACTGAGCGCATCAGCGTAGCGTAAATCGATCTCGTGCTGTCCTGGAGCTACTTCGTGATGTACCGCTTCAACCGTAATTCCCATGGCCTGTAAAGTACGGGCCATCTGACGACGGATATGAGTTGCCAGATCGGTTGATACGTCGAAATAACCGGCTTTGTCGTGCGGTTCAAGAATCTGACCATTCTGATCAGTCTTGAAGAGAAAGAACTCCAGTTCAGGAGCAACCATAAACCGGTAGCCGATAGCAGCAGCCTGATCGAGCATGCGACGAAGCACGTTGCGCGGATCACCGGCAAACGGTTTGCCATCAGGGGTATAGACCGAGCAGATCAGGCGGGCAGTAATCAAGCCACGTTCTTGATCCCACGGTACTATTGCATAGGTTGAGGTGTCGGGCACAAGGTACATATCGCTCTCGACCATGCGAGCAAAACCCTCTATGGAAGAGCCGTCAAACCAGACGCCGTGATCAAGCGCATCCGGCAACTCCTCAACCGGTATCGTTACCGTCTTCCCGATTCCCAACACATCGGTAAATTGTAAATTCACAAATGCAACATTATCGGCTTCAACGCGACGCAATAGCATTTCGCGAGGATCATCACTCATGAGCGGTACTCCTTCCTGGCGAGCAGGCTAGCAGCACTCGATACAGACTGTTACCCATTTCCTGTACTATACCATACCACATGACGCTGATCCGGACTTTAGGTATGAGGAGTGAGAAGGAGCAGGCTTCCTACTAACCTTACTCCGCTAGGGGGATGCTCCCTTCCGTCGTCGCCACCGATGGTCGCACCTATCACGAGCGAGTCGTTTACCGATAGTCTGAGCGCAGCGGTGCTGTACCTGTCCACTATCAGCGATTGAGCAACTCTACGCACGCACCAATATCGGGTGTGAACGAAAGGTGCATGCACCGCGCATCGCACTGCACCGGGAAGGGCAGCTTCCTAACCTGCCCGCGATGCTGCGCGCACCTGGCGGAAAGTGAGCGGCGCGGCCATAACGGTCGTTACCACACCGACGCACGCAAGTCCCCAATCGACCTGCGCACGCCGGAGTGTCCTATGAGCAATTACGGAGCATTCGGGCTGCTAGCTGCCAGCTTCTGGGCCAGATCGACGAAGAACTGGAGCGCTTCAGGGTTTCGTAACGAGTCGGGATTAGCCGCTCGTTCAACCGGTACCCCCATCAGAATCTTCTTGACCGGCACCTCAAGCTTCTTGCCACTTAGCGTGAGCGGTACTGCCGGAATCTGGAAGATGTCATCGGGAACGTGACGCGGTGAGAGGGTATTACGAATGACCTGCTTAATCCGCTGCCGAAGATTATCATCGAGTGTTACCCCCTCGCGCAAGACCACAAAGAGCGGCATATACGAACGACCACCTAGCCCCTCTAGATCGATCACCAGGCTATCTAGCACTTCTGGAATGGTTTCCACGGCGCGATAGATCTCGCTGGTGCCCATCCGAACCCCCTGGCGATTAATCGTGCTGTCTGAACGACCATAGATGATGATCCCGCCACGCTCGTTGATCACGACCCAATCGCCGTGACGCCAGACACCAGGGTATTGCTCAAAATAACTGGCTTTGTAGCGTGCATAATCCGGGTCGTTCCAGAAGTAAATCGGCATTGAGGGCATTGGGGCAGTAATCACTAACTCGCCCATCACACCGATAACACTATGCCCATCGGTATCGTAGGCTTCAGCCCGGCAGCCAAGAATACGACACTGTATCTCACCACTATAGACCGGTAAGAGCGGACAGCCTCCGACAAAGCCACTACATACATCGGTGCCACCACTGTACGAAACTAGCCAGACATCACGCTTCACGTGATCGTAGACCCACTCAAATCCCTCTGGTGGCAGTGGTGATCCGGTTGAGCCAATGGATTTAATGGTGTGCAAATCAAACTGGGAAGCCGGCTCGATCCCACTCTTCATTAAGGCGGTAATATATCCAGCACTGGTACCGAAATAGCGCATCTGCGTTTGCTCAGCCAGTCGCCATAATACACCCATATCAGGGTAAGCCGGGCTGCCATCGTAGAGAACCGGAATGGCGCCAACCAGGAGACCACCGATCAGAAAGTTCCACATCATCCAACCGGTTGTGGTGTACCAGAAAAAGGTGTCACCCGGTCGCATATCGAAGTGGAGATCGAGCGATTTAATATGTTCGAGCAAGATGCCACCCTGGCTGTGAACAATAGGTTTGGGCAAACCGGTCGTCCCCGAAGAATAGAGCACCCAGAGCGGTGCATTGAACTCAACGGGTGTAAAGTGCAACTCGGCGGATTGTCGTATTGCGTCTTCCCACAAGATCACTCGCCCTCGCAGGCCACTTGCATCCGCTGCTGGATCGAGATACGGAACGAAGATCGTAAGTTCCAACTCTGATAAGGCAGCCTGAATAGCCGCAACTTCGGCCCGCCGATCAAACGCCTTGCCGCCGTATTGATAGCCATCGACGGCGATCAATACCTTGGGTGCGATCTGGCTAAAGCGGTCAATCACACTGGGACTCCCGAAGTCGGGAGAGCAACTCGACCAGATTGCGCCAAGACTAGCTGTAGCCAGACAACCGATCAGTGCGTGAGGCGTATTAGGTACATAGGCGACGACGCGATCACCTGACTTCACTCCGGCATCACGAAGGGTCTGAGCAAGAGCAGCCGTTTGCGTGCGTAAGTCATCCCAGCTTAGTGGCGTCGGCGCTTGCCGTTCGGAGGCAACTATCACCGCTGGTCGATCAGGCGTAGCGTGACGAAAAGCGTGCTCAGCATAGTTCAGGTGAGCACCGGTGAACCAGCGCGCACCTGGCATCTCACGGCTCGACAGTAATGCTATATAAGGAGTGTAGGCTTTGATCTGATAATACTCCCACAATGCCGCCCAAAATGTTTCGATCTCATCAACCGACCAGCGGTACAGTGTGTGATAATCTTCGAAATGTAAGCCGTAGCGTTGCGCTAACCAGCGCATAAAGGTGCGCATCGTACAGTTAGCTTGCAACTCTGCTGGTGGTTCCCACAACAACTTTGGTGTGGTAGTCATTTTTGGCCTCCGTCTGGTGTTAGAGGGCGATAAACAATCAGGTTATGATAGCGACTGGATGTACTTACGTCTCGAAAATGATACCCATGTGACACAATAGGGCAGGTTCTATACCCGTGATGAGAGCGGTGTGCGTGCGTTCCATTATGATCGATCTGGCTGAAAGACGCAACACCATCAGGCCGCTGGAGAGGTTTCCAGCGTTTGATAATTCGGATAGGCCTTCAGTAGAAGCGTGATGTTCATCGGTGTCGTTTTGAGCAACAGGGAAGGAGGCAGTCAGCATCACGGGTAGCGCACATAATCCACCAGCGCCATTACCTCTGGATCGGGCGGTGGCCCGCGCCGACTGACCAGCCAGGTCACCAGGAAATTAACCGGTAGACCAAAAATACCGGCAGCAGAGCTTGAAATGCCCAGAATTGTCCACTCAGGCGCTAAGTAAGTAATTGCCATATAGCCAGCAGTCACCAGGAAACCGCAGATCATTCCGGCAACAGCCCCCTGGCTATTTGTTCGCTTCCAAAAAATACCCAACACCAAAACCGGAAAGATCGTGGCTGCTGCAAAGGAAAATGCCCATGCAACGAGCTGAACGATAATCGCGAGCCGCTGAAGAGCAGTCAGAGCTGCCAGAATGGCCACGACCAGAATAGCCAGTCGTCCTAGCAACAATCGCTCACGTGAACTGGCACGTGGATTCAGCGTGCGATGGTAGATGTCGTGGGCTACTGCCGATGCAATCACCATCAACAACCCATCGGCAGTACTGAGTGCGGCTGCCATACCACCAGCGGCCACCAGCGCGACGACGGTTGTCGGTAGCTCGGCAATCTCCGGCATCGATAACACAACCAGGTCTTGATCGATCTGCAATTCGTGATACTGCAAGATACCATCACCATTACCGCCGCGGTCGGGGTCTTCGGCAATTACCAGCAAACCGGTCTCAGCCCAGCGTTTCGTCCATTCAGGCAGTTCGAGGACCGGCCGACCAACCACCGAGTGCAGGATCTCCCAGCGTGCAAACGCCGCATAGGCCGGGGCCGTTAAATAGAGCACACAGATCCACACCAGCGCCCAGGCTACACTCTTACGACTGTCTTGTACCGTAGGTACAGTGTAAAAGCGAACCAGAATGTGGGGCATACCGGCTGTGCCCAACATTAAACATAGAGAAAGGGCCAGATAATTCCAGATAGACCAGTTGTTAAACGGTTCGACGTAGCTGGTCAAGCCCTGCAATTGTTCGAGCTGCTCAATGTTGGAGAGCGCTTCGCCATACATAAGCTGCGGAAAGGGAACACCGGTCAATTTCAATGCCAGCCATGTGACCGGCACCAGGTAAGCAAAGACGAGAATGATCCCCTGTACCCCTTGCGTCCAGGTAATGGCCTTCATTCCACCAAGGAAAGAGCAAAGAAGCACTGCGGCCAGACCGACAAGAACACCAATCATATAGTTTAGACCGAGAAAGCGGCTCATTATGATCCCGATTCCGGTCACCTGTGCTGTCACATACGTAAAAGAAATAATAATGCTCAGGATAGCAGCAATCACCCGCGCTCCTGCACCAGGGTACCGGGCGCCGATAAAATCCACCAGCGTATACTGACCAAATTTGCGCAAATACGGTGCAAGCAGCAGCACCAACAAGACATAGCCGCCTGTCCAGCCGGTAATGTAGGCTAGACCTTCAAAACCCAACAGGTAAAGCGCACCGGCCATGCTAATAAACGATGCCGCACTCATCCAGTCTGAGCCAGTAGCCAGACCATTGAGAATACCGGGCACTTTACGGTCAGCAACGTAGTAGGCATCGAGGGTATCGGCACGAGAACGAATACCAATGACAGCATAGAGTCCAATTGCCAGTGCTAGGAAACTCCAATCAATCAGGAATGAAGGAAGAGTGAGCCAGGTCTCTAGCCCGATGAATACCCCCAGCAACAGCAAAAGTCCAACCACAAACGCCAAATAACGCCATGAGTAACGCCACCGTAGCTGCCGATCCTCGGGCGACTCAGGAACCTCCAGACCATAACGACGATCAAGCAGCCACATACGCCAGTTATAGACAAAAATCAGCGTGACAAAACAAATCAGCGTCCCTTGCGCATTCAGGTAATAGCCAAGTGGAAAACCGGTTAAGATACTGATCTGGTTGAACGGTACAGCTAGAATAACTGGCAAGATCACACTGAGCAACCAGATAACCAGCAGTGGCCCTACTAAACGCACATTTGCTTGCCAGTAATGAGGCAACCAGGTTGGCGCAAGCGGCCAACGCAATGGCGGTGGGGGCAGGGTAGTAGTACGCCTGGCTAAAGGCTGATGGACATCAGGAGCAAGTGGCCCATGGAGATGACGCACTGGTGGGAAGAGGCGGTCTATGATAAACAATGACACAGCCAGCGCGCCACCAATAACAAGGAACAGTTGAAATAAACCGATCCAGAGACTTGTGCTCATGATGCCTCAACTGTATCAATTGCCACAACCGGTTCAAGTCGTACCGTTGCCATTTGTGGCGCGAGTGGTAACGTAAAGATAAATCGGGCGCCTTTTCCGATCCCATCACTCTCGGCCCAGATTTCACCGCCCTGGGCATAGATCAGATGGCGAGCGATCGCCAAACCAATACCACTCCCTCCACTGTTTCGAGCCCGCGATTTATCAACCCGATAGAAACGTTCAAACAGATGAGGTAAATGTTCGGCTGCGATCCCGATGCCACTATCGATCACTGCCACGCGCACCTCGTGATCATCAGTACTCACCTGCACCGTAACCTGTCCTCCAGCCGGCGTATATCGATAAGCGTTGGCGAGAATGTTGATCAGCACCTGGGCTACGCGATCTGGATCGGCCCAGACCTGGGGTAATTGTTCAGGTACATCGAGGGATAACGTGACGTGATTACTACTGAAGAGTGGCTCAAACTGTGAGATTTGGGCTTCTAACACCGAACGTAAGTCGATTGCACGAGCGACAACCGGCAACTGACCAGCTTCTACGCGCGACAGTAGTTCTAAATCTTCAATCAGGCGTTGAAGACGACGGGTCTCACGCAAAATGAGGTTAAAGGTAGCCGGATTCGCCGAGACGACGCCATCAACCAACCCTTCCATGTAGCCACCGATAGTTGCCAGCGGTGTACGCAATTCATGGGTTACATCGGCTAACAATGCTAACCGCCGACGCTCGGTCTGATCAAGGGCCTCGGCCAACTGATTCACACTCTGCGCCAACTGTGCAATTTCATCATCAGCTTGAAGATAGATACGCTCGCGGTAAAGCCCCTGGGCCAGCCGTCGGCTGACATTTGAGAGCGTTTGGATCGGCTCTACGATACGGCGTGAAACAAAGAGGCTTACAAGAACTGCGGCGGCCAGAGCGGCAAAACCACTGATCAGCAACGCCTGTTGCACAACCGATTGGAATTGCTCTTGCAACTCAACCGCTTCGTTCGTCGTGCCGGTGTGTATCTGACCAGTCTCTGCCGCTGCTGATCCTAGGGTCAAGGGAGCAAAACTCGTCCAACCCAAACTGACCAAGACATTTGCGGCTGCCAGCAGTACAACATACGCCATCAGCACAATAATGAGATGAGAGACGAATAATTTCCAACGGAGCTGATGCAACCATTTCATCATCGTGTGCCGCCGACAAATTTATACCCAACACCGCGTACTGTCTGCACAAGCGGTGTACTGTGCTGATCATCATCTAATTTTCGGCGCAATGTACCGATATGAACATCAACCACGCGATCAATGCCGGAAAAATCAGGACCCCAGACCCGCTGGAGCAGCTCTTCGCGGGTAAAGACACGTCCCGGATAGCTGGCCAGTGCATAGAGTAAATCAAACTCACGGGGGGTTAAATCAATCCGCACCCCGTTCCGTTCTACTTCGCGTCGTTCAGGATCGATTAACAAACCCTCAAACTGCAAAACTGGACGCTGGTTGATCTCGGTTGCCCGAACAATACGATTACGCCGAAGAATAGCCTTTACTCGTGCAACCAATTCACGAGGACTAAACGGTTTCGTCAGATAATCGTCGGCACCTACCGATAAACCGATTAACTTATCGACCTCATCGGCGCGCGCAGTCAGCATCAGTACAAATACCGATGTATCCCGGTGCAGGTGTCGGCAGACCTCAATTCCATCAAGGCCGGGTAGCATTACGTCAAGAATGACCAGATCGGGTTTAACACTACGTGCCAATGCCAATGCCGACGGACCATCATACGCACGATGAACAACAAAACCCTCGTTGGTTAGATAGCTACTGACCAGATCAACAATTGGTTGCTCGTCATCAACAACGAGAATTGTAGCTGCTTCCATTGCAGCACTCCCTGCTTCCTTACAATGGACGCAATGGATGTCGTTAGGTGAGGATTGGATAACGGATTATCGTCCCATCAATGATACCGAATAAACAGGAGGGATCATGCCATGTATTGAGCCACAGAAAGCAGCATTTTCGCCTGCCTGCAAGGTATCAAGATGGAACATTTCCCGCTTGTGCAGTGAAGTATACCATAATTTGCCGCAATCGTCGTCAGGGGCTACGGGTAAGCAGAGCTTTGCAAAGTCTCCGATGTTCGGTCGTGTTTGATACGCTAATGAACATCATGCACCTGTTCACATTGATCCCCGATCCGCGCTATTTGCCCGGAAGCGCGGGCTGTCGGCCCGCGTATTGACGTGCGCGGATAGAACCCTGTCGGAACGGTTGTCCGACCGTGTTCAGCAGCGTGGGTCTGCTGCCTGCACAGTAACCAACCTTGAACTCACCTTCTCTCGCCACTTTCTCCCCAATTTTGGGAGAAGAAGGAAATGGTGGAGCAGAGCGTCGAAGGGAATATTGATTGAAGGTGTTTATCATTGCTATCTTGTTCCCTAAGACCTATACTTTGTCTCGATAAGCACCGCTACATTGTGAAAAGGATGGGCATGAAATCACGAGTTATCGTATCACTCCTCTTCTTGATAGTGTGGCCCGGTTGGTTTGTCAGCTCAATTGACGCCATCGATCCTAATCCTGCTTCAACCGCACTGCTCCCCAACGATGACCCATGCGTCTATCGACCTTCAGCAACCCATTTCTACTGTGATACAGCACGTAATGGCGGTGATGCTGAATTTTCACTAATGTTTGGCGTTACTGGTGATATACCGTTACTCGGTGATCTTGATGGGAATGGTCGCGACGACCCGTGCGTCTATCGGCCTTCGGTAAACCGCTTCTTTTGCGACACAGCGCGCAATGGTGGCGATGCCGAACTGGTGATCGCGTTTGGGATTGCCGATGACATGCCACTGCTCGGCGATCTGAACGGTGATGGTTTTGATGAGCCGT